>NZ_CP133267.1:4249715-4574620 GCF_030915465.1 Neobacillus sp. PS3-34
TTTCAGATGAAGAAGATGTCTATGAACTCTCCCAATTCATAAAGGAGCAATATAACGACTTGCATGTATTGGTCAATAATGCTGGCGGGTCTGTTCAATCCAAAATTATGGATACGTCGGCAAATGATTGGGACTATGTACAGAAAACGAATTTAAAAAGCGTGTTTTTGGTCTCAAAAATGCTGGGGGGGTTAATGTCCAAAGCAGCCGAAAACGATGGGGAATTTCTGCATGCCCGCTCTATCGTCAATGTAGCTTCCTTGTCAGGGCACCGCAGGCGCACAAATTCCTCATTATAGTGCGGCGAAGGCAGGAGTCATCAATTTTACAAGGGCACTTGCATTGGAGCTAGCGCCATACGGTATCCGGGTAAATTCCGTTTCTCCAGGTTTTGTGGAAACGGCTTTAACGGAGCAGGGAATGCTAAATGAACAATTTGTAAAAGCCATCAAGAGAAATACAGCGCTTAAACGGGCTGGAAAATCAGATGAAATAGCCAATGTCATCGCGTTTGCAGCTTCTAGTGAAGCCTCCTATATGACAGGATCAGATATTCTGGTTGATGGTGGCTGGTTAATTATGTAATGGAAAGGGAGAGTGCAATGACAAATGCACATTTATTGATCAAACAACAAGGGGCGGTTTTGTCCATAACCTTGAACAGGCCTGACAGCTTAAATGCATTCAGTCCTGATATGATACTTGGCTTAACAACTGCACTAAGCGATGCACATCAAAATCCGGAAATCCGCGCGATTGTTCTGTCGGGTGCTGGTCGTTCCTTCAGTGCGGGAGGGGATGTCAAATCGATGGGTATGGCAAATTCCGTTGAGGTTTATGAACATATCGGAAGGCTAAATGAGTGCATCCTGACGATGAAGGCAACTGAAAAACCGATCATTGCTGCGGTACACGGCTTTGCTGCCGGGGCAGGCTTTAATTTGGCACTTGCATGTGACTTGATTGTGGCAGCGGATGATAGTAAGTTTGCCCTTAGTTTCTCTCAGGTCGGGTTAATATCCGATGGAGGGGGTTCCTATTTTTTACCCCGCCTTGTAGGACCGCATCTTGCAAAGCAATTCTTTTTCAGTGCTGAACCAATTCCCGCAGAAAGATTGCACCAGCTCGGCGTGGTCAACTATCTCGTGCCGCTCGAGCAGTTGGAACAAGAGACCCTAAAGATTGCCGAAGAATTTGCAAGTGGACCAGGCCGCGCTTATGGCATGATCAAAAAGCTCGTGGATCATTCGTTAAGTTCAACGCTGGAAGAAATCCTTGAACAGGAACGGATTACCCAGACCATGATGGTTACAACTGCGGACCATAAAGAGGGTTTAGCCGCCTTTAAGGAAAAGAGAAAACCTAATTTTACAGGAAGATAAGGAGGATAACTATGAAGGTTGTACAACTGCAGAAATACGGAGGTCCGGAAGTGCTAAATATGGCTGAACTTGAAAAACCGGTGCCTAATGGCCATGAAGTACTGATTGAAATACATGCAATCGGAGTCAATTATGCCGATACAGCCAGACGTGAAGGACAGTATGTTGTAAAAACACCACTCCCATTCATACCGGGAGCTGAGGTTGCCGGTGTTGTTGTTGAGGTGGGCGAAAACGTTACGAACGTTAAACCAGGTATGAAGGTAGTCACATTGATTGAATCGGGAGGTTATTCTGAATATGTGCTTGCGGATAGCCGTGGCCTTATTCCCATTCCTGAACAGCTGGGGTTTGAAGAGGCAGCCGCATTGCCGCTCCAGGGATTAAGCGCTTACCATATTTTAAAAACAATGGGACGGCTCGAACAGGGCGAAAGCGTCCTGGTCCATGCCGCGGCGGGCGGGGTTGGAACACTTGCCGTGCAGCTCGCAAAATTATTTGGTGCAGGACAGGTAATAGCCACTGCCAGCTCGAAGGATAAACTGGCCCTCGCGAAGGAAATGGGTGCAGATGTCCTTATTAACTATACAGAGGATGGCTGGGAGGAAAGGGTACTGGACGCAACAGGCAGGAAAGGAGTGGACGTCGCTCTCGAAATGGCCGGTGGTGAAATATTTCATAAAACACTTAAGTGTCTGGCTGCGTTTGGGCGACTGGTAATTTATGGGGTTGCCAGTGGTGAGCAAAGCAGATTCTATCCTTCCTCTCTTATGGAAAGAAACCAATCTGTAATCGGATTTTTCCTGCCGCAAATAATGAGAAAACCGGCATTAATCCAATTCAGCATGCAGGAAATGATGTCGTATCTGGCTGAGGGCAAACTGAAGCTGACCATTGGAGGAGTTTACCCTTTGGAGCAGGCAGCGGAAGTCCATCGCCTTTTACAGTCCCGCCAAACGAAAGGAAAACTAATTTTAAAGCCATAAGAGTATTAATACCGCAAGCTATTAAAAATAACCCCTGTATGTGCTGCTGTTCCTATTATTTTTATAAATAAGATTCCAAGATTAAGAATGGAGTGAAAGGTATGCACTTACGTTTGACAGATGAACAGAGGATGGTTCAAAAAACAATTCGCAGGTTTGTTGAAAAAGAATTGATCCCACTGGAAAATGATGTTTTAAGGAACGAAAGAGAAGGGAAGCCCAGCCTTCCTCCAGGGAAGCTAAAAGAATTACAATTGAAAGCAAAGGAAGCGGGTTTCTGGGGAATTAACACCCCTGAAGAATACGGCGGTGCCGATCTTGGCCAGATGATGATGGCGATTGTTATAATGGAAGTATCCAAAACGTTTGTACCCTTCCAATTCGGCGGCTCAGCTGATAACATCCTTTATTATGGAAATGAAGAACAAAAACAAAAGTATTTAATCCCAACGATTAACGGCGATAAAAAGTCATGCTTTGCAATGACAGAACCGGGTGCAGGCTCAGATACACAAAACATTAAAATGTCAGCCGTAAAAGATGGAAGCGAATGGGTGCTGAATGGGGAAAAAACCTTTATCACCGGAGGCAACGAAGCAGATTTTGTAATGGTAATTGCCATTACAGACAAAGAAAGACATCAGGCAACTAGTGGCCGTGAGGGAGTTACTTGTTTTATAGCTGACCGGGATATGGGCTGGAAGTCAGAATATATACATACAATGGGCGAATGGGGACCGGCAGGATTGGTATTCGATAATGTACGTGTTCCTGAAGAAAATATTCTAGGCGAATTGCATAAAGGCTATAACCTAGGGCTTGAATGGATTGGCTTTGCCCGCTGGATTGTTGGAGCGAGGGCAGTAGGATCTGCGGAAAGATTATTGCAAATGGCCATTGATTATTCAAAGGAACGGATTACTTTTGGAAAGCCAATTGCAGAAAGACAGGCCATACAGTGGCAAATAGCGGACTCTGCCGTCGAAATTGAAGCTGCTAAATGGCTTGTACTTAACGCCGCATTTACTCTTGATGCTGGCGAGGACAATCGCCATCTGGCATCAATGGCGAAGTTATATGGATCGAATATGGGGAACCGCGTCGTAGACCGCGTTCTCCAAATTCATGGAGGAATGGGTTATACAAGGGAGCTGCCAATCGAGAGATGGTACCGTGAGGCAAGGCTGTGGAGAATCTATGACGGTACAGATGAGATTCAGCGCATGATTATCGCCAGAAATTTAATCAAAGGCCATGTGAAAGTTGGACAGTTCATTTAAAATTAAATTGTAAACGATAACAAATTCTATAAATTTTGGGGGAGGAACCGCTATGGCAGGCAGATTTGAGGGGAAAGTGGCCTTCGTTACAGGAGGAAGCCGCGGAATAGGAAAGGGCATTGTACAGCTTTTTGCGGAAGAAGGAGCAAAGGTAGCGTTTATTGACCTAAACGAGGTGGCCCTTGCTGAAACGACAAGTGAACTGCTTGAAAAAGGATACGAAGTATTTTCAAAGGTTGCGAATGTAACAGATTCAGAGCAAGTAGACCAGGCTTTCAAAGAAGTTAATGAAGCATTTGGACCAGTGGATATTTTAGTTAATAATGCAGGAGTAATCCGCGATAACCTTTTATTTAAAATGACGGACACTGACTGGCAAACAGTTATGGATGTGCACCTAAAAGGCTCATTTAACGCAACCCGTGCTGCTCAGAAATACATGGTTGAGAAAAATATGGCCGCATCATTAATATCTCTTCCACCTCTGCCCTAGGAAACCGAGGACAGGCAAACTACGCTGCGGCCAAGGCAGGATTGCAGGGCTTTACCAAAACAATAGCGATTGAACTGGGCAGATATGGAATTACTGCAAATTCCGTTGCGCCCGGTTTCATTGAAACAGAAATGACAAAGGAAACAGCAGCGAGAATCGGCATTTCCTTTGACGACTTGATTAAACACAGCGTTTCCAATATTCCTGTTGGCCGAAGTGGAAAACCAGCTGATATCGCGAATGCTGTCGCGTTCTTTGCGGATGAAAAATCCTCCTTTGTTAACGGCCAGGTTATTTATGTAGCAGGCGGGCCAAAAAACTAAAAAAGAGGTGGGGTAAAATTGTATAAACATCTTATTGGAGCTCAATCAGGCAAGGTGAAAAATTACGTGGAACGAGGCGCTGTAAAGAAATTTGCTGAAGCCATCGGCGACCCTCATCCGATTTATGTAGACGAAGAAACGGGACGGAAATCGAGGTATCAAAGCAATATTGCTCCACCTACTTTTCCACGCGTTTTTGATTACGGAAATATTGAGGGTCTGAGGCTGCCCAATAAAGGACTTATTCACGGTGAGCAGTCATTTCATTATGAAAGACCCTTGCTAGTTGGAGAAGAAATACTCTGTTATTCGGTTTTAAAAAATTATTTCGAGCGGAAGGGAGCCCTGGGAGAAATGGGATTCCTAATCATCGAAAGCTATGGGGAAGATACCGGGGGAACGATCTGTTTTTCCTCAACCTCGATTATTATTATTCCTGAGGCTGTAAGGAAGGTGTTGGTGGGATGAGCACTCTTAATTCGCTGCAAATCGGTGATTCAATCGAGGAAATTCAGCTGGAGCCTGTCGACAGGCTGACGCTTATTAAATATGCCGGTGCATCTGGTGATTATAATCCTATCCATACGATTGACGAAGAAGCAAAAAAGCGGGCCTGCAGGGAATCATTGCACATGGGATGTGGACAATGGGCAATTTGGCCAAACTGTTTACTTCCTATTATGAAGATGGCTTTATTCAGGATTATAAAATCCGCTTTAAAGGGATGGTATCTTTAAGCGACGTAATCACTCTTAAAGCTCAGTTTGCTGAAAAAAACGGCAGTCAATTGCGTTTTATTGTGGAGGCGGTCAATCAGACGGGCGCTGAGGTAATAAAGGGAGAGGTATTATTTCATCAATACTAAGAATAACGATAAATTAAGGTAGTGGAGACCCGGCAGTAAGTTGCTGGGTTTATTGCTATCCATGAAAAAGCGAGGTGAAAATAGAGCTTTGAGCTTGTTCGGATTAATAACATATTTCAAATGGGGAAATCTAAATTAATTTTTCGGAAAATTTAGTATATTATTAAAATAATTACATACCGACTAGATAGTATGTTGGTATGGAAATGAGGTGTATTCATGAATTTTGATCATTCCGAAAAAGTGAAGGAATACCAAATCCGGCTAACAGAGTTTATGGAGGAATACGTTTATCCAAATGAAAACCTGTATAATGATCAGCTTGATAAACAAGACCGTTTTTCAAAGGTTCCACCCATCATGGAAGAACTGAAGAAAAGAGCAATGGAAAAAGGGTTATGGAATTTATTTTTGCTAGACAGTGAGTATGGAGAAGGGCTGACAAATCTTGAATATGCTCCCCTTTGTGAAATTATGGGCAGATCAAGCATAGCTCCAGAGGTATTTAACTGTGCTGCACCTGATACCGGAAATATGGAGGTACTGGTCCGGTATGGAACTGAAGAACAAAAAGAAAAGTGGTTAAAACCACTCTTGAATGGCGAAATCCGTTCCTGTTTTTCCATGACAGAACCGGATGTTGCCTCATCTGATGCTACAAATATCCAGGCAAGTATTATTCGTGATGGAGATGAATACGTCATCAACGGAACAAAATGGTGGTCATCGGGCGCAGGAGACCCACGCTGTAAAATCGCAATTGTAATGGGTAAAAATGATCCCGATGCAGCTAAGTATGAGCAGCAGTCCATGATCCTTGTGCCGTTAGAAACACCAGGGGTCACGATTAAAAGAGTACTGCCGGTGTTTGGCTATGATCATGCTCCGCATGGACATGCAGAAATCGAATTTAAGGATGTGCGCGTTCCAGCTGACAACATGCTTTGGGGTGAAGGTAAAGGGTTTGCGATTGCCCAGGGACGCCTAGGCGCAGGCCGGATTCATCATTGCATGAGATCAATTGGTGCAGCCGAAAGGGCACTTGAAGAATTTTGTAAACGCGTTCAGAATCGTACAGCCTTCGGAAAGAAAGTCGCGGATCAAGGTGTTGTTCAGGAATGGATTGCCGAATCGAGAATTGAAATCGAGCAGGCAAGGCTGTTGACACTTAAGGCAGCATACATGATGGATACCGTCGGCAATAAAGAGGCGAAGGCTGAAATCGCGATGATTAAAGTGATCGCACCAAATATGGCTTTAAAGGTAATTGACCGTGCCATTCAGGCGTTTGGGGCAGCCGGAGTCAGTGATGATTTTACACTGGCAGCGGCATGGGCTAATATCAGAACGTTGAGATTGGCTGACGGTCCGGATGAAGTCCATAAGAGGGCGATTGCGAGATATGAATTAAAAAAGCATCAATAAGGAGGCAGCGTTCATGCATGTTAAGGACTTGTTTGATTTAACAGGAAAAGTGGCGATCGTTACAGGCGGCGGGCGCGGGCTTGGCCAACAGATCGCAGAGGGATTTGCTGAAGCAGGCGCAAACGTAGTGGTGTGCTCAAGAAATCTTGAGGCATGCGAAGAAGTAAGTGAACAGCTTAGGAAGCTTGGAGTGGAATCCCTTGCAATACAGTGTGATATTACAAAACCAGAGGATGTCCAAAACGTTGTTGATAAAACGAAGGAAAAATTCGGATGTATTGATATTCTTGTCAACAACAGCGGGGCATCATGGGGTGCACCGGTAGAGGAAATGCCACTGGATGCGTGGCAAAAGGTTATTAACGTAAACGTGACCGGAACCTTTTTAATGTCCCAGGCAGTTGGCCGCGTCATGCTCGAACAGCAGTCCGGAAAAATCATTAATATTGCTTCTGTAGCTGGCTTAAAAGGATCTAACCCTAAATATATGAATGCGATTGGCTATAACTCTAGTAAAGGAGCTGTTATAACCTTTACAAAGGACTTCGCCGCTAAATGGGGGCCAAGTGGTATTTATGTGAACGCAATTGCTCCGGGATTTTTCCCAACTAAAATGTCAAAAGGCCTGCTTGAAGTGGGTGGCGAAGGAATCCTGGAAGGAACACCATTACGGAAATTCGGGTCAGAAACAGACCTTAAGGGTGTTGCGCTGTTTTTAGCAGCACCTGCCTCAGATTTTATTACGGGTGATGTTTTAGTAGTTGATGGCGGTGCTCATGTATTGTAAATGTCCAAGTAAGAGTGAACAAAGAAGGACGGCTATCAAAAAGCAGGAAGAGGCACTTGCAACGATCCCTGCCCATGTATTTGGCGCAGAGGTAAAAAACAAAAGGAGGAGCACAATGGCGTCTGATACGATTCCAATCCGAAAAGGTGAAGAATTGGATATAACAAAAATTGAAGCATTTTTAAAAAATCATTTTCCTGATCTGCCAGATGGCCCTTTAACGATAGAGCAATTTAGTGTTGGGCGTTCGAATTTAACTTACCAGCTGAAAAAGGGTGAATGGGAAGCCGTGTTAAGGCGGCCGCCGCTCGGTCAGGTTGCTCCAAAAGCTCATGATATGGAGAGGGAGTACCAGGTTTTGAAAGAAATTCATCCCCATTTTCCACCAGCGCCAAAGCCCTTGGTTTTCGCTGATCAAAATATCATTGGAAGTCCGTTTTTTATAATGGAGAGAAAGCACGGGATTGTTCTCGATACTGAGTTTCCTGAGGGGGTAACACCGACAGAAGCTATGTGCCGGAAAATATCAGGAACAATGGTTGATAACCTGGTCGCTTTGCACAGTATTGACTATTCAAAAACGAAATTATTTGAAATGACCAAGCCCGACGGTTTTATGGAAAGGCAGGTTGAAGGCTGGATCAGGCGGTATGAACGGTCGGAAACAGACCTGATCGAAGGCGTTGAAAGGCTGAAACAATGGCTGTTAAGCCATATTCCTGTTTCAGGCACACCTTCTATCATCCATTATGATTACAAATTGAACAACTCCATGTTTGACGCCCAATTTACCAAAATGGTGGGCTTGTTTGATTGGGAAATGACTACGGTTGGTGATCCACTCGCAGATCTGGGTGCTGCGATGAGCTATTGGATTGAACCTGATGACTCCGAGCTTTTAAAAAGAGGCATGGGAAAACTGCCGATCACAGCCATGCCAGGTTTCTTTACCAGAAACGAGTTCATGGAATACTATGCAAAGAAAAGCGGCCGTGACATCTCTAATATGAATTTTTATCTGACCTTTGCGTACTTCAAGCTCGCTGTAATTTGCCAGCAAATTTATTTCCGCTGGAAAAAAGGTCAGACACAGGATGAGCGGTTCGCAAGCCTTAATCAATTTGTCAGTAGTCTGATCCAATATTCGCTCTATATAGCGGAGAAGCAGTTTTAAGAAGGTACCCCATCCATGTTGAAAATCCATCTTCTTTTAAAAAAGGAAGACATTGATCGGGAAAAAATGATTGAGAACAAAATACCCTCAGACACCCTTAGCCCACTGGCTGCCAACAATAATTCGTGTTTCCTGCAATCACAGCCAGACTCTATGCCGCAAAAAAATCCAGACAAATCATTAAGGCCATTAAATAATATGCTGAAAATGTAATTTTCACCCCTTTAGAAATCATTTTCTAAAGGGGTGTTTTTTTGTGAGGGAATTTAAATGGGGGGCGAGTTGGCATGTATGTTTTGGGTCCAATATTCTCGGGGGGAACATATTCTTTTACAGTTTGAAGACATATGTCCTTTCCAAAATATCTGGGTTTATTCTTTAATAAAATTAAGAAATTAAAAATGGGGAGAACAAAATGAGAGGAATTTTATTTGCATTTTTAGGTGGGGCCTTAATAACCCTGCAAGGAGTTGCCAATTCCCAAATAAGCCATGATATTGGCACCTGGCAAGCTGCAACCATCACACAGTTGACAGGATTCCTAATGGCGCTGCTAATTCTGATTTTCGTCCGGGACGGAAAATGGCAAAGGTTTAAGCAAGTAGAACCGTTATATTTAACTGGCGGCGCCTTAGCGGCTGTCATTATTTTCAGTAATGTCACGGCCATTCAGCAGATCGGCGTAACACTTACTATCGCTGCCTTGCTCATTGCCCAGCTGTGTCTTACTTTTTTAATTGACATCAACGGGTGGTTCGGAGTGGTAAAACAGAAAATGAGGGTTCAACAGGTTATTGGCATCTTAATGATGATAGCCGGTATCGTGATATTAAGGTTATAATAGAAAGAAATTTTGAAATCTGACAGTTGAAAGACTCGGGGTGAATCGGGCAATGAATGAAATTAA
Source organism: Neobacillus sp. PS3-34 (assembly GCF_030915465.1). Taxonomy (GTDB): domain Bacteria; phylum Bacillota; class Bacilli; order Bacillales; family Cytobacillaceae; genus Neobacillus_A. Next base: position 4,259,338 of record NZ_CP133267.1, read on the forward strand.
AGATCGTGACCAACTGAATCATTATTTGCTTGCCCATCGTATAGACACCATTTTTAATGAACAAATAAAACCGTATTTGTCCCTATACAGCTTTGATGAGGGTGAACCTATCTGTTCACAGGGAGAAGCTTCACAATATCTGTACGTACTTGTTAAGGGGAAAATTAAAATCTTTACGACCTCAGCAGAAGGAAAAACCTTGATTCTCTCTTTTAAAACACCTCTGGAAGTAATCGGGGATATTGAATATGTACGGGATATAGACTTTATCAATACAGTTGAGGCAGTATCACCTGTAATTATGATTGGCATCCACCATCAATGGCTGAAAAAATACGGAAATGAATATGCGCCGTTGCTGCAATTTTTACTGGAAATCATCACACAAAAGTTTCACATTAAATCCAACTCGATGCGCTTCAATTTGATGTATCCGGTAGAGGTACGCTTGGCCAGTTATTTATTGTCTGTCTCTTTTGATGATTCCGATTCTCTTTTTAAAGGGGAAATAAGCACTTCCACATTACCGGATGCAGCTAACTTAATCGGAACCAGCTATAGACATTTAAATCGGGTAATCCACCGGTTTTGTACAAATGGTCTGGTTGAGCGAAACAAAGGATTCATCACGGTGAAGGACAGAAAAAGATTAAGTGCGCTGGCAAATCACAATATCTACGAGTAGATTTTTTAATCAGGAAGCAGGGAAACATTTAGCATTCTAAATAATCAGCATTGGAGAGTAAATTTGATGATACAAGGGGTATTATTGTCACTTATCGCAGGTTCTCTGGTGAGTCTGCAAAATATTTTCAACAGTAAAGTAAATGAACGCTCAGGGCTATGGGCAACGACTTCATTAGTTTTAGGGATGGGATTCTTAGCTTCTCTTACAATGGGTCTAATCTTTGAGGGTAAACATCTATTTATCTTGCAAAATATGAAAACATGGTACTGGTTCACCGGTCTAATCGGTACCGGAGTGGTAATATGTCTCGTGAAGGGTATTAGGCTGCTGGGTCCAACGTTTTCCATCTCTATTGTGCTTACCTCACAGCTGGGTTTTGCTTTAGTGTGGGATTCCTTAGGATTATTCGGTCTTGAAAAAGTCCCTTTTACTCTCAGGCACCTAATTGGTGTACTGGTCATTGCTGGTGGTATTATTGTAATTAAATCAGGCGATGATCGTAAGAATCCAGGTTCATCTGATATATATACAAAAACTCAAATGGGGAGATCAAGGTGAAAAAATACCAAACATTATTTTTTGATGTTGATGATACACTTTTGGATTTTGGCGCAACTGAAAAGTCAGCGTTACAAAGGCTGTTTAATGACCAAAAAATCCCGTTAACTTCTGAAATCGAAGCAAATTATAAAAAAATAAATCAAGGTCTCTGGAAGTCGTTTGAAGAAGGCAAATTAAATCGTGAAGACGTAGTGAATACCCGGTTTTCCATTTTATTTAAGGAATACGGCCAAGAGGTTGAAGGACCTTTACTTGAAAAGAAGTATCGCAGTTTCCTAGAAGAAGGGCATCAGCTTATAAATGGAGCGATAGAATTGATAACAGACCTCCAAAATCAATTTGACCTTTATATTGTAACTAATGGTGTTTCTAAAACTCAGGATAAACGCCTCCGTAATTCAGGGTTATATCCGCTTTTTAAAGATATATTTGTATCAGAGGACACTGGCTTCCAAAAGCCAATGAAGGAGTATTTTGATTATGTTTTTGCGCGGATTCCAAATTTTAGTGTGAAACAAGGATTAATTATCGGAGATTCCTTGAGCGCGGATATTTATGGTGGGCAGCTTGCCGGTCTGGACACATGCTGGTTCAACCCCACAAATAAGCCCAACGAAACTGAAATTGTCCCAACCTACCAAATACAAAAGCTTGAAGAGCTTTATCAAATTTTAAGCATCGAAAGAGAACCAGCTGCATTAAGATAGTTTATCATAGGCAAAGAACAAAAGGCGCAAGCGCCCTGGTTAGCCCCGACAGGCATAAGACGAATCACGCAGGAAATCCTGATTTCTGTAGTGATTTGGCTTATGACCCCGAGGGGCTGGGCGCTGGAGCTAGATTAATACAACTTGGTAGAAAGGATAACCATTCATTAATTTTATAATTTCCTATACGAAGAAAAAACGCGAACCGATCAGTTCGCGTTTTTCCTTTTTACATTGGGAGGAGATAAAGCTTCTGGGCCTTACCGATATATAGTCCATCGATTAAGGACCAGTGTTCCTTTCGCCCTGAAGGCAAAAGTACCTTCCCTTAAAGTGCCATATTCCGAAGTCGCTGTTGGTCGAATCATCGCTTCCCAGTCCCTTCATCATTTATTGGCCTTACATTCTTTATTTACCACAATTTTTGAAAAATTAAACCTGAAAATCAGCATGGGTAAAATTGGAATTAAGCTACGCTATTTTATTAACCTTTTCACCACTGCCTTTTCTATGATCTTCCAGGGAACAAGATTCTTCAAAAAAAGGTTCTTCTTTACGCCTTTCCCAATAACATATCTCAGGTTAGGAGCTTTTTGCTGAGAAGCTATTTGGGCAACCAGAACTGCCACTTCTAGGGGATCACCATGTTCTTGTTTGCCACTTTCAATAATAGAAAAAATAGTTTCCATATAGGAGCGGTAAGGGGAATCCTTCTTTATTTCTGTGTTATCCAGGCCGGACCAAATATTAGTCGAATACGATCCCGGTTCAACTAACACAACATCAATTCCAAATGGCTTGAGTTCAAGCCTTAAACTTTCGCTAAAACCCTCAAGCGCATGCTTTGATGCTACATAAGGCGATAACCCTGGAAAGCCCACTTTTCCGCTAATGCTGCTCATATTGATAATTCTTCCGCGCCCATTTGCTCTCATTAAAGGGAGCAGTGCCTGGGTTACTGAGATAACACCAAAAAAGTTCGTCTCAAATTGCCTGCGGTACTCCTCAAGGGGAACTTCCTCGCAAAATCCACCAATCGCTAAACCTGCATTATTAACGAGTACATCAATCGAATCAAATCCAGATAACTCTACCATAAAGGCATTTATTGATTCTATTGAAGTGACATCCAGAGGATGGACCTCGATTTTATCGAGCAGTTTTTGTTCTTTGGCCAGCGTTAAGATAGTTTCAGATTTTGCCTTATCTCTCATCGTTGCAATAACATGGAATCCTTTTTTAGCAAGTTCAAGCGAGCATAACATTCCAAATCCGCTTGAAGAACCGGTGACAATGGCCGTTTTTCTTTTCATCGTTTTACTCCCCGTGTGCGTATTATTTCTTTCATTGTATTCTTTTTTGGAAGAGATTAATAGGCAGTCAGATCTGACTATTATTTAACACTAATCATCAGCAGATGGCGGATAAGTTAGAAATCAAGTAAATATGGGTAAAGGATTCCGACAAGCTTTTTATAACAGCAGGGGGAGAATGAGATGCACAAATATGAAGTTACATATATGGAGAAGGATAGCATAAATCCAATCACCCAAGTATTCACGGCCGATTTCGTTTCTGATATTTTTCAGCAAATAATAGAGATAGAGAACGAGTATACCATTGTTGCGATAGAGAATATCTCTTTTTATTACGAAGGATAGATAGATTTGTTATAAAGACATAAAAAAAGGGTATAATTTACCGGAAAATACTGATCTGAAAGGTTCAATGTGAATGCAAATCTCAGCGAGAATTCAAAACTCATTAAAAACATTTAAGAATTTCGACGATGCAGCAGAAAGCATCCTTCAAATGATGAGCAAAATCATCGATATTAATACGCTGTTCATTGCGAAGAATGATAAGAGTACAAATCAAATTGTTAAAGTTTGGAATCATGGTAAAAAACTTCTTGAAGAAGGAGATGCTCTCCCTTTTGAAGAAACCTTTTGTAAATTAAGCGTCGATCACGGCCGCGAAATCCTTATAATTCCTGATATAAATAAGAGCGATTTAACTGTGTCTCTTAACGTTACAAAAGGTCTGGGCAGTGGCTGTTTTATCGGAATTCCTATTTATTATGGTGATGGAGAAAATTATGGGACCATATGCGGGTTAGATACTAAATCTTTTGAATTTACAGAAAAACATATCGAACTATTTGAAACGATGAGTTCGTTACTTACCTATGTTTTGGAATTGGATAATGCAAATAAAGAAATTCAAAGTCTTTCAGCTCCATTTGTCCCAATTACGAAAGGAGTCGCTATACTTCCTATCATTGGGATAATTAATGAACTCCGCGCAGAAAATATTATTTTTCTGGCACTTACAAAAAGCCAGGAATTGTCACTCGAATATTTAGTGATTGATTTATCCGGCATATTGAAAATCAACAATCTAGTTAGCGCCTCATTGTTGAAGATTGTAAATTTATTAGAATTAATTGGAGTAACACCTATTTTAACCGGTTTGCACCCTGATTTAGCCATCAAAGCGATACAAACAAATGTAAACCTGCAAAAGGTAAGCATAGAAGCTAATCTTGAAAGGGCATTAAATAAGATTGGTTTTATTTTAGAAAAGAGAAACAGTTAAAATTAAAAGCAAAGCCGACTTGTTTCATTGGCTTTGCTTTTTAAGTGTTTATCAACCCTGATTTATTCTAACAGCTTTTAATCCGTATTAGATATTTCTTTTCTGTTAGGGGCAAGCGGCGGCTGTTCGAGCCATTTGTTTTTGACCATGATATCAAACCATTGTTTCGTTGACAGTAAATTTTTTAGGATGATTTTTTCAAATGAAGCTACCAGATCCATTCGCATGGCTGATGCTAAACCAGTTCCATGGAAGACCTGCGCTGTCTGAAACAGGAACCCAACATGGTACATCATAAGTTTATCTGAAAATGGCGGGACAGTTGAAATCGTCACTTCCGTTTCGAGCGACATAGGGACTGGCAGATTGTCATTGTGCATAATTTTTGAAAACTCCTGAATATGTTCATCTGTCGTTTCCTCTTTGTCACTAAAAAACTGTCTTACTTCTTTTGATTGAGCTACCTGGCTAAAGCCGATTGTAAGTGTTTTAGCCATAATATTCTTTTTAAGGTTAAAAGAAATACTAATAATTTCAGTTGCGGATAACCGTCTGCCTTTCCCAAAATATCCGTCTATAAAATCCTTGCTCGAGATATATTCAGGTTTTTCTGTTGGATAGAAATAAGGATCTCTTTGAAATTTACCTTTTTCAATTAATAATTCAATGGTTTGATGGTACATCTTCTTTCCATCATTATCACATGAATCGTAAAAATCACGTAAGTCTTTTCTGACAGACACACTTAAGCATGTTGTATGGCCAAGTAAGCCGTGCATGGTCATGATATGTAAATAGTTCAAACAAAAAATATCGGTATATAATCTATCTGCACCTTTATATAAATCTGATTCGTTGAATCCAATTGGAACAGGGAAACCATCCTTTTCGAAGAAAGAAACAAGCTGTTTTTTTTGCCTGCTGAAGATCTCTATTGCTTCTTTAAAAAGTGATTTTATTGATTCATCCTCAATAATCGATACCATATATCTGTTTACCGTATCGACCAATGTTCCGTTAATATATTGGCCCCATAAAGTTCCTATTTCAGAAGAAGTAAGTTTTAAACTCTCTTTATCCATGTGATCACCTCTTCCTTTATTATTATTTTTTTACGAATTAATATGCATTTTCACTTTGCTCCATAATAAAAAAGGCTGTTTTCGTATACTTTGTTACTATTTAAGGAGTAGTTGATTTCCACTCCAGGATGCTCGCTTTCCGCGGGGCGAGCGGTGAGCCTCCTCGGCGCAAAGCGCCTGTGGGGTCTCACCTGTCCCGCTGCTCCCGCAGGACGTTGAATCAGCTTCCTAGAATCCAACACCGCACGAAGGAAATGCGATAGCATTTTCGAGGAGCTCGCACCTCCCGTTTCAATCAACTTCTTTTTCAACGATTTGCTTTTAAAAACCTATTTACAAAACAACAATCTTTTAGAAAACAGCCTAAAAAAAAGCATCGTTTTAACCGATGCTTTAAAATATGCACTCAAACGAATGCCTTACGGCGATATATACTGAGAGATAATCCAATGACGATGCTATTGATGAGAATAGGAATGGTGCCGTAACTGATGAACGGAAGGGACATACCGGCAATAGGGAATAGACCGAATATCATCCCAACGTTATATAACAATTGGACTGCATAGATGGTCATCCCCCCGATAACCAGCAATTTCCCAAAAAGGGTGGTTATATTTGCTGAAGTTAATGCCATTTTTATGATAATAACTGATAATAACGCCAGCAGGATCAAGGAAAATCCCCAGCCTAGTGAATAAGTTAGCGATAAAAGCACTAAATCTGCATGTGATCCCGGGATAAGCAGACCATCTTTTGGGATTGCCTGGAATCCCCATTTTGCCTCACTTAGAATATCTTTGGCCCGGATTGCCATAAATCCAGCTGAATTAGGATCATTATAAGGAAAAAGAAAAGCAGAAAATCGTTTTTGAAGTTCATGAGAATTGGACCAGATGAAAAATAGTGCTCCTGCTCCAATTATAGCCATTACCAAGGAAGTTCTTAAAATATGGGAGCGGCCGCTGAACCAGAACATAACCATAACCATTACCACATAAATACCAACGATTGTGAGATTTGAGGTATTCAATAATAAAATTAGTGAAGGGAAGAATAAAATTCCGAGCATCCATAGCTTTATTTTACTGTTTACAAAAAAGGATGACCAGGCTACCAAATAAATAGGAAGAACAATGCTGGCATCTGTTAAAAATGGCCCAAATTTAAAATATGGCCGCCCGTTAATGTAAAGCATAAAAGGAAAGAAGTGCTGTGCGTTTAAAGCTATCAGCAACACAGTAGTTGCGAAAATGTAAAAATACATTCCCCGTTTTTCCCAGCTTTTATAATTCACCAGCTGCAGGCCAAAGACAATCACAATTCCAGCAATCATTCCGGCAATTTTCGAACCCCATTTTAAATGGTGAAAGCTATTCCCCAAAACTATAAGCGGCAAAACTCCCAGACCTAAAGCTACCAAGAAAAGAATAGCAAGGACCCAATCCATTTTAGGTTTATATAGCTGGTTGAATTTTGCACCTAGTGTAAGCGGGCTTCCCATCTGTTCCACCGCTTTTAGTTCGGCTTCGGTAAGAGGAATCCCTTGATTCTGCAGCTCATCCGTTGTTTGTTTGATATGCTGTTCGAGCTCTTTTGACACCTTTTCTCTTGCTTCCCTGGAGCGGATATTTTTATTGACGGCATTCAAAAATTCTATTTTATTCATCATGAGCCTTCACCTAATACTAGCCTTTGAAGGAGAGGTAAAATCTCAAGGCTAGATTTTTCCATTTTCCTAAGCAGTTTTAATCCCTTACGATTCAAAATATAGAATTTGTATTCACTTTCATCCCATCGATGTGTTAACAGTCCTTCCTGCTCGAGCTCGTGAAGGATAGTATAAATGAAGCCTTCCTGTTCTTCGAATCTCGTTATTCTTCGTGCCCGTAAAAGCTTAATCAAATCCATGCCAGTTCTTTCAGTTACAAGAAGCTGCATGATGTTTTCAAGATAATTCTCTTGTTTTACGTTTTTCCTGATGGCTTCCTTTTGTTTTTCATTAAAGGTCAGGTCCTGAAAAACTGTGCTTTTCATTGATTGTTTTAGTTTTTTAAGCCTATTTTCCATTTTCGCACCTCTCAAGTTCATTTTTTAATAATACCCTGGCACGCTTTAATCTGGATTTAATCGTATTTTGATTAACAGCTATAACCGACTCCATTTCCTTCAACGTCAATTCCTCAAAGTAGAATAGGTAAATAACTTCGCGGTATTTTATCGGGATTGCCAGCAATGCAAGAGAGAGGGTGCTTTCAGCTTCTTGTTCCAGTAGTGCCTGTTCTGCATCTTGCTGAACAGAACCTGTAAAATCGGCTATTTTTTCAGTGACCTGCACCTTCCTGTAATACCAGCTTCGTAAATAATCCTTGCAATGGTTTGAAGCAATTTTTAGAATCCAAGTTTTCATTTTCGCATTGCGTTTATATGTATGGAGGGATTTGTAGCATTTTACAAAAATATCCTGTGTCAAATCCTCGGCAAGCGCTTTGTTTTTCACATAAGAAAAAACAAGCTGCAAAACGTCCTGGCCGTATCTGTCCATAATTTCATTTAGCAATCCTTCGGTGTCTTCCATGTCTAGCATTTCTGCAACGAAATCTTCCAGGATGAACGCCTCCTTCCTCTGGCTAATCGAAGATTTTTTCTGATCATATATAATAGACGGGGACCGATAAAAGAAAGTTTATTATTCCTATTCATTTTCACATGAAGATGAAAGTTAAGGAAGAGGTATAATAGGGGAAAATGCTGATAGAGGTGAATTATAGTGGAATTTAAGACCATTGAGGAATGGGACGAAAAATTATGGAAACAGGCTAAAGTAGTATATGATCAAGCCTTTGCGGGGAAAGGCGCCAAGCCGGAGAAAGTGATTCGAAATATGTTTCAAAAGGGGATTTGCCAACTTCATATAGCATTTATTAAAGATGAGGCGGCTGCGATGGCTTTGACTGGCAACGGGGAAGGTAGTTGTGTCCTATTAATTGATTATCTCGCCGTCCTAGAAACATGTCAGCAAAAGGGGATGGGACGGGACCTGGTTGAATATATAGCAGCATGGTCACTCGATGGAAATAAATACGACAGCATGCTGATCGAGGTGGAAGCTGAGGACACCCCTGAAAATAATGCACGAATTCATTTTTGGGAAAAGTGCGGCTTTACCATAACCGAATATGTCCATCAGTACATATGGGTACCTGAACCGTATCGGGCAATGTTTAGAAAACTGGTTACAGCATCAGAATTGCCGGAGAGCGGGGAAGAATTGTTCAAGTATATAAACCAATTTCACAATCAGTCATTTAAAGGAAAATAAAAAAACATGGCGGAGGCCATGAAAAGTGATTTACTTGTTTTTCGCTTCCAAGTGAATTTGTTTCGCAGTGTACATCACTCTCATTTTTGGTCCAACTACATCGCTTGTGGTGATATCGATTTTATTAATTTTTGCAGGGGGATTCTGCAGAATAAAGCCCAGGCTGCCAGTCTTTGTTTCTCCGCCGGCAATATCCCCATTAAGGTTTTCCTGATAAAAATCATCTTCCGCAATTAGATGCTGGCTGTTGAAGTTTAACGATGCGATCGGTGAGAAATTCACTTTCTCAGACTTGCTGTTAACCAATTCAACATTAATTTTTATAAAATCGAATTCATTTTTATCAGTGTATAAGTGAAAAAAATCATTTAAGCTTGTATTAGGCTTGAAGTGCATAATTTTCACATCATTTATAATAAACTCAATGCCATTGAGCAAATAAACCTTGTTGACTGGTAAAATTGACTTTAGAGTCAGCTTCCCTTTTTGACTTGTGATTGATTGCCCAGAACGTATTAGTTTTAAGTCATCGGGTACATTTGGACTGGGAATAAGCTGTTGATATTTAGGAGCTTCCATAGTTTCCGTTTTTTTCATTGATTCAGCAGCAGCATGGTTCGGGTGTTCATAATTGGTCATTTCAATCATCAGTACGTTAATGCAGCCAGCCAACAGTGCCAGTACGAATAAAACGAAAAATAGGTTTTTCAAGCATTTATCCTCCCATATTCATTTTTGAAGCGGCTCCCGCTTCAGCCCTTATCATAAAAGAAAATCATTAAACTTCATTAAGGTAAATGTTAAAGGAAAGTTAAAATTGCGTAAATTTATGAAGTGTGGCTCATTTTTCTCTTATTTCATAACATGAAACAGGGAGTGAATGAGATGGAGACTAAGAGCATAAATGAAAAATATTTCCGGCCCTCAAGGCTGCGAGCACTGAACACCAGGAATATGAATTTTGAGTTTTTTAATCCCTACTTTGAAAAAACTTATGACGAAATATTTCTGCCAGCCGAGCTAACTGTATCTCCTGAAGACACGATTGTTAACTATTATAGTATTTTAAGAGAAGCAGAAAACCTTTCAGCTGGTATGTCTGGGGGGTGCGGAACAGTCGGGATTGCGCGTCTGCCTTTTCCGGTTGCCTATAACTTTCTTTCCAAAGGATATCGAAGAAAGTGGAGCTACGACCAGTTTCTTGATTCATTTAAGGGCATAGGCCATATTAATTTATTAAAATTGCATCAAGTCACCGGGACACAAAATGCCTGGCGCTATTTTATTGAAATTGAAACGATTGAAGGTTCTTCGAAGGGAGTCACCTTTTTCGCATACTATTATGGGTTTATAAATGTGGTTAAGGAAAATAATCATTATTTGATTGATGACATAAAACTGTTTGGCGAAGATTTTCTATGTGCTGCTTATCATGGCTGGGATCATGATGCAGAATCTGCAGTGGCTGTAAAATACGGAAATTGGTGTGGAATGATTAAGAGGATGTTTCCTACTCAGCGAGAAGGAAATGTTCAAAATATATCCTTTTTGGGTAATGACGGGCATATATACCTCTTGGTTTATGTGGAACTAACCAATGGGACTGATTTGGAGGTTGGCCAATTCAGATGGGACCGACAAGGGAAATGGTTTCCGATTTCCTTCAAGCCGGAAAAATGTGTAGAAAAGAAGCCAATTCATCCTAAACTCTAAATTTTTTAACACCTGACACTCTGTGGTAAAATTGTCTTATAGAACGATCTCTTAAAGCTTCATTTGTATAAAAATGTTTAGGGAGAGTGCAGATTGAAAGCTTTTACTGATAAAATTAGCGGGAAAAGTTTCTTGTTTTTAATCTTGGCGGTCATATTGACGCAGATACCCATCCTTGGGAGCTATGTTAGCGTAATTAATACAGTAATACACGAATCAGGACACGCATTTATTGCTCTCCTAGGCGGGGATGTTGAGCGGATTTCCTTGTTTATGAATACAGAAGGTGTTACCTATAGTCGTCAGTCAACATGGGCAGGCAGCTTTTTCACCAGTATGGCTGGTTATGTTTTTTCGTCATTTATGGCGTTTTTATCCTTTTTGCTGATTGGAAAAAAGCAATATAAAATTCTGATCGTCATTCTCCTTGGATTTATCGTCTTAAACCTCGTTTTCTGGGTGAGGAATATCTATGGATTATTTTGGCTCATTTCATTTGGCGCCGCATTTTTATTTTTACTGGCCAAAGGAAGCCAGTCATTCGTCAATAATGTCTTACTCTTGATTGCATCCGTATTGCTCGTGGATTCGGTAAAAAGCGCCTTTGATATTATGTATATCAGTCTGATTACTCCAAAATCGGCAGGGGATGCAGCAAACCTTGCGATATTGACCGGAATTATTCCTGTACAGGTATGGGGGATTCTATTTTTTATTCAGGCCATCTGGTTTAGTTATATCGGGTTGAAGAAGGGAATATTTAAATTAGGAAAATAAGTCCAGATACAAGGGATACTTCCTTGGATTTATTAGGGGCATTAAACAAAGAAGCAGCAAAAACATTAACGTTTTTGCTGCTTCTTTGTTTTAAAAGGGATCTCCTTTGGCAAAATGGCAGGTGCGCCTGGAATACTGCGCGGTTTTAAATCTATCGATTCAGATGAATAAATCGAAACCGAAAGCATGTTACCCAGACTCTTCGCCCGAATAAGAACAGGCTGCATGTAAATATTTTTAAAGGTAAAATCCGGGCCATACCAGCTGACAGTGGCATCTCTCCCAGAAGGAACATATGTAACACTTTTCGTATGTGAATATCTCTGCAAAATTTTCAGCCCCGCATTGTCAACAGCATTGAAAAGGGTAGAGGAAACCTGGCAGATTCCACCCCCAATTCCTTCTGAAAGTTCACCACGCACAATGATTGGTGCTTTAAGGTAGCCCTTTACAGCTGTCCGTTTTCCAACGACTTTATTGAAGGAAAATACCTCGCCAGGAAATACAACCTTATTATTTAGTGCATTTGTAGCTAATGAAATATTGATTGTTCGTTCACTATTATTAGAATTAAAAAAGGTTGTATACCTTCCAATCAACATCGTTCTTACCGAATCCAGCATTTCACTTCCAACTCTTGGATATAAAGTGGTAATGGGCACTTCAATCGTGTATGGTTTGCCTTCAAAAAAATATTCAAGGATTTGACCTGAAAGAATCTCCTTATTAAGTTTATGGCCAGGCATTTCAGGCTTAATATTGCCTTTTGAATCTATTTGAGCATCTATAGGTTCAAGGTAAACATCTTTATCTATTTTGTCTACAATCTCATCCAATTTGTTGCTGCTCGGAAAAACGGCCCGGGAATGGGGAGAAGGCTAATTTCCTCACGAGTAACAACACCAATCGGGCTCCCATTATAAGTAAACATCAGCGGTACAGCATCCGTTTTAGGAGAAAGGACAGAAAGGAATGTAAATATGACGGACATTAAAAGCATTACGCAGACCTCCTAATCATATTTAGTATGTCTATTTCATATAAAAATTGTGTAAAAAAGTTGTGAAAAATTTAACTTTTAAAAATTCGAAAAGGAAAAAAAGGAAAAAAAAAATAATTGATGTAATATTAATAGGTACCATGGAAATGTGTTCCAATATTATAAATGTTTATAAAGGGGAATCTTCAATGAAAGAGATCGGTGAAAAATTGGTACAGAAACAGCTTGATGCATATAATGCACAAAACTTGGAGGATTTCGTTTCAGTTTATAGTGAAGATGTAATAGTGATGGAATTTCCATCCAACTCCATCATCACTATTGGGATGGAGGAAATGAGAGAAGGTTACAGCCGCCTTTTTAAGGAAAATCCGAAAAACCACGCTGAGCTTCTTACAAGGATCGTAAAAGGAAACCGTATCATTGATCATGAATTTGTAACTGGCAGGACAAATGGAATTGACAGACAAGCAATAGCCATTTATGAGATTGAAAATGAAAAAATATCAAAAGTTTGGTTTTTGTAAAAAAAACCCCATTGAGCAGAAACGATCTGCCTCATGGGGTTTTTTTAATAGCTAAATTTGAATAAATTAATTTTTTAATGGTTTTAAACACGTTTTGATACGGATAATGTTCGTTCCCAAGCATCAAAAAATGGATTGATGCTCCATCTATGAACCCCCAAAATACAAGTGCCAGTTCTTCAGCATTAGCATCGGAAGGGAACTCGCCATTTAAAATTCCTTCTTCAACAATTCCTTTAAATAAGCCCGTATACATCTGATAACGGGACATCATTAATTCTGATAAATCTTCTTTTCTTGAAGAGTAAATCCAAAATTCAATATGTACTCGGGTCGAATTTTGGAACTGAGGAAGGTTATTTAAATTGCTGTACGTTTCAAAAAGATAATCCAATTTTTCTTTTGAACAGGATAGACTGCTGATGTTAGTTTTTAAACGCTCCATATTTTCTTCTGTTTGCTGATTCATAAGCTCGATATAAATTTCATCTTTACTGTTGAAATAATTATAAATGGCACCTTTGCTAATGCCGGATCGCGTGACAATATCATCGATAGTTGCTGCTTGAAAGCCTTTTTCGGCAAAACATTCAAAAGCATTTTTAAGAATAAGTGCCTTTTTTTCTTTTTTATATTTATCGGAAACAGCTGGCATTTTTTCCTCCTATAAAAAACGTAATTAACAACCATCATAGCATAAAATTAGGGACAACTTAGATGAAAATCAATTGTTTAGAATTTTTAAAATTAATATTGCTAAGAAGTTTCCTTTATGGTTAAATTAAATAGACTGAACAGTCGGTTTTGCTTATTATAGTCCAAAAAGAAGTATTTTTCAATAGTAGACACTATTTTCAGGAGGATTCTTTATGGAAAGTAACGTAATAAAAATGTTTAAGGAATTAACTGAAACGAATGGTATTGTTGGTCATGAAAAACCGGTGCGTGAAGTGATGAAGAAGTACCTTGAGCCTTTGGCAGACGAAATTACCTATGATCATCTTGGAAGTATCATTGCAGTTAAAAAAAGTGCTGAAGATGCTCCCAGGGTCATGCTCACCTCACATCTTGATGAAATAGGCTTTATGGTAACCAATATTACCGATGAGGGATTTTTGAAGTTCACCGGCCTTGGAGGATGGTGGGAGCATGTAATGCTTGCACAGCGTGTAAATGTCATAACCCGTAGTTGTGATATGGTAGAAGGTGTGATCGGATCTAAACCGCCGCACATTCTAAAAGCGGAGGAAAGAAAAAAGGTAGTCTCGATGAATGATATGTTCATCGATATTGGTGCAGAAAGCAAAGAGGAGGCCTTTTCATTTGGCGTCCGCCCAGGGGATGTAATCGCGGTTATTTGTCCTTTTACCATAATGAAAAATCCAAAGCTAATGATGGCGAAAGCTTGGGATAACCGAATTGGCTGCGCGATTGTCATTGAGGTCATGAAACGGTTAAAAGATGAACAATTAAATTGCACATTATTTGGGGTGGGAGCTGTACAGGAAGAGGTAGGCCTGCGTGGAGCAAAAACGGCTGCAAACAAAATCCAGCCCGATATCTCTTTTGCGATTGATGTCGGGATTGCCGGTGATACACCTGGTATTTCAAAAACAGAATCCAACGCAAAAATTGGAAAGGGCCCTCAAATCGTTCTGTATGACAGCTCATTGGTATCCCATCCTGGCCTTAGGAATTTTGTTACAGATCTAGCAGATGAATTAAGTATCCCATTTCAATTTGAGGCACTGCCTTTCGGTGGAACTGATGCTGGAGCAACACACACTGCTGGAAGCGGGGCGCCATCATTGGCTATTACAATTGCTACCCGTTATATCCACAGCCATGCAGCAGTTCTTCATTACGATGACTTTGAAAATACAGTCAATCTATTTGTAAATATATTTAAGAGGCTTAATAAGGAAACGGTTCAAAATATTATTTTTTAATAAGGAGAAACTATGGATATCAAATTTAAGAGATTAGTAGATTGCATCATTCAGGAATCAGTTAATGTGTGGAATAGAGGGTTTGAAGGCTATTTTGTTCCAATAGATATGTCTGCTGATATGTTTGTTCAGCGACTGATCAATGAGGGATTGTCAATGGAACATTCTATAGTGGCATTTGACAATGAAAAGCCTGTAGCGATTGTGTTAAACGGATTCCGAACGGTCAATGAAAAAAAGATTTCCTGGAACGGTGGGACAGGAGTAGCGATGGAATACAGGGGAACCGGTGTTTCAAAGCTGTTAATGGAAGAAACAATTAAAATTTATGCTGAAGAAAGTACAGATGTTGCAACTTTAGAGGCAATCAAACAAAACGAAAAAGCAATTCGATTATACGAAAAATACGGCTATAAAGTTATAGGAAATCTTGTTTATCTGAGCGGGAACCCAGAGATTCAATTAAACAACACACAAACGATCCGTTCTCGAACTATCCGGCCAGAGCAGCTACCTTCATATGCGTTTCACTCGGAAAATGTACCATGGCAATGTCAATGGCAAAGCGTAAAACAAGGTGAAGCACAAGTTTATTATAATGAAGAAGATAACCCAATTGGATACTCATTGTATAGAAAGAGCTGGAATCAAGAAGGCAAGCTGGATAAAGTCTTTTTATTTCAAATCGAACTTTTTGAGGAAGTCAGTGAAAGCTTAGTAGGTTCTATCCTATCTTCCATTACTGGCCAAGAAGGGAATTCCGTAAATTTCATTACGATAAATGCTTCAGAAAATAATCCTGTCATTCAATATTTTATAAAGAATGGATTCAAGATAACCACAGAGCAGGTTCAGATGGTGAAATATTTATAGAAGAAATAACGTCCTTATATTGAACATCTAGGGTTTAATTTTTATCTAAAGACACTAATCTATATTTTAGTGTTTTTTCTTTTTTTAGATAAAATCAAGACAAAATAGGATCTTAAAGGGCGGAGTTTTATATTGAAGAAATCCAATATTTCAGATGATCACCATATTCACGTTCCTCGGGGCGCATATTTATTTACAGTTCTAATCATAGGTATCCTTCTAAGTATCTTATCAGAAAATTTAACAATAGGTCCGAGCTGGACAATTCTTTCTATCATAATCATTCTACTTATACCAATGGTTATAAGTATCGTTCGTGGTCATCATGGATGGACACGAACTTTGGCATTTAGCATAACTGGGGTAGTTACGTTAGGGTTAGTCAGTAGCGTGGCATTTTTAATTTATGCCTTGTTTCATCATACGGCTAGCGCAGCCAGCTTATTCAGAAGTGCAGCCTTGCTTTGGTTCGCCAACATAGGAGTTTTTGCTGTATGGTATTGGGAACTTGACCGCGGTGCCTTTGAAAAGGCATAGTGGAAAAAGTGAGACGTCCGATTTTTTATTTCCTCAAATGACCTTCAGTATACCTGGATGGGAAAATTGGACTCCTTCATTCTTTGATTATTTATATTTGGCTTTCAATACAAATACAGCGTTCAGCCCAACAGATACTATGGTTTTATCCAAAAGAGCGAAGATATTTATGATGATCCAATCATCTATCTCCCTACTTATCGTGGCTGTCCTAGCTGCACGCGCAATTAATATTGCATGAGTGTAAGAGGTCTAATTCAATTATACATATAGTAATCATGTATAAAAAAGCCGTTCCTGTGCGACTCCAGAACGGCTCTTCATATGGTTAATGATGTTTATTAGTCAATCTCAGCTACTTTAACAATTGCCTTCCCAAGATTTGCCCCTTTGAAAAGATCCAGGAAAGCATCTATTGTATGGTCAAAGCCCTCTGTAATCGTTTCCTCATACTTCAGTTTGCCTTCTTTCAGCCAACTTGCCAAATCTTTGGCACCTTCAGCAAAACGAGATGAATAATTGCCAACAGTAAAGCCTTGCATTAACGAACTCGTCTTAATTAGATAAGATTGTACACGGGCCCGACATCAGCTACCTCGTTATTGTAGGAAGAAATCGCTCCACACACTGGAATACGTGCAAAGTTGTTTAAGAGTGGGAAAATGTTGTCAGAAATTTTTCCGCCGACATTCTCAAAATAGACATCAATCCCATCCGGGCATGCCTCTTTTAATGCAGTTCCTACGTCTTGTTTATTGTAGTTGATGGCTGCATCAAAACCAAGTTCATCAAGCAGGAATTTAACTTTGTCATCTGATCCGGCAATGCCGACCACGCGCGCACCTTTGATTTTCGCAATTTGACCGACAATTGAACCGACAGCTCCTGCAGCTCCTGATACCACCACTGTTTCGCCTTCCTTTGGCTTGCCAATATCCAATAATCCGAAGTACGCCGTTAATCCGGTCATACCTAACACACTTAAATACGCAGATACTGGTGCGAGTGTCGGATCTATTTTGCGGACAGCGTTTTCCTTTGCGATTGAATATTCTTGCCATCCCAGTGAACCAAGGACGAAATCACCTTTTTCAAAAAGGCTTGATTGTGATTCCAAGATTTGCCCGATTACTCCGCTTGTAATGACATCGTTCAACTGAAACGGTGGAATATACGATTTGGTGTCATTCATGCGGCCACGTAGATAAGGATCCACTGAAATGTAAATAGTTCGTATTAGTACTTCGCCCGCTGACGGCTTTCCAATTGGTGCATCTGTGATTTTGAAATCATCATACGTAGGCGTTCCTGCTGGTCTATTTATAAGTAGAATTTGTCTTTGCATAATACCACCAATCCTTTTCATTTTTTTCAGCAAAATGTACAACCCTAATATACCTTATAGTAATGAATTATAAAATTAATCCGGTTTGCTGCCTTTTAAGATATTAATTTTTATAGGTAAAAATTTAAAAAGTGTTATAAACCTGGTATATCCAAATTTTTCCCCTTTTTATTATCTTGAAATTGATTTATTATATAAAAATTATATTTAAAAATGAGATTATATCAAAAATCCCCTTTTTATAAATTACGGAGGACTATTTGCATGTCAAAAATGATTCAAGACTTTAATGACATTATTAGAAAGCTTCGCAAAAATTTATTTGGAAAAGGACCAGAGCGTATACATACGGTGTTTGTTGACAATATGGCAATATCAACTTTATACGGGAATTTGACATTTACTGAGAGGTTTATCGTTGGGGAGAAGGATGGCAGGGATATGGTCCATGCCGCCAGAACAAGAATGATTCAAAACGTTTATTCGACAAACCCTCCTGAAGGCTTAGAGGAAGTGGTTGGAGCCAAATTGGTTCATTTATTTTCAGATATTAAGGTAGAAGAAGATCTTGCTGTTTCAGTATTTATCTTTGATAAAAAAATAGCAATTGAGTAAAGATTATTCATTACGCTAGATTTTCAAAAGAGGAAAATAAAATATTTCAAAAAAGCATTGCATAATACCTCAATATTCGTTAATATGAACGCTTAACGGGAATGAACAAAACTTGGAATGGAAGATGTGCATGTCCTGCATATTTTCTTTTCAATAATAAAAAATGATGATTGATACCTTTGTAGGTAAGTGCAAAGATATTAGGCAGCATTCAACGACCTTATTTATGATAGGGCTGTTGAATGCTGCCTTTTTATTTTATTTTATTTTATTAATGGGGGAATTGGTATGGCGTTTCACAAGCCGGAAAAAATTGCAGAATTAGCTATAGAATCAGGGGTGAATAAGACAAGACTGCCGTTTCTAAATTTGCTTATGCTTGGTTTCTTAGGCGGTGCATTTATTTCCTTAGGTTTTTTGCTTGATATTCGGGTGATTGGCAATTTGCCGCCGCAATGGGGAAGCTTCGCTAGTTTATTGGGAGGCGCTGTGTTCCCTGTCGGACTCATGTTAGTTATTCTCGCAGGCGGAGAATTAATTACAGGAAATATGATGTCTGTTTCGATCGCATTTTACGCAAAGAAAATATCTGTTAAAAATTTATTTGGTAATTGGTTCTGGGTAACGATTGCTAACTTTGCTGGCGCACTTTTTATTGCTTTTTTCTTCGGACATATTGTTGGCTTAACCGAAACAGGTCCATTTTTGACTAAAACAGTTGCGATTGCCGACACAAAATTACATGATTCGTTTTTACAAACTCTGGTTTCTGGCATTGGCTGTAACTGGCTCGTTTGCCTTGCGATTTGGATTGCTTTGGGTGCTGACGATTTTATGGGAAAAATAATGGGAATGTGGTTTCCTATTATCGCCTTCGTAGCAATTGGTTTTCAGCACGTTGTAGCCAATATGTTCTTAATTCCGGCGGCAATTTTTGCAGGTCACTTTACGTGGTTTGATTTCGTCGGAAACATCATTCCAACCTTTATTGGAAATGTAATTGGAGGAGCATTATTCGTTGGCTTCGTTTACTTTTTCTCTTACCAAAAACAGAATAACAATGTTAAGGTCCTTAAAAAAGCTTCTTAATTTAACAAGAATTTTTAAGAAAGCGAAAATATCACTTTAGTTAAAAGTCGGCAGAAGATAAAAAATAAAAAGCAGAAACGAACAAAAATCGTTTCTGCTTTTTATATTAGTCGGTCAGAATTTTCTAGGAAAATAGTTAAATGTTTGATTAAGTAGTGATTAGCAATTGTTGACAACGAAGGGTGAATGTGAGAAATTTAGGACAATATTACTAGTGTTTTTGACTAAAGGAGATTTTACGAAATGCTTAATGAATGGAAACGCTGTAAAAAAGGTGATGAATTTTGCCCGGTTTCTTTTAAAAAATATGGTCCTTTTTTCTGGATACCTTTTATGTTAAGCGGAATTGCTGCTATAGTAATAAATTATATTTTTCATTCACCATTACTGCTGGCACTATATGCATATCCTGTAGTTTTACTTTCATTAATTCGTGTTAAAAATTCGCTCTTTGCTCTACTAGGGGTAGTTTTATTAGGAACACTCATTTTAACGAGAGCCCCTGATCATACACTCCTATCCGTTATAGCAGCTTATGCGGTTTTAATGGCGATTGTCCGAAGAGTGGTATGGATTTCTATTCGAAATTACAATGGTAAGAATGAACAGGAGGATTTACTCTTAAATACTGTTTTCTCATTAGCAAAAACAATAGATGCAAGAGATCCATATACGGCATATCATTCTAGCAATGTAGCAGATTATGCAAAAAGCATCGCGAGAGAAATGGGCCTTTCGGAGAAGGAAATTGATTCTATTTACCTTGCTGGACTTATTCATGACATAGGAAAAATCAGTATGCCGGATTCAATTCTACAAAAGGAAGGCAGGCTAACAGAAGAAGAATATACCATTATGAAGAAACATCCTGATGAGGGATATAGGATTATAAAGGATATTAAACGCCTTCAAGAGCTCGGCATTACTGATATGGTTTTATATCATCATGAAAGACCCGATGGAAAAGGCTATCCTAAAGGATTAAAAGGCGATGCCATTCCCCTGGGGGCTCTCATTTTAGGGGTTGCAGATGCGTATGATGCCATGACCACGAATCGATCTTATAGACAAAAATTAGCTGTGGAAACAGCAGCTAATGAACTAACCAGAAATATTGGAACCCAATTTGATCCAATTGCTGCTAACACTCTTATACAAATCTTAATTCGTGAAGGGAAACTACAAAAGGAAGACAAGTCAGTGGTAACAAGCCCATTATCACTTGCAAATTAGGATTTAATATAAGGTGAATAAAAAAGGGAGCTAAATATAGCTAACGGGTTCCGATAAAGGGTGAAAAAAGGTAAATCACATTAATTTTCTAGCGTGAATTCACATAAGAATTCACGCTTTTATTTTTATTGATAAATCAGCATTCTTCCTGCTTTTATCATCATTTCTCTTGAGAAATCACATCGCTTTTCTTGAGGGTGACAATACTTGTTGTTCAGTGAGATTATTTGTGTGAAAATAGTTGTGAAATAGTGTGCGAAATGGGGGGGACGTAACAATGAATTGTATATTAGGAGGGTATTACATCATAAATCCTGTTGTTAGACCTGATTATATGGATAAACAGTTAATTCCAGATACCGTATTATCAGTTAGTGAGTGTATTTGTGACTTTCACCCTGAAACAACTGTTTTATGGAGTGGCTCAAACGAAGAAAAACGTAAGTACGCCAAACATCTAAATATTTCTCAAGTCACCTTTAAAGAAATAGAAAAATGGGTTGAAGATAAGCTTGAAGATGGAATTTTTGGCTTTCCGCAGGCATTTACTACGTTAGAAATAGCTAGCGAATTCCTGTCCAAATATCTTTCCCACTTATCTGATGCTAAAATTATCGGAATTGGATTACCAGAAGAGTTTGTCGAAGAATTTATAGAGTATGAAGAGTCCCAAAACAAACCAGAAGAAAATCAATACGGCATTGAAAAATTGTTATTACGCAGAATGCCAATCGAAGAAAAAGGTTCAAAAATGATGGGCTACGAAGTCCTTGGATTTGAGTACGGAACATTTCACTCATATTTATGTAATGGCTTAGAAAAAGATTTTAATAACCATTTTAAATTCACTTTGAACCAAAATGGATTTATACCTTCTCTTGAAGAGGCTAATCTATATTGCGATTATAGTAATGATGAAGATATAGGTACAGAACCTGTTTTATGGCTTCCTTGGGCGATATTTGAATACACTAAATAAAAAGCATTGGAATCTGTTTCTTCCAATGCTTTTTTGTATGTGATTATTAATGTGATTTCACAGGAGAAACCATATGTGAATTGATATGATTTTTCCAATGCTTGCACCTCAAAACGGAACCCGTTAAAATATAGCTTCCCTTTTTTATTTGGGACAGCCTTAATAATCAGATGCTTCGTCTTACTTCTTTAATATTGGCTGTTTTCTAAAAGATTGTTGTTTTGCAATAGGTTTTTAAAAGCAAATCGTTGAAAAAGAAGTTGATTGGAGCGGAAGGTGCGAGACTCCTGCGGGAGCAGCGGGACAGGTGAGACCCCACAGGCGCTGTGCGCCGAGGAGGCTCACCGCCCGCCCCGCGGAAAGCGAGCATCCTGGAGTGGAAATCAACTACTCCTTAAATAGCAACAAAGTATACGAAAACAGCCTTAATATTTAAAAACTTGTTCCAATTCAATCACTATTTTCATGTATTAATTGTTTTGCAATGGTATATCCGATTAGATAGGCAGCTGCAGAAGTGTTGCCATCAACAGTAAAGGGGATAATCGATGCATCCGCAACAATTAAATTCTTGACTCCATGTACACTTCCATAACGATCCACGACGCCCCCCTCATTAATAGGTGCCATTCGTAGTGAACTTTGTTGGTGGTGATTATGACCGAAGTTTTCCTTAATGAAGGTTTCAAGTTGTTCATCATCATCAATTGTTTCCAATGAAGGATTTATAAGCTGATAAGTGGGATCAATGTCTGAAAATTTCAACGCAATTTTTTTAATATAGGTCTTATAAATCTCTTTTATTGATTCCAGGTCATAACTATTTTCAAGAAAACCTTCATCTGCGAGCACAATCTTCAAGGGATCCTTGCTTTGAATTTTGATAGAGCCTCGACTTTTAGCTTGTAAAAATAGAATAGCGATAATTAATTTTTCCTCTGCAACAAATCCTAGTAATTGTACAGCACGGTTTCGATTACTATTTCCAGTAAGAGGATGAGGCAAAAAGGCACCACCTGTGTAAAGAGAGTAGGGATCGTTTTGAAGCTCAGGAATGTCCTTTTGATTGATAGTAAAGGTAGCAGTGTTTAACGTATGATTAGTTAAAAATTTACCTACATTGGAATTATCAAAAACTACTGGAATGCCGACATGTCTTAGGTCTTTTGAGGGTCCGATTCCTGATAGCATTAATAGATGGGCGCTGTTTATGCCTGCTGAAATAATTACTTTTTTACGTGCAAATACTTGTACCATTTTCCCTTCTTGAAGAAATTCAATACCAACTGCCATTTTTCCCTTAAAAAGAATTCGAAGAGCCGTTGATTTATAAAGAACTCTTAATTTTCTACGATTCATCCCAATTCCATCTGGAGTCATAATATCTGAAGAAAAAAATGATGTGGAAGAACTTTCACGCTGTCCATTCGTTTTTTGATACAATTGCCATCGAGTAAAAGGACCAAGGGGAGTTTTGGGGTCATTATAATCAAGAATTTTATTAAGCCCTGTCACTTGTTCAATGGATGAAACCAATTTTTTCGAAATACTAGTTGGAATGTCAGGAGTTTGCCTGATATTTATACGGCCAT
The DNA here is from genome assembly GCF_030915465.1 of Neobacillus sp. PS3-34. Taxonomy (GTDB): domain Bacteria; phylum Bacillota; class Bacilli; order Bacillales; family Cytobacillaceae; genus Neobacillus_A. The sequence goes on from NZ_CP133267.1 coordinate 4,282,525, forward strand.
TAAACCCATGAATTTCTGGACTATTCGATTTTCCATGATAATTTTCTAACTTTTTAAAGGCATGATTCGCTTGTTCAGGTGACCACCATGAACCTAGAAGTCTTTCCCACTCTTTTAAAACAGCAGATGTAGGTCGAACATACTGTTCCCCATTGATTGAAGAGCCCCCTCCAGAAAGCCGGCCAGTTGTCCATTCAAAAGATTTTTCATCCACCCTTGGTTGTGGTACTCCTTCTCCTTGCCAAAAATATTCTGGGGAAAATTTTTCTTCTAGTTCGGGAGCAAATCTGGAATCACTGATTGGCTTGTCCCTATCATTATTTTCTCCTGCTTCTAATACGAGAACTGAAGTTTTTTTATCATCTGTAAGAGTCTTAGCTATAACAGCACCAGCAGGTCCTGTCCCTACCACAATAAAGTCAAAGGTATTTTTTGACTGACTAAAATCCATTATGCATTCCCCTTTTTTTCAATTTACTTATCCTATGAAAAAATGAAAGGGAAGAAGTGGGTGAAGATAACAATTGTTTACTAAGTTTTATAAATTAATACAAATCAATTAAAAAATTATTCATGGAAAATAATTCCTATCTTGTATTTTACGTTTTATCCTTTATTAAAAAGGAAAAAATAAAAAGAGACATACAGCAGGGAAAGTTATGACCAATTTTTCTATACTCGTTTTCAGCTATAAACAAATTATTTTAATTGAAAGAGAGGGAATATTCTATTGATGAACAATAACCCAATCGAGTTAACTAAAATCACGATGTATCAAGTTGGAACTGCCAATAAAATAAGACGAGCAAATATAAGTGGTTTTCAGCAGCCCGTATATTTCGGTCTACATGGCGGTGTTAAGCAATTTAACGGGGGAGAGCCAGAAATAGAATATCCTTCCACACTTGAACATATTTCAACTAGAGGGTGATCGGTTCATACAAAAGCATTGAATGGATTTATTTCGCACATGTCCTATCTGGGATCATGTGCTATTTTTAGCTAATAGGAAAGTATAAACTTTCGAAAGTTTATACTTTCCTATCGCGCATAAGTGCAACTACGCCTCTATCTTCGCCTTTATGGGCTCGCCAATCGGCGAGTTTTCTAACAAATAAAATCAAGCCATCCTTAAAAAACTATCGGAAAAGTTAATATATGGCTTATAATATATCTTGTAATATATTACATTTCCTGAGGTAAACAAATGTTAGCAACCTTTGAAGCTTTAATTGTGGATTTATTTTTTATATTGCTGATTGCGTTATTAACGGAATTATTGTTTGATACAAAAAAAATCCCACCAAAATACCACCTTCCAATCTATATACTTACTTACTTTGTTGCACTTTTCTTTAATATGGTCTTTAACGTCAAGTTTGATGGCAAGTTTCAAATTGATTTGAGAGTATTAGTATTTGTATTGGCCGGATTATATGTTGGTTTTCGATGTTTGGTTCCATTATTGATAATATCTTTAATCTACATAGGTTTTGTTTATCCAGGTGAGTTCATGGCGAATGTAGTAACACTGGGCATTTCCAGTATGGCAATTTGGGGTTTGTCGCTTCATTTTTCCAGTTGGAGACTTCGAAAAAAACTGTTGCTCCCTGGAGCGACTACTATTTTTACAGGGCTTGTAATAATGAAAACTGTAGCTTATTTCTATGATTTTACAACGGGTTATGATTCCTTCATCGTCGCAATCTATGGAGGAAGTATCATCATTATGATCTATTCAATGGAATGGGTGAGGAATTCTATCGCCTTAAAGAACAGGGTTCAGCAATCAGAAAAGCTTGAATTGGTAAGCCATCTGGCTGCTTCAATATCTCATGAAATCCGTAATCCGCTTACAGTAACACGTGGATTTTTGCAGATTCTTGAGAAGGAAGATTTTAGCATTGAAAAAAAGAAAGAATACTTTACTTTAGCTAAGTCGGAGCTTGATCGGGCTGAAGGAATTATTAGTGACTACTTAACCTTTGCGAAGCCGTTGTCGAGTAAAATAGAATTGCTGGCTTTAGACCTAGAACTGAAAAATGTTGCTGAAATCATTAGCCCTTTGGCAAACATGAACTCGGTATCTATTTTGATTAATGTTGAGCGCTTTCAAATATTAGGAGAAAAGCAGCTTTTTCTTCAAGGCATCTTAAACATTGTGAAAAACGCAATTGAGGCTATGGAAACGGGTGGAGGAACTTTATTAGTTGCCACCAAGGATATAGGAAATAGTGTAAGAGTTGAAATTTCTGATACCGGGATAGGGATGTCACCTGACCAAATAGATCGTCTCGGTGAGCCCTATTTTTCCACGAGGGGAAAAAATGGGACAGGGCTTGGGATGATGGTTGTTTACAGTATCGTAGGTTCCATGAACGGGAGCATCCAGGTGAAAAGCAAGCCAGGGGAAGGAAGTACATTTATGTTAACCTTCCCAAAAGCGCATTCCTTGAAGGCGGCAGAGTAATCCTATTGTTGATTATCAGCTAATGCTCGAAAATATATTAGAGGAGTATCATGAAATACACCCATTCATCATGCTGGAGGTAATTTTAACATGAAACAAAGTCTTCTTGGTGCACTATGCTTATCTCTGGCAGCCAGTATCTGGGGCGGAACTTTTGTAGTTAGCAAATATGTATTAGATTACATTCCTTCATTTACATTAATATGGATTCGCTATTTAATTGCGTTTGCCGTTTTATTCTTTCTTTTAAAAATAAACCCTAAAGAAAGGAAAAAAAAACCTTCAAAAAGTGATTGGCTTTTGCTTGGATGGTTAGGGTTTATCGGATATTTTGTTTCAATCGCCATGCAGTTCATTGGCACAAAATTATCGGATGCTCATACCGGTGCTTTGATTACCTCGGCAACACCTGCATTTATGGTTATATTTGCGAAAATGGTACTTAATGAGAAGCTAACACTAAAGAAAATCATTTCATTAGTGCTTGCTTCTATTGGTGTAATTACCGTAATAGGCTGGGACCAAAAACTGGCTAACTATGTTTGGGGCTGTTTCATATTAATTGGAGCTGCTGTTACATGGGCTTTGTTATCCGTCTATGTGAAAATCGCCGCAAGAAGACTATCCTCTTTAATGATAACAACCTACGCCATTTTCTTTGCATTCCTTTTCACTACTCCCGCAATGCTTTGGGAGCTAGGCTCAAGTACCGTCCATGCAAAGGGGTTGTACATCCTTTTGGGGGTTCTTTATTTGGGAGTCGTTTCAACAGCGGGGGCATTTTTTCTATGGAATAAAGGCCTCGAATTAATGGACGCCGGTATTGGTTCGTTATTTTTCTTTTTTCAGCCTGTTGTTGGTACTTTTTTGGGCTGGCTGTTATTACATGAAAGACTAAATGCTTCTTTCTTTATCGGTGCTGCTTTTATTCTGGCTGCAGTATTAATTGTCACTGTTCAAAAGCAAAGAAAGATGTCCATACAACAAAAAAGAGGGATGAAGTTGAACAATTTTAAAATAAGAGAAACGAAAGCATCTGATTTGGAATTTTTGTGGAATATGCTCTATGAAGCTATTTATATACCAGAAGGGGAGCCGAAGCCGTCAAGGGATGTGCTAAATCATCCGGATATATCATGTTGTCTGTCTGGCTGGGGAAGACAAGGAGATTTTGGATTAATTGCAGAAAATTCAGCGGGGCTAAATATTGGGGCAGTGTGGATTCGTTTATTTGAGGAAACAAACAAAACATACGGTTATATAGACGAACAGACTCCGATTTTAAGTATGGCTGTAAAACCCAATTACAGAGGCAGGGGAGCAGGAACTCTTTTAATGACAGAAATATTGAAGGCTGCTAGGCAAGCCGGTTATGAAAAAGCGTCATTAAGTGTCGATCCAAATAATCCAGCACTAAGACTTTATGAAAGGCATGGATTTAAAAAAACAGGAGAAAGCGGGACATCATGGAATATGGTGACGCTTCTATAATTAAATGTCGGAATATTCATGTCTTCTTGACCGGTAAGACATTGCCCAATGGATAAAGGAGATTTAGCTTTTAATGTCCGGGACGATATTAAATTAAAGATGCCGAGGGCAAACACTTCCATTAAAGACCCCGACGGAAACATTATCATAATTTGCACGTGTGAAATATAAAAAAGGAGGCATGATGATAATCACGCCTCCTTTTTGCTGCTTTTAAGCACAAACCGCCTCAGGTTAATAATGAAAGCGTCCTTCATAAGAGCTATGAAGGACAAAACTCCTCAATATCACGATGAAAATGTTCTTCATTAAACCTATGTAACGAATTAGCACTTAACTATTTATCTTTAAAGGCTGGATTTGAGGAAGGGAATTTAAAAAGGAATCTCGTGCCTGTTCCCACAGCACTTTCAACCTTTATGCTTCCATTCAAAGCTCGGACTATACTGTAAACCACCATCATGCCAAGGCCTGTTCCTTTTGACCCTTTAGTAGAATAATAGGGTTCCCCTAGGCGCTCAAGTTGTTCCTTTGTCATACCGATTCCTGTATCCTTTATATCTATTATGACAAAATATCTGGAGAATTCGGTGCCAATCGAAAGATATCCGCCGCCAGGCATAGATTCTATCGCATTTTTAATTACGTTTATGAAACATTGGCGAAATTTCTGCTGATCGCCCTGAATAAAACCGACTGCTGAAAAATTAGTAGAAATCTCGACTGAATTCTGATTTGCCATCGGCTGAAGAATTTTAATGGCTTGCTGTAGTTCTTTTTTAACATTCAATTCCTGTATTGCCCCTAAGGATGGTTTCGCAAAAGTTAAATAATCCTGAATAACCCTTTCCGCGGCTTTTAATTCTTCCTTAACTAAGGCGAGGTATTCCTTTTGTTTTTGCTTCGGGAGGAAATCATCCTGCAGAAGTTGAACAAAACCTGTAGCAGCTGTAAGCGGATTTCGAATTTCATGGGAAATGGCAGCCCCCATTTGTTCGACTGCCTGGAGTTTTTCTGTTTTGATTAGCTGGTGTCTCATATGAATATTCCGTCTTACAAATTCGAATGAATAGGAAATAATGCCGATACCAAGCGGAGGAATGACCATATAAGCAAACAAGGCATCGAACCAGTAAATTGGTGATTTAATAAACCCCATTCCAAGCACCGTAATGGTACTTACTATCATGCCTAAACAAACTGAAAAGAAAATTCGACGGTTAGGACTATAGTTTGAAAAGATTGGGTATTGGCGCCATAAATAGAATGCCAACGGCACATATAAAAGCAGGGTCTCGATAAAACCAAAATCTATTCCATAAAATCCCCGAATAATAACTGCAGCAATAGATAAAATGGCCAATCCCTAAATAAAGACCTCCGATTACCAGAGGTATTACCCTCACATCGTATCGTGCAGATGCGACAGGATGGTATGCGAATTCAATACAGGTCCAAACCAGGAAAATGGAAATAAGTATTGTAGAGGCTTTGGAAAATTCTGAACTCCTGCTTTTTTCATACCAAACAAAACAAAAAAACAGGAAAATAATTAATAACGAAAGATTAAAGAAAAAATGTTTGGTAATTTCCATTCTGCTCATCTCCAAATAGGACTGATAGGAAAATTTTACATGTATTATCAGCAAACGACAACTTTTTTTTCATTTCCCGGAAGAAAAATACACAGAATTCAGAAATTAATACAGTATGATAGTATTTTTTAGAAATTAGTAAGAATTGCGAAAAGATTGTATGCATCTTTTTGAAATAAATATGAGGAAAAGAAAAAGCAGCAATCATGATTGCTGCTTTTTCCAAGTTTATGGAGTGCGAATTCTAATATAAAAAAAACCTATTTCTCATTTTCATCCTTCATAATTTCTGAAACAATTTGATAAGAGTTTAATCGCTCATTATGATCAAAAATTTGAGCATTTATAATCATTTCATCTGCCTGTGTTTCAGTGAGAAAAGCCTGAAGTTTTCCCTTTACTGTTTCCTTGCTACCGACAATGGACGAACTAAGACGCTGCTCTAATAATGCTCGTTCATATTCGCTTGAAATATCGTTTATATTGTCTACAGGCGCCATGATTGGCCTGGATTATTTCTGATAAGGTTAAGGAACTGCTGTTGCATGGAGGTTGAAAGGAATTTTGCTTTTTCATCTGTATCGGCGGCAATCACATTAACTCCAACCATAGAATAAGGCTCACTAAGAACTTCTGACGGACGGAAGCTCCGGCGATATAAATCCAATGCCGGTATTGTATTTTCAGGTGAAAAATGGCTGGCAAAGGAAAAGGGCAGACCGAGCTGGCCAGCAAGCTGAGCACTATAGCCACTCGAACCGAGAAGCCAAATTGGTAAATTTAATCCTTCTCCAGGAATGGCTCTTACAAATTTTTTTATAGATGGGTCGAAGTAGCTGCGTAGTTCCTCCAATTGTTCAGGAAAGTAATGGCCATCACTTCTTCTGTCTCTTCTTAATGCCTGTGCTGTTACCTGGTCAGTTCCGGGAGCACGGCAAGGCCAGGTCAATCCTTCCAGGAAATAATGATTCTAGTGTGCCAAATTGTTCTGCAATCACTAGTGGTGCATGGTTGGGCAGCATGATCCCACCGGAACCGACACGGATGGTTGAAGTACCGGCTGCCACATGGCCAATGACAACGGAGGTAGCAGAGCTTGCGATCCCCGGCATATTATGGTGCTCAGCCAACCAGTAACGGTTAAAACCCCATTTTTCGGCGTGTTGTGCAAGGTCAAGTGTATTGCGGAGGGAGTCAGCTGCTGTTCCTCCTTGTATAATTGGGGAAAGATCAAGCACTGAATATGCCATATTCCTTAATAACTTTCCGTTCGTATTTATTTCTGACATTGTTTCATCTTCTTTCTAAAAGTCTAAAATCATCTTTTATATTAACAATTATTTTTAGTCTCTCAAAACAAAAAGGATTGATGTGAAAGGAAAAATCTTTCAAAAATTCTATGACTGGCTTGAGCCTTGCAGCGGTTCACGAAACAAAGCCTTTACATTTATTCCTCTTACAGGTCAATGGTTTGCAGGAGTAAAAATAAACCTTTATCATGAATATAAGATTTCGCTGTTTTTTAAAGGAGGTTATAAAATGAGTAAAGTATTGCCCCCGGCCAGTTTGAAACGGAAAAGTGGCCTATACTGCATAAAGGGGATGTCTATTCCTTCAACAGAACATTTTGGGATTTTCGTCTATTTGGTGAGGTGAAGGAAGAGGTTAGGCTTTCTTTTAAGGAATTCATGGACCTTCCAAAAACCATTACCACGATTGATATGCATTGTGTTACTACCTGGTCAAAGTTCGGTACAACGTTTGAAGGTATCAGGATAAGTGAACTTTTAAAGCTGGTTGAACTTAATGAAGATGTAAAGTACGTCAAAATTTATGGTTATTATAATGGTGACCGTTTTGGCTATTCAGCCAATTTACCTCTTGAACCTTTAATGGGTGACGATGCGTTGTTTGTTTATCGCTGGAAGGACCATCACCATGACTGGCAGAATCTTGATCCGAAGCACGGCTATCCGCTCAGATTTATCCCGCCAGAAACTTTTTACTTATGGAAAGGGACCAAGTGGGTGTCAGGAATCCGTTTTATGAAGGAAGACGAGGAAGGCTTTTGGGAGGAACTTGGCTACTCAATGACGGCAAATCCTTTTAAGGAAGAGCGCTTCCGATAAAGGATGCTCATTCAAGAAGCAAAGGAAGCGGCAGATGAATATTGTTCAATTAGCTAAAATAGACAATTTAAAAGAACTGAAAACCATTGACAAACTTGTCTTAGGCAATACAAGCAGAGAATTCTATATACAAAAGGCAATTGAAAAATCCCGTTGTTTTGTTGCCTCTTCGGCTGGAGTGACCGCTGGTTTTTTAACCTTCGACACAAATTTTTTCGACCATTGCTTCATCTCACTTGTCATTGTCCATCCATTAGAACGGAGAAAAGGCTTGGCAAGCTCGTTGATTAAACATTTTGAAAAAGTGGCCCCAACAGAAAAGATTTTTTAATCTACTAATTTATCCAACCTAAAAATGCAGCAAGTATTTAAATCCTTAGGTTATGTTAAAAGCGGGATTATCAATAATCTCGATGAAAATGATCCAGAAATCATATATTTCAAAAAAAACCAAATTAGCCAAAACAATAGACACAGTTTTTTATAAAAAGCTGTGTTTTTAGTATGCAAAATTTTTCTGAAAAAGCTCTTGTAGATGTATCGAAAGAGACTTATGATATAGGAGGAATTGAAGGAGAGAGAAGGGTCAGAAGTGTGGATTGCGGCAGCATTTGTAACGACGCTTAGTTTTGGAGCAAACAATACGCTATTTAAATGGAGTACAGGTATCGGGCTATCAAAGGTACATATTCAGTTTGTTTTTTATTTTGTAGCTTTCATGCTGACGCTGGGCTATGGAATGGCAGATCATTCATTGCATCTTAATCTGTTAACTATTTTAATCGGGGCTTTAATTGGGATTCTGAATGCAAATGGCAATATTCAAATGTCCAGTGCTTTCGAAAAGGGCCAGCCAGTTTAACATCCCCTTTGATAGGTGCTAACGCTATTTTTCCTATTCTTGGTGCAGCGTTCATTTTTCATGAGCATATTTCAGCCATGCATTGGTCAGGAATTATTGTTATTCTAGGATCGGCGTTAATGATTCAATATTCACCGAAAACAAAAGGAAATACAGAGTATGGTCCGTGGCTTATCCGTGTCTTATTCGCGATATTGTCATTTGGTACTTTAGGAATTTTGATGAAGACATCCTCCTACCTGCATATCAGTTCATTGAATATTCTCATTTGTATGTATGGCGGAGGAAGCATTTACCTGGCAATTAGAAGCATCCGGTCGAAGGAGAAATGGAATCGTCGCGAAGCCAAAATGGGAATAGTGTCAGGGCTTGTCAGTATCATCGGGTATAGCAGTTATTTTTATGCACTGCAGGATGGAACAGCGAGCATCGTTTTTCCGATTGTTAGTTTGAATTGCCTTGTAGTCGTGCTTGCAGGTTTGTGGCTTTTCAAAGAAAAGTTAAAGGTATATCAGTTAGTAGGAATTTTTTCGGCTTTGCTTGGGATTATTTTTACAAAAATATAAAAGTACATACTAAAAAACAGCCGGTTGAATCTCTGGCTGTTTTGGTCATGGAGAAATATCCCTTAAAAGGGTTTGCCATCTATTAGTTTATTTCGTGGTAGAGCTATTCGCCCCGGAGCTCTTCTTCAAAATAAAAAGTTGCTGGATGCTCTTTAACGATATAAGAAAATCTTTTCATGTTTTTAACATACTGTGATTTAACAATAGTCACCGTTTCACCAGTTAGCTTAATATTTACGGTCTCTCCGTTTTTAAATTGATTATTTGAATATTTCAAATGGACACTCCCTTTTTTGATCCCATTTTTTAATTATAGCATAAAATGTACTTTTCTAAATGGCTGTGAGTATATTATTCCTTATGAACCCACACCAAGATACAGGCATAATTTAGAAGCACTTTCACCTGCTTTTTTGGCGTTTATAGTGTATTTTTTAGGAAAAAAGTATTAAAAAAGTAAAAATTCTATTTTATCGTGACTGCATTCTTGCGTATTTTATCAGTATCTGTTATCTTTAAATAGAATTATTTTTGTTCAGGTATGTAAGGGAAGAACAATATAGCTTTTTCGCCTGGATATCTTTAAGAGCAAGAATAGTAATACAATGTGTGGATTTGCACACTAGGAGGCAACAATAATGGAAAATGGTAAAGTAAAATGGTTTAACGCAGAAAAAGGTTTCGGATTCATCGAGCGCGAAGGTGGAGAAGACGTATTCGTACACTTCTCAGCTATCCAAGGCGAAGGCTTCAAGACTCTTGAAGAAGGCCAAGAAGTATCTTTCGACGTTGAGCAAGGAGCTCGTGGACCACAAGCTGCTAACGTTCGCAAAGCTTAATATTTCCTAAACCAATCCAAACAGGCCTCTTTTGAGGGTCTGTTTTTTTATTGCCGTTTATTATATTTGTAACAAAGTTAATGAAAAGAGCTTTAAAAAAGTGCATTAAAAAACCCGCTCGAACATCGAGCGGAGTTATATATTACAGTAAAGCAAATGGTAATTACTATTATATCATACATTTTTCAATAGACTAGAAAAAACTACAAAATTATTTAGATTTTGTCGATAAATACATTTTAAACAAATATTTTGTCGAACGCTAATAAGGTTAAGTTTTGCGTTTGTTGACAAAAGAATGGTAAGAAGTTATTATTATCTCGAATTCGAGATAAATATTTATTGGGCAATTAAAATATAGAGGGAGGAATAAATATGATCTTGACAGGATTACATCATGTTTCGATATTAACTGGTAAAGCAGAAAAAAATTATGAATTTTACACAAAAATATTAGGAATGCGCCTGATTAAAAAGGGAGTTAATCAAGACGATACAACCAGCTATCATCTATTTTACGGAGATGCTAAAGGAAGCCCTGGAACGGAATTAACTTTCTTTGATTTTCCCGGGTTGGGGCACACCTATCCGGGAGTTTCCAGCATCTCATCTACTTTCTTGAGGGTTAAGAGCACTGAAACACTCTTATTTTGGAAAAATCGATTTGAACAATTAGGAGTTAAGCATGAAGAAATTAAAACCAGAGCCAACCGCGACACCTTGGCTTTTGATGATTTTGAAGGGACCAAATTGATTCTCTCCGCAGATAATGGTGAAGTAGGTGTAGAGCCTGGCCAGCCATGGAATCAAACCCAAATACCAGCAGAACACGCTATCCTTGGGTTAGGAGCAGTTATCCTGACTGTGGCAGTTTCTGAACCCACTGCCCACGTTTTGACAGAAGTATTAGGATTCAGGTTTGTTGGTAGTTATCCTTCACTTGTCGGAAACTTCCCTGATATAGAGGTTTATGCTACAGGAGAAGGTGGGGCAGGGGCAGAGGTCCATATTGAAAAAAGACCAGATCTTCCCCGTGAACGCTTGGGGCGGGGAGGAGTTCATCACGTTGCGTTTAGAGTTCCCAATAAAGATGAGTTTACCTATTGGGTGAAGAGGATACAACAAAGCGGATTCATTAATTCTGGTAAGGTTGACCGATTCTACTTCAGTGCACTTTATTTCAGAGAACCAAATGGCATTCTATTTGAACTTTCAACCGATACTCCAGGCTTTGATGTAGATGAAAGCGTCGAGAATTTAGGAGAGAAGCTCTCTCTCCCTCCATTTATGGAGCATAAAAGAAATGAAATAGAAGCAAAATTGCGCCCATTGGAACTGAAAAAATAATGATATTATGGCCCGTACTGCTAATGCAGAGCGGGCTTTTTTAAATTCTACTATCTCGTTAAGGGAAATTTAAGGAATGCCGAAGATAATGACTCTATCAACAAGCAAACCAAATTTTTAGTGAAGGAGTTTTTATATATGGAAAAAAGGAAAATGATTTCTTGGGGTGTTAGCTTTGCGAGTGTTTCATTAGTGGCAGGAATGACCACCTTTTTAGGGTTATCAGATGGCGGGGGACAGACGAGACAAGCCCAAAACCAGCAGCAGGAAGCAAATACCGCTGAGACGCCTTCTCAAGGTCAAGGGAGCTTTTTTGGCCATAGAGGTCATCGTGACCGCAACAATCAATCCTCCCAGTTTGATGGGGAAAGCAGCGATTCACAGTTTTCTTCAAGTGGTTCCGATGACGGCAACCAATTTGGAAATGGCGATTTACAGTTTCCGTCAGATAATAGTCAGCAATTTGATCAGGGAAACGGTCAGGATAACGAACAATTTGATACAAAAACAGGGGGAACGAATTTTTGAAGAAACATAATTTTCATTCGATGAGTACTACAGTTGAGATTTCTTACAGCGAAACGATTTTCCCTTTTCAAATCGAAGCTGTTATCGACTCCTTTCAGTTTATCGAAAATATTTGCAGTCGATTTAAGGATAACAGTGAGCTTTCAAAACTGAACCGAAAGATTGGTTTGAATGTCAGGGTTTCCGAAGAGTTTTTAAAGATTCTGAAATCGGCTCTTTTTCATTATCATGAAACAGAGGGACTTTTTAACCCGGGTATATTAAATGCCCTTGAAATTGAAGGATATAATGAATCCATTGAAAAGGTCGTTAGGAGACCTCTGTGTAAGCCTCGTACTCTAAAAAGCGGTTCATTGAATGGTGAACCGTATGTTTTGGATGAAGTAAACCATTCGGTGAGGCTCAATACTAAAATTGATTTGGGCGGGATTGCTAAAGGCTGGGCAGTAGACCAGGCTGTAAAGCAGTTAGAATCATTTGGGTATGGCTTTATCAATGCTGGTGGAGACTTAATGGTATTTGGGGCTTTGCCAAGACCATTACGAATAGCAGTTGAAAATCCGTTTGATTCTGAGAAAGTATTATCTTCTATAAGAATACAATCAGGAAGCGTGGCCACATCTTCAACGATAAAAAGACGATGGAATTTAGAGGGTGAATGGAAAAATCACTTGATTGACCCAAAAACCGGTTATTCGGTAAAAAACAATCTTGCTTCTTCCACTGTTACGGCTCCATCCTGTGTACAAGCAGATATTTGGGCAAAGATAGTATTGCTGCTCGGAGAAGAGAAAGGTATAGAGTGGAAAAAAAATAAAAATGAACAAGCAGTACTGATTAATCTCAAAGGCGAGGTTTTGGAGGGGATTAGATTATGACCTTGTACATCTGGTACATTATTCGTGCAACCGGAACAATTGCATATATTTTAATGTATGTGACTGTATTATCCGGTATATATTCTCAATATGCTAAAAAGAAGAAGAAGAAAATTAATAACGTCCTTTTTCTACATGAAAAACTTTCAGACTGGACACTGATTCTTACTATTTTCCATGTTTCCTTATTATTTTTGGACTCATATGACTCACTTACCTGGCTGGAAATCCTGATTGCTTTTCAAACGGATTATAAGCCAATAGGAATGGCAACAGGGATAGTGGGTCTTTATTTCTTAGGTTTTACTATGATAACATCAAAAGCCAAGAAAATAATAGGCCATCAAGTATGGAAAAAACTGCATGGACTTAACCCCTATTATATGTTCTGGTAACAATCCATGGTATTTTTCTTGGAACAGATACACATGCAGCATTTTATATTGCTTTAAACATGATCCCATTCTTACTAATTATCATGTCGTTGGTTAAAAAACAGGCTATTCAGCCCTCGGTATAGAGAAAAAGGTGACAGGCACCATCCAGAAAATTGGAAGGTGCCTGTCACTTTTATTGACATGCTTTATACTGCTTTTTTGAGATTTTTAAATTGTCCTTTAGATAAAACCGTTCTTTCAAGTCTGTGTGCCAATAAGCCGGCACATACAGATAAAATGATATCTTTTGGAAGCGGAACCATCATCCAGCCCCAGGCAACTTTATATGGAATTGCTTTCGGTACTGCAAACCAGAATTTGTACGCAAAGTACATCCAGTTCGTGCCGACAAAATAGTTAATCGCAAGGCCAATCAGGGCAGCAATAATAAATGCAGGAACACTCTTATATTTCTCAACAATTTTCCCTGTAAAGAATGCTACCAAAATAAAAGAAAGTATAAAGCCAAATGTCGGCGCCAGAATGATTGAAACTCCGCCGCTAAATTCTGAAAACACAGGAACGCCAACTAATCCCACTAGAGCATAGACCACCATGGCAATGCTTCCTACTCTGCTGCCAAGAACTAAACCTGCAAGAACAGCAAAAAAGGTTTGAAGTGTGATTGGTACCCCTCCAACAACCATAAATGGCGCGATATTCGTAATGTTTGCCCCAATTGCCATTAGTGCTACAAACATTCCTGCCAGTGTTAAGTCAATCGGTTTTAGACTACGTTTCATTTTTCTTCCCCCATTTGTTATATTTACTATTAAACAATAATGTGTAATGAATATATATGTCAACCTAAAAAAAAAATGGTTTACATAAAGAAAAAGGATGAATGGGAATAGGAAGACTTATTTGTCCAAAAGATATTTTGGACAGGTAAAGATGGAAGGTGGCCATTAAAGATGATTAAACTATTTACAGATATTGACCTGGACGGGATGGGGTGCGGGCTTCTTGCCAAAATTGCTTTTGGGGAAAAAGCAAATGTTTTTTATTGCTCCTATCGAAACCTGGATAAACGTGTTGAGAGTTTTATTGAAAAGCCAGAATCACATAAAGCAGAGACGTATATAACGGATCTTGCAGTAGGTAAAGCGGTTGAGGAAAAGCTGGAAAAGCGTTTTAAAAAGGGACGGCATATAAGGGTCATTGATCACCATGTGACAGCACTTCATTTTAATAATTATGAATGGGGAATGGTCAAGCCCGAATATGATAATGGCAAAAAAACATGCGCAGCTTCACTGTTTTATGAATATCTAGTCGACCAGAAAAAGCTGGACAGAACGGCTGCACTTGATGAATTTGTTGACCTCGTCCGACAGTATGATACTTGGGAGTGGGAGGAAAATGATAATCCAGCTGCAAAAAGGCTGAATGATTTATTTTACATTATCGGTCGAGAACAGTTTGAGGAGGAAATGCTGCTTCGCCTCGCCTTCCAGACTGATTCTTTTGAGCTTTCGGAAACAGAAAATAAACTGCTGGATATAGAAGAAAAGAAAATTGAACGTTATATTCATTCTAAAAACAGGCAAATGGTTCAGGCATTTATCGATGACTATTACGTAGGGATCGTCCATGCCGAACAATACCTGTCTGAGCTTGGAAATGAACTAAACAAACAAAACCCTCATTTGGACATGGTCATTTTGCTTAATGTTGGGGGCAAGAAAATGGGGTTCCGGACTATTCATGATCATATTAATGTCGCCGAATATGCCAAAACATTTGGAGGGGGAGGACATCCAAAGGCATCAGGTTGTGACTTAACGGAAGAGGCATTCAAAAAGTATGTAATCAATGTATATCCATTCGAACCGCTTAAGCCAGACGCTTATAATAATGAATTTAATGTCAAGGGAGCAAAGTATGGGGCTTCCTATCAAAATAGGAAAGGGAATATCTCGGTTATTCTTCCATTGCAGGATGGTACATTCTCTATTATCCATGAGGGCAACAAAATAAAACAGGAGTTCTGGAGCTATAACGATGCTGAGAATTTCTTGAAAAGGAACTACGCTTCCTGGCTCCGTCATGACGAAGAATACCTGCACCATTTGTCCATCACACACTCAATAGCAAAGGATGAACTCAAAAAAGATTTTGCTGGATTTATGAAAAAGTTAAAATAAAGGTGAAAGGCACCATCCAATTTTTGGATGGTGCCCGTCACCAGTTAAAGGCAAAAATTTAATCAGTGTCACCAATCTGGGTTATTTTTTTTGAAGTTTTTCCATGCAAGCTCAGTTCCTTGGTCGATCTCGTCTCTTGATGCCCTCAGCCTGCTTTCTGAAGCACCGTAGCCGATTTCGAGAATCCCATCTTTTATGCGCTGAAAAACGGTATCAGCGAAATCAGCCAATGGCGCTCCGAAGGTGTGGAGGCCAACTCCGCCTAAATCTGTATTTACTGCGGGCGGCAGAACTTCAATTACCTCAACATTTGTTTCAGCGAGCTGGTAGCGGAGAGAAAGGGTAAAGGAATGTATTGCTGCTTTTGTTGCACTATAAATAGGTACCCATACACCAGGAGTAAAGGAAAGGCCGGAAGATACATTAATGATTGCAGCACTACTCTGTTTGAGCAGTATGGGCATAAACAGCATTGTAAGATGAATCGGGCCATCGACATTTGCTGCAATTTCCTGATGATAATAGCTCCATTCGTTGGAAGCATTTAAAAGGTTCACTCTTTGCTGGATTCCTGCATTGTTAACCAGAACATTTAAATTAGGGAATTCGTTTTGTACCGATTGGAATAATGAGATCCGGTCTTTCTCATTTGAAACGTCACATACCCTTGTATGTAACTGAGGGAATTTTTGTTGGGCTTCATCAAGCTTTTCTTTCCGCCGTCCAACAATAATTACTTCATTTCCTGCATTCAGGAATCGTTCGGCAAGTGCAAGGCCAATGCCAGACGCACCGCCAGTAATTAAAACAGTATTCCCTGATATATTCATGCCCAGATCTCCTTTTCGTTTTATCGTAACCGAAAATCACATTCACATTCAAACGATTGGTTTCAGAATAAAGGTTTTTTACACCCGATAATGATTATCCAGGAACGATTTGATATCGGCATTCATCTCATTTTTGACCTTTTCAGCAGGAAAATGGCCGATGAAAAAATCTTTGCAGAAATGAGATTAGGAATGATTTTTTTGGCAGTTGGTATTATTTTATCACTCGGGAAAAATACATCATTTGTGCCAGCAATAACAAGAGTTGGCGCTTGAAAATTAACCAGTTCTTCCGCGTCTGTCAGCTTTGGCATTTCGTCAAACTTAATATAGTTGAAAATATCTCCGATAATTTCTTCATCGATTTTCTTCATGCTGTTAGCTGACATTCTGTCCGCAATTTTTTTTAGATGTCGTTCTGAACCTGTCATTTTATATAAGGTAAGAGGCAGAAGAATTTCTTTTATCAAAGTGGCTTTTGAGCCGATAGCAATTCCAGCAGGTGATACCAGGATCGCACATGAAATCCTTTCTGGCAGAAAAGCCGCCAGCCGTAATATCATCCCTCCTCCAAAGGACGGGCCGATAAACGCACTTTTCTCCAAATTAAAATAGTCCATTAAATCAGCAATCCATAAAGCATAGCTGTTATCCTTCCCGGACAGTCTGGTTTCATCACTGAAACCTGGATGCCCAATTGTATCTGATGCGTAAATGCGATACTCGCATAATAACGGTTCAAACCAGGAAAGTGTCATTGGACTTATGCAGTTTCCACCTTGAAAAATAAACAACGGCTTACCGTCTGCAGGCCCAGTAATCAATACATGTGTTTTACCAAAGCGCGTTTTAACATTCACTTCCTCAAACTGGGAATCCATATTAATTAAATATGTACGATAACGGTCAGCAATCCTTTGTTTTCCGAGCTCACTTTTATAAATGGTTTTCTTTTTCATCCATCCCAATCCCTTTAGAATCTTGGTAATTTATATATGAATAAATACTATTTTATTTGGTATCATTTGTATAGTAATATTTTGGCATTTCTTCCTTTGTTTTAATAAAAGTGGAATGGATATTTTCATACATTGGTCGTTACCGGATCCCAATTAATAAGAGGGCAGTGTCGACAAAAAACGCACATTAAGTGAATGTGCGTTTTTAAAAGCCAAGCAGCAGGCTGATGATATTTTTCTTTTTAGATTTTCTCACCACGTTTATGGTGTCTGAAGCTGGTATTTTTTCAAGGTTATGGCATACGTTTTCATCTTTTTCCTCTAGCTTTTCTATCCTTTCAGTCAGTTGTTTTACCACCGATTGGAGTTCCTCGATTTCCCGGCGATGCTGCAGCAGCTGATAGGATGCAACAGAGTCCGCTTTTTCGTTAAGTCTTCTATCAAGCTCTCCTACTTTGAAAAGTAGTTTCTCAAGCCTTGGGTCACTTTCCTGCCTTTTGATAATAGCTGTGCGTGGCTTTTTTTCTTTTGCAGCAGCAAGTTCTTGAAGAAGTGTGCCATTCTGAACTTGTTCCTGGATTGTTTTAAGCATTACAATGTCTTCACGAGTAAAGGAATAGTGGCCGCGGTCATTGCGTTCCATTGGCAGTTCTAACTGTTTAATCCATCTTTGAACCGTACTTGAAGAAACTCCCAGTAATTTAGCAACATCGGTTGTATTCATTCTTTTTACCACCTTTTAATTCTTCTTGTCCAAAGCCTCAGGTACCATTTAAAAAGTGAAGTATTCTTTAGAGAACCTGTTATCTTTTTATTTCCAAATTGCCCACCATTTCTTTGAGTGGTCTTTTGCAGATGCTGCGTCCCTAAAGGTCACAATTAGATTTTGAAAAATCTCTTCGCGATGCGATATTTCTTTACGGAACTGGTCGTGAACATGATTAATGGTTTCAATATAATAATCACGATCAGTATTAATGCTCTCGAGCAATTCTCCCGATAAACGAGCCATATTATTTTCCAGGTTCTTTACACGGCTTGATGTATATTCAGTTGCCTTTGCAATGCTCGATGAAAGTGCTTCAACTGTTTCATAGGTATGCTGCGATACCGCTTCGATGCTGTCAGACAGGGAATCAACCGTTTCAGAGGTATGTTCCGAAGCTTGCGCAATACTGCTCGAAAGGGTTCCGATTGTTTCGTAAGTATGTTCTGAAGCTTTAACAATATTATTTGAAAGAGCTTCTACAGTTTCAGCAGTATGGATAGATGTTCTGGCAATTTTGCTCTCCAGGCTCTTCATTTTTTTTGAGGTATATTCGGAGGACTTTGCAATACTTTGTGAAAGCGTTCCGATTGTTTCGGAAGTACGTTCCGAAGACTGGCCAATTGATTGGAAAGACTCTTAATTTCATCTTTTGTTTTTTCAGTAGACTTATAAATTGAATCTGAAAGGCTTTTCACTGTTTGCATTGTGCTTTTCGATATTTCTTTCCGGACTTCTTCTACGAATTCCTTGCGGACACCATTTCGCAATTGTCTTATTTCGTTTAGCAGACTTTCCTTGTAGGTTTCCAGATACGCATAAATATCAGGTGTCGGGCTATCAATTTGATGATTGGTTGGTACTTCAATTACAGGAGAAATTTCGGTTCCGAATGATTCGGATGCCTCATGAACGGAATGCTGTCCCTTGTGTTTTTCAAGCAGTTCCCGAATCATTTCCTTGCCAAGATTTTTTTCTCTCATTTGTTTTATCTTTAAAAGTAAAGAAATTTCTGTTTCAGTGTAGTATCTTGCTCCCTGTTTTGTGCGGGGGATATTTAGCAAACCAGTTAAGTCTTTTTCCCATTGCCGGATTGTCCCAGTGGGAACCTGAATGATTTTAGAGACTTCCTTAATCGTATGCGCTCTTAAAAAGGTGCTTTCTTTCATTATTAAACCAATCCTTTCTGTCGATAAGATTAGATGCCATTTAATTTCGTATTATAATAGATTCAGCATGATAGCTGCCTTTTTCCTGCCACCTGACAAAAGCTCTTAAAACAAGACTAAATGAACGAAATGATAACAAAAAAGGATAGATTTCGAATCGATTTCATTGTATATAACGGCATTTTCTTGCAAAATTAAGGAAGGGAATTTTTCATTAAAGAAAATTTGTCGAATGAGGTGAGAAGTATGGAGCTTGATAAAGTGGTTAAGAAGTTAAAGGATCGGACACCAGTGATTCTTGGAATTGAAAATTTCAATAAATTCTCCGTGCTGTTACCTTTAATCGTTCGGGAAGACGGTGTGCATATCTTATTTGAGGTAAGAGCTCTGAATTTAAGGAGGCAGCCAGGTGAAATTTGCTTCCCCGGTGGTAAAATTGATCTAACTGACAGGGACGAAAAGCATTCAGCAGTAAGAGAAACAATGGAGGAACTGGGTCTGGCTGAAAATCAGATTACCGACGTATTTCCACTGGATTACATGGTTTCACCTTTTGGAACGATTATATACCCGTTTACAGGAATCATTTCAGAACCAGACAAAATAAAGCCAAATGAAGCAGAGGTGGATGAGGTTTTTACCGTACCTCTGTCCTTTTTTAGAAAAGTTAAACCGGATATCTACAAGATAAATTTTCAGGTCCAGCCTGAAGAAGGTTTTCCGTTCCATTTAATCGCAGGAGGGGAAAATTATAACTGGCAGACACGAAAAATGGATGAGTATTTTTATCGTTATAACGGAAGGGTCATTTGGGGGCTCACTGCACGGGTACTTTACCATTTTATTGAAATGTTAGAATGGTAGAAAAAGTCGCCACCTTTATGGTGGCTTTTTCTATTAACATCTGAATTTGTCGTTTGTGTCTTCAAGCAGTGGGGAAATAAGGGATTAGAACAAAAAATTTGGAACTTTTTTAAAGGAGGGACACGCATGGCTGTCCGTAAACCACAGCAAATAGCACAAATTGCTGTAGAAGCAGGTACCTACAAAGCGGATATGCCGCTTAAAAGCATGCTGGTTTTAGGCTTTCTTGGCGGAGCTTTCATTGCACTTGGATATCTTCTGGATATTCGTGTAACGGCAAATCTCCCAAAAGAATGGGGAAGCTTTAGTGCTTTTTTGGGAGCATCTGTTTTTCCCCTCGGACTCGTTCTTATAGTACTGGCAGGAGGAGAACTGTTAACAGGAAATATGATGGCCGTATCGATTGCATTCCTTTCCAAAAAAGTTACGGCTAGAAAACTCCTGAACAATTGGGTATGGATTACATTAAGTAATTTTGTTGGAGCACTTTTTGTTGCTTATATATTCGGGCATCTTGCAGGCTTAACAGCCCAGGGACCATTTTTAGAAAAGACCGTAAGCATGGCACAGGGTAAACTGGCTGAAGGTTTTTGGGAAAGTTTTTTCTCTGGAATTGGATGTAACTGGCTTGTAGGTCTGGCGGTATGGCTTTCATACGGTGCTGAAGAAATGAGCGGAAAGATTCTTGCAATCTGGTTTCCTATTATGGGCTTTGTTGCTATCGGCTTTCAGCACGTTGTTGCCAATATGTTTGTTATTCCTGCCGCTATTTTTGGCGGACACTTTAGCTGGCTGGATTATTTACAAAATTTCATTCCGGTCTTTCTAGGGAATGCAGTTGGCGGAAGTGTTTTTGTCGGAATGATTTACTGGCTATCTTACAAATCCTATATAACTCCAAAGGTTATGGCAGATTACCAAATTACTCAAAAAAGAAAAGCAAGATAAACATGTTAATGTGCCAGAAAGCATAATGCTTTCTGGCCTTTTTGCTTGTTATGGAAGTAAATATATTTCATGATAGGGAGGTGAATCCATACTGGATTTTTGCAGGCTTCCTTCTTTAACAAGGTCTTGTAACCCATTTTCTATTTCTTCCCTGCTTACGCCGTATAAATTTGCCATCTTCACCGAGGAAATAGACATATATTTTGGTTTTTTTGTTGACGATGTAATCATTGAATGAACATGCTGAAACAATTCCTCTTTTTGCATTTTAATCCCTCTTTCAATTTCCTGTTTATCCATTTCTTCTTCAACAATTAATAAATTTCCCTAAATAGTAAATATTATTTTCTATACAGATAGGAGGGAAAATCATGGCGTTTCATTCTCCCCAGCAAACCGCATTGCTAGCAGTGGAAGCCGGGTCCCGAAAAGCTACTCTCCCGCTTCGCAGTATGCTGGTGCTGGGTTTTCTTGCAGGAGCGTTCATTTCAATCGGTTATTTGCTCGATTTAAGGGTAACTGCCAATTTGCCAAAAGAATGGGGAACGTTTGGTTCTTTTCTAGGTGCCTCTGTGTTTCCTGTTGGGCTCATATTAATCATCATTGGGGGTGGAGAGCTTTTAACAGGAAATATGATGGCGGTACCAATGGCATTTTTATCTAAGAAAATATCCGCTGGCAGGCTAATGAACAACTGGTTTTGGATCACAATCAGCAATTTTATTGGTGCAGTATTCGTGGCGTATATTTTTGGGCATATCACCGGGTTGACTGAAAACGGACCTTTTTTAACAAAAACTATCTCCATGGCACAGGCAAAGCTGGACGAAGGCTTCGCTGAAAGTTTCTTTTCAGGTATTGGCTGCAATTGGCTCGTAGGAATGGCAGTATGGCTTTCATACAGCTCGCAGGAGGTTAGCGGCAAGCTTTTGGGCATCTGGTTCCCAATCATGGCCTTTGTGGCGATCGGTTTTCAGCACGTAGTCGCAAACATGTTCATTATTCCTGCCGCTATTTTTGCAGGCCATTTCACATGGATGGATTACCTCGCCAATTTCGTTCCTGTTTACTTAGGTAATGCAGTGGGAGGCAGTATCTTTGTGGCAGGGGCATACTGGCTTTCTTATAAAGGTACTTTTACCGAAACTACAAAGGGAAATTCTCAGCCAAGGGAGGCACAAAAATGAATGAAGAAAGGTTAACCTTTCATTTTAATGGAAAGGAATATACCGCGAAACAGGGCGAGACGATACTTGATGCTGCCAGGGAACAAGATGTATTTATCCCTGGGATTTGTTATCATCCCAATCTTGGAACGATCCAGACTTGTGATACGTGTTATGTCAATGCAAATGGAGAAATGGTCCGATCCTGTGCAACAAAGGTTGAAAGCGGGATGAAAGTTGACACAATTTCGGAGCCGGTAAAGGAAGCACAATATGAGGCTATTTCAAGGATTTTAAAAAATCATGAACTTTACTGTACGGTTTGTGACAATAACAATGGCAATTGTACCATCCATAATACGGTTGAACTGATGGAGGTAGAACATCAAAAATATCCTTTCGCGGCGAAGCCGTACCCACCCGATAATTCCCACCCCTTTTATAGATATGAGCCGGACCAGTGCATTCTTTGCGGAAGATGCGTGGAAGCCTGCCAGGATCTGCAGGTAAATGAAACACTTACGATTGATTGGAGCAAGGAGGTACCGAGAGTTATTTGGGATAATGATGTGCCAATTGACCAGTCTTCCTGCGTTTCCTGTGGACATTGTGTAAATGTATGCCCTTGTAATGCCTTAATGGAAAAATCAATGCTTGGCAATGCAGGTTTCTTAACTGGCATTCCTCCGAGGGTACTTGCTCCCATGATTGATTTGACAAAGGAAGTGGAACCTGGATATAGGGAGATTTTTGCTATTTCTGAAGTCGAAGCAGCTATGCGGCAGGCGAGAATAGAAAGGACGAAAACTGTTTGCACATATTGTGGAGTTGGCTGCAGCTTTGAAGTCTGGACAAAAGGGAGGGAAATTCTAAAAATCCAAACACAAACGGAAGCACCGGTTAACGGTATTTCAACCTGTGTAAAAGGGAAATGGGGCTGGGATTTTGTCAATAGTGAAGAACGTCTGACAAAGCCGCTGATTCGAAAAGGCGAGGAATTTGTTGAAGCAACCTGGGATGACCTTAGCCTAGTTGCCAGCAAACTGTCTGAAATAAAAGAAGAGCATGGAGCGCACTTAATTGGCTATATAGCCTCCTCAAAATGTTCTAATGAAGAAAATTACTTGTTCCAAAAATTCGCCAGGGCGGTTATGGGATCTAATAATGTGGACAACTGCTCGAGATATTGCCAGTCCCCAGCAACAGCCGGATTGATGAGAACGGTTGGTCTTGGGGGGGATTCGGGTACAATCGAGGACATTATGGCTTCCGAATTGATTGTCATTGTCGGGGCTAACCCTGCTGAGTCCCACCCTGTGTTAGCTACCCGTATCAAGCGTGCCCACAAGCTTCACGGACAGAAACTGATAGTTGCTGATTTAAGAGAAAATGAATTGGCCAAGCGCGCCAATTTCCATGTCCATCCGAAGCCAGGAACAGATCTGATATGGCTGAATGCTGTAACAAAATATATTATTGACCAGGGCTGGCACGACATAGAGTTTTTATCCAACCGTGTTAACGGTGTAGAGGAATATTCCCAATCGCTCGAAAAATTCACACTTGAATATGCAGAAGAAAAAACAGGGTTAACTAGAGAAGAATTATTGACACTCGCAAATATGATTCACGAAGCAAAATCTGTTTGTATGCTTTGGGCAATGGGTGTTACACAACACATGGGTGCGACTGATACGAGTACGGCTATTTCAAATCTGCTCTTGGTTACAGGCAATTATGGACGAAAGGGAACAGGGGCTTATCCTTTAAGAGGTCACAATAACGTTCAGGGGGCATGTGATTTTGGAACAATGCCAGCCTGGATGCCGGGCTATGAACCTGTTCAGGATCCGGAAGTACGTGAAAAATATGAAAAGGCTTGGGGGGTCTCTCTCCCTGAAGAACCAGGAATGGACAATCACCATATGGTCGAAGGAATGGATAAAGGCAAGCTTAAGGCCTCTATTTGTTCGGTGAAGATATGGCACTTGTTGATGCTAATTCGAATCATGTGGAAGCAGCATTTGAAAAATTGGATTTCTTTGTGGTCCAGGATGTTTTCTTCAGCAGAACGGCACGTTATGCTGATGTTATTTTACCTGCAGCTCCAAGTCTTGAAAAGGATGGAACCTTTACGAATACAGAGAGGCGGATTCAGCGTTTCCACAAAGTTTTTGAGCCACTGGGTGATTCTAAGCCAGACTGGAAAATTTTTCAAGAGGTCGCGAACAGACTTGGAGCAAACTGGAGCTATGAGCATCCTTCAGAAATTATGGCCGAAGCAGCCAGCCTGGCTCCTATTTTCTCTGGTGTAAGCTATGAGCGTCTGGAAGGATGGGAATCACAGGTATGGCCGGTGTCGCCGGATGGCAAAGATACTCCTCTTCTGTATAAGGATCGCTTTCCATTTCCGGACGGAAAGGCAAAACTTGTTCCAGTTGATTGGACCCCGCCATTCGATCCAGGAGAAGAGTTCGATCTTCACTTAAATAACGGAAGGCTGCTAGAGCATTTTCATGAAGGCAATATGACGTATCGCAACGAAGGCCTGACCCATAAGGTTCCATATCCATGGCTGGAGGTCTCGTTACAGTTGGCGTTAGAAAGGGCCTTAAGGACGGCACTTTAGTAAAATTGACTTCCCCATACGGTGAGGTCGAGGTACGTGTAATGGTTACAGACAGGGTGAAAGGTAATGAGCTGTATCTGCCAATGAACACACGTGATGAGGAGCAGGCAGTTAATCGACTCACTAGCAGCTATCACGATATTATTACCCATACGCCAGCCTACAAGGAAATGGGTGTCCGAATGGAAGTCCTCGAAATAGAAGGGGAACCGCCATTGCCGAAGCATAATCACCGCTTTGGAAACAGGGTACCGCAAATCAGTGTCAAAGTAGAAGAAAAGTGGAAAAGAGAAGACTTTACACCGATTGAAAATCTAATTGATTTAAGGGGGGATGAATATGGCGAGGGCAATTACGCAAATTAGAAAGATTGAAACAAACCCAGAGGAGCTGCAAGTCCAAGCTTCCGCAGAAATCATGCAGGTGTTAACAGAAAATAAAGACGCGATCATTGCAGCAATTGGAGTCTTAAAGGGCTTAAATGAAATGAAAATCCTTGAATCCGTCCAGGCTCTTATGGCAAAAGGCGAGGACGTAGGAGTTATCGCGATCCAGCAGCTGAATCAGCCTGGAATGCACAATATCATTAAGAATGCGATGGGTGCTTTTAAATTCCTTGGTACACTCCAGCCAGATCAGATGAATACACTTCTGGAAGGCGTCGGGCATGGACTGAAAAAGATGTCACATACCGGTGAAAAAGGTGAAAAGCAAAGTGTCTGGCGGTTAAGGGCGAGATTTTGGACGCCGGAAATACGCGCAGCCATGACCACAATGGTGGATTTCTTGCAGGGAATGGGAGAAGTGTTTTTGAGGAATCGGAGGGAAAATGAACAAAAATAAGAAGAGAAGGGGATAATCAGGGGCACCTCGCCTCCAGATTGACCAGCAACAGAAAGGGTGAGAATTGTGGAAAATGGTGTTTTGAAAGTGAGAAATATTCAAAATCAACAGGACGCCGATAAGATTTTGGAAGCTCTAAATCATGTATGGGGAATAGATAAAGTGGAAATAAACCAAACCAAGGGGGAAGCGTCCTTCGCATATGATGAGAGAATGGCTTCTACGGAAGATTTTGTCCAGGCAGTAAAAGATAGCGGCTTTGAAGTTACGGATAAAATGGAGGTGACTAAACCATGAGACTTTGCGAGGTTTGCGGGATGAAGGAGGAACCGGAATTAGTCGATCCGGATGAAAAAAATCATGTCGTCCTTCACGTTTGCGAGAGCTGCCGCCAGGAAAGAAAATACAACCCGCTGAATTGGATTTTTTAAAGGAACATCCTTAGATAAAAACAGCATGGGATCCATGCTGAAAAGAATCAATAGTATTGTTTTGCCTTGAATCGTGATCGGTGAGAGTGAGAAGGTTTTCTAAAAAACAACCTTATCGTTGTGCTATTAATTACTATCTATTTGCTAGCAATTAGATAGAGGTGAAACAGATTCACTTTAAAAACATTGCCAATCCTTGTCGAAACAAAGCTGTTCTTATTATTGGACAGCTTTTTTTATCGAATCATTCCTTTTTACTGCGAAATCTAAATTTAGTAAAAAATAAGTTGACAAACCGACGGTCGGTATTTTAAGATTTGATTAGAAGGATTTGGATATTAAGGGGAGATATGGATGTTTGCTCAATCACAACGTAAAGTAATTCAATCAGTTTTGCTTAGCATTTTTTTAAATGGAATCATGCCGCTCGTTGTTTATAATCTATTACTGGGTCACTATTCAAGTTTTAATTCATTGCTAATCGCAACACTCATTCCGTTGGCAGATAACTTTTATCACTTTATCAAACATAAAAAGGCTGATGCATTTGGATTATTTATGCTTACTGGATTTATTTTAAGCCTCGTGGCGTTTTTTATGGGTGGCAGCGAGAAATGGATTTTAATGAGGGAGTCGATGGTCACAGGTTTACTTGGATTCATTTTTATAGGTTCATTATTTTTTAAACGCCCGCTCATTTACCATTTTGCGATTCGCTTCAGCAATAGTGGTGATGAAAAGAAAGGCCAATTTGCGCAGAATTGGAATCTTGCATATTTCCGTTATGTTATAAGATTAATGACAGCTGTCTGGGGTGTGGCGCTATTAGGTGAAGCAATCATAAAAATGCTTCTGGTGTTCCGTCTTTCAGTTTCATCGTTTTTAGCTGTTTCACCAATTGTTTTTTATTCCATTTTAGGTGTTACGATTGCCTGGACAGTATTGTACCGAAGGCATGCGAAAACAAAAATGGACGAAATCCTGCCGCCTGCAGGTGGTTTTGTTCAGTAAAGAAGAGTAAGGAAGGTTGATAATATGGCAAACACAACAATTTACGATAATCCCAGCTTTCAAAAAATCCTTATAACTACTGAAGAAATCATCCTTGAAAAGGGCTGCCGTAAAACAACACTGCGGGATATTATTGAAAGATCCGGCCTGTCTAAGGGTGCCATTTATCATTATGTAGAAAGTAAGGATGAACTATTTGGGCTCATCCTCCAGTCAAAAATCGAGAAAATGAACGAAGAGTTTCATCAGGCTGTAGCAAACTCATTAAGGGAATCGGCTTCAAAACCATTTGGTGTTGTGAGCGAAAATTTTGATTCTAGGCAGAACAAAAAGGACGCTGCTAATTTAATCTTTGTTTATTTACTTAGCCAGGAGAACGAAAAGGTAACGAATATTTTGAACCAAGTTTATCGATACAGTAAAGAAACAGGAATACGCTGGATTAAAATGGGGCAGGAAAACGGGGTGATTCCAAAAGAAATTAATGCCGAGAAAATGGCAGTTATGTTTATGACATTTTCCTATGGATTGCGCGTCACCCAATTTTTATCGGCGGCCGAAGAAGAAAAGATTGAGCTCAGCGATATCTTTAAACTGCTTACTAAAACACTGACATAATATAGAGGTGGAATATATGGAAATCATTCCGCTTGGCATGGAGCATTTTCCAAGCACAAACCAATTGTATCGGGATGTAACCAGGGATTTACGGAAGAGTGGCATATATCAATGGGATTTTTTTTATCCGAATCGCTTTATTATTAAATCCGATTTGAAAACGGGCAATTTTTTCGGAATCACAAAGGATAATGGAGTAATAGGAGCAATAGTAATTGATAATAAGAGAAATGAAAAGTACGAGAATTTCAGCTGGTCGGAGCCAGCTGAAAGCTCATTAATCATTCATCGTCTGGCTGTCCATCCTTTATCACAGGGAAAAGGACTGGGCAAAAAACTTCTGGCTTTTGCAGAGGATCACGCCATGGAGAGTGGCTTTAAAAGCATCCGGCTCGATGTTTTTTCGAATAACCCAGGTGCAGTTATGTTGTACGAACGAGCAGGATATGAGGAGAGAGGATCGGTCCATTATCCATTTAGAAAAGCTCTATATAAGTGTTATGAAAAAGTCTTAACATAAAAATGATGTGCAAAGGGGAAATTGGGATGAACAAATATCGTTTTAGAGTGGCTGGGGTATACCTAATGATCTTGCTGTTCACCGCTTATATTTTTTTCATGTATTTGCTGAATGGCGCTGAACACGCTCCGATTCTTGAAGGTAAAATGAAGGATGCTGGTTTTACGTATTCAACATATAAATTATTCTTTTATCCACATTTATTATTGGGAATCATTGCGCTGTCCATCGGGCCATTTCAATTTTTAAAAGCCAGCCGAAAAAAAATAAATCTTCATAAAATTTTAGGCCGCATATATGCCTTTACAATTCTAATAAACGTCCTCTTAGTACCCTACATCAGTTTATTTTCCACTGGCGGAACAGGCTCAATGATTGCCTTCCTTGTGCTGGATGCATTTTGGCTTTTTACCACATCTATTGGGATTCTTCGGATCTATCAACGCAAGTTAAAACAGCATCAGGAATGGATGAAAAGAAGTTATGCCATCACCTTGGTATTTGTTTCATTTAGAATCATTGTGATCCCGTTATCCTTATTATTGGATTCCTCCATTGCCTTTCCTGTCGGGGTACTTATTTCCATTGCAGTAAATTTGGCGGCTGCAGAGTGGATTATTAACCGAAAACAACCAAAGAAAGTGCCTAGCAAACATTTGCCGGTTATTTAAATATAATCAATATTTAAAAATGAACGATTGTTATCAAGTAAACGTCTAATTATCAAGTTATTAAAATAATATTTTCTAAGTTTGAGAGGAGCAATAAAAAGCATGTCTGCTTTTATTCATGTAGAGCAAGTTTCAAAGAGTTATGAGTCTCAAAAGGTTTTAAAAAACGTATCCTTTTCAGTTGAAGAGGGAAAGGTTGTAGGCCTCCGAGGCCCAATGGCGCTGGAAAAACAACCATGATTCGATTGCTTAATGGTGTCATTGAAGCAGATGGAGGGAAAATGAGCGTCGGTGGCTGGAATCCAGCTGTCAATGGGCATGAGATCCGAAAAATGTGCGGAATATTAACAGATGGAGCCGGCCTTTATTTTGAAATGTCAGGCTTGGAAAATTTAGAGTTTTTCGCCAGGATATACGGTGCGTATGATAGAAAAAGAATACAAACGCTGCTTGAGGAGTTTGCTTTGGCAGAGCATCAGAATAAAAAGGTGGGGCTATACAGCACAGGAATGAAGAAAAGGCTGGGGATGATTAAAGCATTGCTTAATAAGCCTCAATTGTTATTTTTGGATGAACCTACGAATGGGCTTGATCCAGAGGGAATCCGCCTGGTTTATGATTATGTAACCAAATTGAATCGGCAGGAAGGAACGACCATATTTCTTTGTTCTCATATTCTGCATCAGCTTGAGAATATCTGTGATTCTTTCATGTTCCTCGAAGGGGGAAGTATCCTTGAAAACGGAACAAAGCAAGAGCTGGAAGATAAATATGTAACAGAAGTACGATTAAGAGTTGAGACAGGGCTGCCAATTTTGTCATCAACCTGGAACGGATACCCCGTCCGCGATTTGGGATCTACTGGCTTGGAATTCACTTTGCTAAACAAGGGATCCATTGCGCCTCTTCTTCAAAAAATTGCGGCTGAATCCTGGATCCATCATGTAGAAATTGAAAACAGGGATTTGGAATCTCTATACTTTACGATTCGGGGTGCAAGCAATGAATAGACAGGTAATTTGGGCAATTGCCAGGAAAGATATGAAGGGTATTACAAGTAATAGCCAGGTATGGCTCGGTTTCATTATTACACCCTTGTTATTTTGCCTCTTGATGCCAGGAGGAATGATTTTAGCCGCCAAGTATCTTCCGATTACTGACAGCGATTTAATTTCAATGCTTCATAAGGTTTTAAAGAGCCTGCCAGATGGTGATATCAAAAAAACAATACAAACGTTGCCATCGGTAAACCATCAAATCATTTATGTGGTTATTAACTATTTCCTTGGATCTTTATTTCTAATGGTTCCTTGCCTTAACTCAATGACGATTGCCACGAACAGCTTTGTTGGTGAAAAAGAGAGGCGTACCCTTGAAAGTTTACTGTTTGCACCTATCACAGTAAAAGAACTATTTATAGGAAAAGTGCTTGCTGCCTTCATTCCGGTTATGTCAATTACCCTGGGAAGCTTCCTCTGTTTTGCTATTGTTGCAGATGGCTTGACTTATTCAATGTATGATCATCTATTACTGCCTAACGGAAACTGGCTATTAATGATTTTTTGGTTATCACCCATTATTTCATTACTGACAATCCTATTTAGCGTGCTTGTTTCTTCCAGGGTTCAAACCTTTCAGGCAGCACAGCAGCTCGGCGGACTTATTGTACTCCCGATCTTCCTTTTATTGGTCAGCCAGGCAACTGGTTTTCTTGTTTTAAGGCCGATCATAGTTTTCTTTATTGGTATCGGTTTGTTAATAATTTGTTTTATTGTTCTTCAGCAGATTACAAAATGGAATAATCGAAATGTATTATTCGAAAAACAATTATAGATTTAATTGTGTCTTTGAAGTTTTTTGGGGAAAAATGCTTAAAATTGATGGGCGGATTGCGTTTATAAGCAATCCGTTTTGTTCACTTCGACCACATTAGAAATAAACAATATGTTAATACTAAAAAAAATACTTATTTTCTTTTAATGGGTGGTCATTATGAATGTGGTTTCTTTATACTTCTATTATACTCTTTAATGCAGCGGCCTTTTTGATGAAAAAACATTTACGTGGAATCGAATATTATGCAAGCATTTTTTGGGGATTATTTTTTTCGAATCTTGCAGACCGTTTCACTGATAAACATGATATGTATGGATTTTTCGGACCGTATTTTATTGATCTTAAAACCCTGCTAATTATTGTTGGAATTTATCCTGCCGCCACTATGTTAATTATTAACTGGTTTCCATTCAACCGCTCTATCGCTAAAAAAATCATGTATATATTATTTTGGTCTCTTTTTTCCATTCTTTTTGAATGGCTTTCCATTAATGCAGGCTTTTTATATCACCATAAATGGAATCTGTGGCTGTCCGCAGCAACCTATCCCATTATATATTTTCTATTAATCGCTAATGTCAAATTTATTCACTGGCTTGAAAAAAGAAATTAAAGAAATGAAAAAAGCCTGCTGACACTAATCAGCATAGCTTTTACATGCTGAATATAATATTATTACGTTTCAGCCTCGATCCATTCCTGTGACCATTTTTCAAGTTCCTTTATAACAGGTCTTAAAGCAAGACCTTTATCCGTCAAGGAATATTCTATTCGAACCGGGGTTTCCGGAAAGACCTCCCGCCGTACAATACCTTCCTTTTCCAAATCCTTCAGCCGTTCAGAAAGCAGCCTCCCGCTAATGGGAATAGAGGATTCAATCGTACAAAACCTCTGTGTACCAGTTAGCAGCTGGGAAATAATCAAGCCTGTCCATCGCTGGCTGATTAATTTCATCGCTTTCTCAAACCTCGGGCACAATGTATTCTGATTCACTGATTTCACCTCAACAAAATTTTATTGAATGAGGAATGCTATTCCTCTTGCATTATCTTTAATGGTTGTTATTATCATTACTATAACACACGTAGTTACAAATAGTAAGTATGAAGCAATAGAGAGAAGACGATTTCAAAACTTGACGCATTTCCAGTGCATCTATATACTTACTTACGAAAATATACATACATTGCGAATGGCTTTTTTAAGAGGATGAGGTGTAAGTTAATGACGAATCGTAAAAAAAATTCCACGGCCGTGCAGGCTTCTTCATCAAAGTTTATTTTTTGGGTAATAGGACTAATTGTAATATGTATTCTTGGTTTTATATTTTTAGGGAACCATTCAAAACAAAAGGAGCAAACGAAGGAAGCGATTGATTATTCCGGCCAGCCCTACCTTGGAAAAAAATCAGCCTCGGTTTCAATAATAGAATTTGGCGATTACAAATGCCCTAATTGTAAAAATTTTGCTGAAAACGTTGTACCTTTAATAGAGAAGGAATTTGTTAAAACTGGCAAAGCGAAGTTTTACTTTATGAATGATTCCTTTATTAATGTTGACTCTACCCGTTCTGCAAAATTTGCAGAAGCTGTTTACAAGGAATTAGGAAATGATACTTTTTGGAAGTTTCATGAGCTCCTTTATAAGAAACAGCCGAAAGACAGTAAGTACGAAAAAATGGATATCTATGATGAAGCATTTCTGACTTCAACATTAAAAGAAATAGCTTCTGAAGATGATACTAAAAAGGTGTTGGATACCTTCCGCGCTAAAATAACAGATGCGGAATGGCAGAAAGATATGGATTATGCTGCCAAGCTTGGTGTTTCAGGAACTCCGACTATTTTTGTTAATGGGAAACTATTCGAAGGGCAAACGATCGGTGACTTGAAAACTATGGTTGATAAGGCAGCGAAGGAGAAAAACAATGAATAAATCGGTTCTCCTTGCATGGATTGCCGCCATTGCAGCAACTCTCGGAAGTTTGTACTTAAGTGAGGTACAGCATTTTATTCCATGTACACTTTGCTGGTATCAGCGCATCTTCATGTATCCTTTAGCGTTTCTTTTAGGAATTGGCTATTATTATCACGATGAAGGAATAAGCAGATATGTATTGCCTTTGTCGGTTATTGGCATGCTGATATCCGGATACCATTTACTGCTACAGAAGATACCATATCTTCAGCAATTTGAAATGTGCACTTCCGGGGTGCCTTGTTCAAAGGATTACTTAAATTGGTTTGGTTTTATCACCATTCCTTTTATGGCGTTTATCGCATTTTCGATCATTACAATCAGCATGATTGCCTTTGTTCGAAGCAGTAAGGAAACCAAATAAAAATATTTTAAAAGAAAGGCGGGAATCCATTCGGATTTTCGCTTTTTAATATGTCCTTTTCCTAAGCTAAGAAAAACCGTTGCCCTATTAATAGGGCAACGGTTTTTCTTAGCTTATCAGATTTTATATCCATAAATTTTGAACGTAAATGTGCAACTAGGGCTCTGCTCTAGCTTTAAGGCTCGGCAATCGCCCAGTTTTGTTTATTGTATCGCTGTTTCTGCCTTTTTAACTTTAAGCCTTTCCTCCAACACATGAATCATAAATAGAAAATGTTCAGCCTCACGGACTACGTGGTCTGCCAGCAGCGGATTAATGACGCTTTTTATCTGGCAGCTCTTAATCAAATCAAGTCCGGCCTTTTTAAAATTCCGTAATTCGACAGTCGCGTTCTCACTATCCTGATTAAGTTTGCCAATAATCGGGTAGGTAGGGCTTTTCCTATAAAGCATCGATTCAACATCTCTTGCCTGATTTAGGAGTACCTCGAAATCATCTCCAAATTTCAATGCTGTATGGACCAGATTCCTTTCTGACTGATCAAATAAAGAACCGATAAAACGTGAATGCTCCATCATAATTTTCAGCCAAAAGACGTTTTCACTGATTATTGCATCCTGGATAGGGTCCATGATTCCTTTGTTAAATTTCTTTAATGTTCTAATGAAGTATTCTGCTTCGCGCGCTATATGGTCCACAAGGAGGGGGAAGTTAAAACCTCTTACTTTACAATTAATTATTAATATAAGAAGATTGCGTTTGAAGTTACGAAAGCCATAAACCAATTGAATTGTATCTTCATTTAATTTCCGTACAGCAGTTACGTTGTTCGGTGTCTGATATGCTCTTTTTTCCTGTTGCTCAAAATATTGATAAAACCGGTCTACCTGCTGAATTAAATTTTTGTCATTACGGTTAAAGCCTTCCCCTAAAAATAGGGCATGCTCTTTCATAATCCTTAACCAGAATTTATTTTCAGTCAGTGAGCGTTCAATAAATAGCGCTTCCGTTAAAGATTCAGGTGGTGCGGCGAAATTTTCGGGCTGTTGAAGCATTTGATTATTGGCGTCCATAAAATTTGGAATCGCATCCTGTTCTCTCATAACCAGCCTCCCAAAAAAACCTTTTAGTTCATTATATTTAAGAGGTTTCTTTTTATGTTTAGGAGAACCAGCATTAAAGGGATTAATTCTACATTGGAACAAAATGCAATGCATGACAATAATTTATATTTTTCTTTTTTTAAAATAAACAATAGCAAGGATAACTAAAAGCACAAATAGAGGTATGGCGAACATGCTATATTTTGAAATATACGATTCTACCTTATGCCACTCATTCCCGAGCAATCTCCCAAGAGTAATAAATGTGATCGACCAAAAAGCGGCCCCAGCATAGGCGAAAAGCGCAAATTTTTTAAAGCTAAAGCGATTAATTCCTGCTAAATAAGCAGTTATATGGCGGACACCAGGAATAAAATACCCTATAAAAAGCAGATATGGTCCTAGTTTTTCAAACAAGGACCGGGTCTTTTTTAATCGCTTATCTGTAATGTGAAATTTGGGTCCAAACTTTTCTAAAAAGGGAAGCCCCAATTTGATTCCTAGGAAGTAACTTAACGAAATTCCCACACAGGAACCGAAAAAAGCACTTAAAATAGCCGGTACCAGTGTCATTTCACCTAGAAAGACATTAAAACCCACATATGTAAGTAGAACTTCATCAGGTATAGGTAATCCTATAATTCCACCGATTAAGGCGATAATGATGCCCAAATATCCATAATGACCGATTAAATCATTTAAATGATGTGCCACAGATAAGTACACCCCGTTTTTCGAATCTGGATTTTAATCATTTTATCCTAAATTCGGATCATTAAAACTATACCTGGAATTCAATTCCGGACGAAATTAAGAAAAGAAGTTATTCCCTACAATATAAAATAAATGTGCTTGTTTTAAGGGGAATTATGGTATAGTAATTAAGGAATTTAATAAAGGAATTTAATAAAGGCCCATCTTACTGGCAGAGGTTCTAGCTACCCTCTCAAAAAAACTACGGGTAACAGGACTGCTTTCTAAGTAGTACTGTTTTTTCTATTTTGACTGTTATCGAATTGCGCAATAAATTTTATATGTAAGTATAAGAAAAAAATGGGGGTATCCATCATGAGAATACTATTTTACTTAATATCTATCGTCACGGCGAATGTCATTACAGCTGCGTTTGCACCCTTGCACGCCGGAATGTTCATTGTCCCTATGGGCACGCTGCTGGTAGGGGCTACATTTATATTTCGTGATTTAGTGCAAAATAAATATGGCCGCACTAAAACATATATGTTTATTGGAACAGCGCTTTTATTATCAGCAATTGTTTCTGCTATTTTAGGTGATACATTATTGATTGTTGCTGCTTCGGCACTATCCTTTCTGGTTTCTGAATCAACTGATACTGAAATATATTCCCGTTTAAAGCTTCCAATGAGCTGGAGAGTTTTTTACAGTGGATTAGCAGGGGGATTTTTGGACTCAGTCATCTTTGTCATTGTCGGACTTAGCCCGCTTGGTGCAAACTTTCTGCCATGGGATGCAGTACCCTTTGCCATCCTCGGCCAGGTTATTGTGAAAACAGCAATTCAAGCGCTAGGTGCTGCTATTTTACACCAGGTTCAAAAGCCAAATCAAAATGGCAGCATACCGACTGTCTGAATAAACTTTTCCGCGCCTATCGTCAAGATAGGTTTTTTTATTTTACTTGAACTTGAAAACGCTTTGTAATCTTGTCGACACCTGTATGTAAACAAAGAGCTCTATAATAGAGTAAATCTATTATTATGGTGGTGCTTTTATGGAAGAAACGGTGGTCAAAACATATCTGCAAAAATCGCTCGATGAATGGAAGGAAGATATTTCGCAGGTACTTGATCAAATTGCTCTGGAATATGAAGAAGTAGCCCAGGAGCTAAAGGTCTATTCTTATAAATATGGCATAACAAAGCAGGTAATCCAATCCACAGTAAACGAGGAGATTATCGAAAGTATCCGCGAGAGGTACCATAAACCCTTTGAGGAAAACTTTAACCAGCTAAAAGAATACATACGTGATTTAGAAGAAAAGAGAAGGGTTTTCCAAATGTTCATACATAAAATTGACGAAGTGACCCGGAAGGAATCAGCTAAGCAATTCAGTTAAAGTCGAAATGGATATCATTTCTATAAAAAACAGCCTATCCACTTAAGGGATAGGCTGTTCGCGTTTAATGAATAAGAACAGGTATTAAGGAAAATCCCCAAAACATCGTGATCCATGCAGCAAAAATCATGGCAAGAGTTGAAAAAGTTGCTTCCTGCTCACCATAATCCAGAGCTTTGTTCGTTCCTGCTCCATGGGCACCCATACCAAGGGCAAGACCCTTGGCAATAGGGGTTTTGATCGATAATCCCTTGATGACCATAGGCCCAATGACCCCACCGATTACTCCAGTCAAAATAACAAATACCGTAGTTAAAGCTGGCAGTCCGCCAATTTCTTTTGAGACCTCAATGGCAAAAGGAGTTGTAATCGAACGGGGCAGTATACTGATGATAAAATCATGCTTTAAGTGGAACATTTCAGAAAAAGCTAGTGATGAAAAGATGGCTGCAAGCGTACCAGTCGTAATACTGATTAAAATATTGCCGATGTATTTTTTAACTAAATGAAAATGCTTATAAATTGGAATCGCAAATGCAACTGTAGCTGGACCAAGCATATGCGTAAGCCATTTTGCAGATTGTAAATATTGAGTTCCCGATACATGAGTGATGCTGATTAAACCAATTATGGCAACGGGTGTTAAGATCAATGGATGTAGCAAGGGAAACGGCCAACGGCTATATAATTTTTTTGAAAGCCTGTAAGCAATGTAGGTA
This sequence comes from Neobacillus sp. PS3-34, assembly GCF_030915465.1. GTDB lineage: Bacteria > Bacillota > Bacilli > Bacillales > Cytobacillaceae > Neobacillus_A. The sequence continues at coordinate 4,319,333 of NZ_CP133267.1, forward strand.
GCGATTGTAAATAAAATCATTTTCATAGCGGATTACTTCTCTTTCGATTATAAATTTTTTCTGATGTAAAAGCAGTCACACCCATCACTATAACAGTGCTTAAACCGATCAATAATACGGATTCAAGGCCATTCATACTGAAGATCTCAGTGTAATTGACAATGCCAACGGCTGATGGAACGAAAAAGAGCAGCAATTCTGCGAGCAGCCAGTTGCCGCCTTTTTCCACCCAATCCAGCTTAACTATTTTTAACTTCAAAGCTATAAATAGCAAAATCAACCCAACCATTGAAGCGGGAATAGGAATGGAAATAAAATGTTTGAGCACTATTCCAAGAAAAAGAAAAACATGTATGATTAGTATTTGAACGACTATAACAGCGATTTTCATCGAAACAACCCCTAAAATAAAAGAAAGGAGCCTGTAAGCTCCTTTTATAAATTCTTTAATATAAGGTAATGTTACGATGGAATTCGTTATTCGTAAAATACATATATCGAATGATTTGCATAACTATTAGTTATCATAAAAAAATTGTTTTTCATTCAGAATAAGGTCTATAAACTTTCTTCCGGCAAATGATAAATACCGTCCTTTTTTTGTTATAACTGCCAGCTTCCATAAAACTGGCGGATTAAGTGCTATTATTTTAAGTTCTTTATTCGCAGCCTTCTGGGATATTGTTTCAGGCAAAATAGTTACTCCAAGGTTTGCAGAAACCATTTCTGTCATAAAGTCCCATTGTGAACTTTTAAAAAGAATATTAGGCTCAAACCCAGCAAGGATAAACTCATTTCGCATGATTCCATGGAGTGAAAATTCTTCGTTATAAAAGATAAATTCTTCTTCCTTCAGTTCAATCAATTCTACAGAATCCCGTTCAGAATATCTGTGATTGACAGGAACGAGCAGCTTCATTTCCTCTTCAACAATAGGATATACATCGAATTCTTTCTCGTCGATAGGCAATACTGCAACCCCCAGCTCGAATTCGCCTTCCTCTACACTTTTAACAACGCGTGCACCGCCGTATTCAGTAATATTGATTTCAACATTAGGAAATTGATGATGGAATTTTGATATAACCTTAGGGAAAAAAAGACTTCCAATGATAGGTGGCAGGCCTATATGGATTTTCCCTCTCTTTAAATTAGTCATATCGTTTAATGTAGAATTCATTTCGTCCATTAAAGCCGACATTTTTTGCGCATACTCCATCACAACAAGGCCAGCGTCTGTTATTTCATTCAGTTTATTGCTTCTGATGATCAGTGGTAAACCGATTTCGACCTCAAGTCCTTTAATCATTTTACTTAAGGCTGGCTGTGAGATATGAAGGCTGTCAGCTGCCTTGGTGATGCTCTTTTTTCTTCCTACTTCTAAAAAATAATTCAATTGTCTTATATCCAAGTCCGCACCTCCACTAATGAGATTAATTATATACAAAGTTGAAAAGAGGAGACAAATACTTAATTGCTAAAGATCTTCGTAATCTTGTAAAAAGGTAAGCAGGCAACCACAAGTGATTACAGGCATAAGCTAAAAGGAGGAGGGAGGTGGTGCTGATGATACACATAATAAAACCAGGCGAAACCCTTCAAAGCATTTCAGCGGACTACCGGGTTTCTTTAAGGAAGCTTTATAAAGCTAATCCCGGATTAAGTCAATTGTACCCTGGTCAAAAAATTCAAATACCAGGACTGCCGGAACCTGAAACCATTCCTTATACCATTCGTGTTTCACTCGGAAAACGCACCTTGGCTTTGTTTCAAAATGGGCGATTTGTAAAGGTCTATCCTGTTGGAATCGGAAAAATGCTTACTCAAACTCCATTTGGACAATATACAATCGTTAACCGTCAGCCCAACCCTGGTGGTCCTTTTGGAATTTTGTGGCTTTCACTATCAAGGGCAGGATATGGAATCCATGGAACGAATAATCCTTCTTCAATCGGTAAAGCCGTTTCACACGGTTGTATTAGGATGTATAACAGAGACGTTCTGCAACTAGCCAATACGGTACCGAATGGAACAAGAGTTTTTATTGAGCAATAGGACATGGGTACTCACTGTAAAAAAGGCCTTTCTGGAGTTTAATCCAAAATGGCCTTTTTAGATTAAACTTTTATGGTTAAAATGCAGGGAATGTAGGAGGAATTGGAATCTATTGACAGGCGGCGTGAGGCTGTATTAATATAAATACAATTTAGAATAGTATGATAAAAAAATGCAAGAACGACTTTACGGAGGAGAGAAACACATAAAATGTTAAAAAGTAAAAATGCCAAGTAAAGTTTAAGGGGGAATGATAATTGTATCATCCAAAGAAATTAATTTTTTTCATCACATTTTTCACTTTCATTATTTTTTCTTTTCCCGATTATTATTCTGCACATGCATACATCGTTAAATCAATCCCGTTTGAAAATCAAATTTTAAAGACGTCTCCTAAGAAAGTAAGAATTGAATTTGATGAAACCATACAGACCGGATTTCACTCTTTACGGGTTTTAGACATGAATGGTAAGCAGGTTGATCAAGGAGACAGCCATATAGATTCTAAAAATTCATCGATTATCGAGTGTGGACTTAAACCTGATTTACCAGATGGTACATATCGAATAGATTGGAAAGTTGTTTCTAATGATGGTCACCCGGTTGAAGGTGTAATACCCTTTGGAGTGGGACAAGTGAGTGTGGACCAAACAACTTTCAAAGCAAAATCAAAGGGATATTTTCCCCAACTTGATTTAATCGTTATTCGCTGGATACAGTTCGTCAGTGGATCTGTTTATATAGGGCTCGTTTTTTTTCGCTCGTTCGTTATAAAGCACGCGTTCGTACTTCAGCTTGAACACCGTTACAAGAAAATAATCCTTTCTTCCTACTGGTTATTACTTTTGAGTGTTGTATTAAACTTACCATTACAAGCTACAATCGAAGCAGATATTACATGGAATAAAGTTATGAATTATTCATATATTATTGATTTGTTGAAAACAAGTTTTTTTGGAAAAGTATGGATGATTCAAATAATTATACTAATTCTATTATTTTTTACGACATCACGTTTGGTAAGGGATAAAGAAAAAATTGACCTTATCTGGAAACTGTCCTTTTTCCTCGGTAGTGGTTTGTTATTGGCAAAAGCATTTACGAGTCATGCTTTTTCTGCTGAACATCCATTCATTCCGATTATGTTCGATTTTTTACATTTACTCGGTGCCTTAATTTGGACAGGTAGTTTAATGGCGATGATTATTTTATTGCCACTGAACAGGATGGAAGATAGCAAACTAGATTACAAACAAATGATTCGAAGCTTTTTTAATTGGGGAATACTTATCGTTCTTGTTTTAGTAATTACTGGTATTTATAGCGGATTTTCATTCGTTACAACTCTTGATTCACTTTTTACGACCAATTATGGAAGAGTTTTGCTGGCTAAGGTTTCTCTATTCATCGTTATGTTAATTTTTGCTATTATCAATTTTTTAAAAGGAAAAACAAATAAAGAAAAACAATGGGATAATTCGTTAAAGGGAGAACTTATGACAGGCTTCATTGTTCTGGTTCTTGCGGTTATTTTAACTAATTTACCAACTGCGGCATCAACACCAGGTCCATTTATTGAAACAAAGAATCTCAATAAAGATGAACGGGTAACAGTGAAAATTGATCCAAGGGTCGCTGGTATCAATCATTTTGAAGCAACTATTAAAGATAAAAGTGGAAAAGCTTCGAATAGCATCCAGCAGGTTACGCTCACCTTTATACCTATTGAAATGGGATCTGGAGAAGATACCGTCATATTACCACAAATTTCAGTTGGACGCTTTTATTCACAAGGTATGAATTTAAACGCTCCAGGTCATTGGAAATTGAAAGTCCATGTTTTAAATAGGGATTTTAAAACCTATGATTTGTATTATTTTTTAAATGTGGAAAAGCAATAACAAATAATGTTAAGGGGGTTCTTGCATGAAAGAGATTATTGGAAGGGCTTTGATAATTACAAGTTTCTTCCTATTTTTATTTGGTAGTTTTGTAAGTGCGCATGTAACAGTTAATCCTCAAACCTCAGCAACGGGTGCTTGGGAAACCTATACATTGAAAGTACCTGTTGAAAAAGACATTCCTTCAACAAAAGTGACACTAAAAATTCCTTCTGATGTACAGTTTATGTCCTATCAGCCGGTAGAAGGATGGAACATTTCCATTAAAAAGAATTCAAAAGGCATCGTTAAATCAGTAACTTTTGAAGCAATTGGTGACGGAATATTGCCAGGCCAATTTCAACAATTTGTATTTGTAGCAAAGAATCCAGAGTATGCTGGAAAGGCTGCATGGGATGCCTATCAATTTTATAAAGATGGAAGTATTGTAGAATGGACAGGAAAGGGAAGTACACAAACACCTCATTCGGTTACTAACATAATTGCTTCCACGACAGTTGAACATCATGCAAGTACAAGTGGCATGGAAGACCACCAAGAAGATAAAATGAACAGCGGAGACAAAAGAACGGCTGATAAGACCAAGATTTCGCTGCCATTAATTTTTTCCATTGTTTCGGTAATATTATCTTTAGTTGCTTTTATCACGACTCTTCGAAAAAAATAAAAGCTAGTTAAAACATGAAAAGATAAGGTTTTAACGTTCCATCAATTTTGATGGGACGTTTTTTTATCTGAAAAAATAAATCAAGTACACTAGAAAAAATTTCTTTTTTTGGAAATTTAATAAAGAACATATTGGTTCTTTATTAAGAAAATATTATAATATATATAGTAGTGAACCTTTATACCTACATAAATGCATCATACAACTTTCATGAATGAAGGTTCATTATCCTTTACAAAAATTTCTGGGGAGAGATGCTGATGCCTTATGGTTAAGTTCAAAAAACTAAAAAAAGTAGGTCGCAAGGTTCAAATGACTATGATTGCGGGGTTATTAGTAGTAGCCGCGTTCCCTTTTGTTGGGAGCTCAAAGGTTCAAACAGCATTGGCAGATACGCCAACCATGAATCCAGGAGGGACACCGGATTATTATACTACTCCAAACTATGCTAACAGCCAGTTACCAGAGATAGATCCAGTTACAAAGCAAGTAATCCCTGGTACAGGTATACGCAAATTTGTGGATGGGTTACCTGGTTTGGGTGCTGATCATGCCAATAACCTGGCGCAATATATCCCTGTGGCTGTTCCGGATAAGACTACCTATCCCGGCTCAGACTATTATGAAATTTCGCTGGTAGAGTATACAGAGCAGATGCATAGTGATTTGAAGCCAACGAAGCTTCGTGGTTATGTTCAAACAAATACCACCGATCCTACTGTAAGCAAACCAAGTTATTTAGGTCCGATGATTATTGCTGATAAGAATCGTCCTGTTCGGGTGAAATTTACGAACAAGCTCCCTACAGGCCAGGGTGGAGACCTATTCCTTCCAGTAGATGAGTCATTTATGGGTGCCGGTGAGGGACCGCAAGGCGGCAAGTACACCCAAAACCGTGGACTTCTGCACTTGCACGGAGGTATTACTCCGTGGATAAGTGACGGTACTCCTCATCAATGGATAACTCCTGCGGGAGAAAATACTCCTTATCCAAAAGGTGTAAGTGTCCATAATGTACCTGACATGCCAGACCCAGGTGATGGTTCCATGACTTATTTTTACACAAATCAGCAAAGCGCAAGGATGCTCTTCTACCATGATCATAGTTATGGAATTACTCGCCTGAATGTGTATGCTGGTGAAGAGGCGGCCTACCTTCTTCGTGATGACGTAGAGAAATCTTTAATTGCTAGTGGCGTTCTTCCGCAAGAGGAAATTCCTTTAATGATTCAGGATAAGACCTTTGTACCGACTGAATCACAATTGGCTGCAACTGACCCGACTTGGGATCTAAATAAATGGGGAAAGCAAGGCAGCCTATGGTTCCCGCATGTTTACATGCAAAATCAGAATCCTTATGACCTTTCAGGAGCGAACCCGATGGGGAGGTGGGATTATGGACCTTGGTTCTGGCCGCCAAATACCGGCTTGAAAAATGGGCCTGTACCGAACCCGTTAGCTGGCCAAACAGGTCAGGCACCTATGAATCCTGGAGTGCCAAATGTTTCTGCTGTACCAGAGGCATTCATGGATACACCCGTTATCAATGGTACAGCATACCCAACACTAACGGTTGATCCTAAGGCATATCGTTTCCGTATTTTGAATGCAGCAAATGATAGGATGTGGAATCTTCAGCTATATAAAGCAGCCTCTAATGCAGATATGTGGAACAAAGATGGATCTCTAAACGATGCAAATGCTGGAGAAGTAAAAATGGTAGATGCTGTTAAAAAAGCCGGATACCCTGATACATGGCCAAGTGACGGAAGGGACGGAGGCGTTCCGGATCCAGATCCAGCGTTTGCCGGTCCAAAAATGATTCAAATCGGGAATGACAGCGGATTCCTGCCAAAAGCGGTCGAACTCCAAAATCAGCCTATTGACTATGAATATCGCCGTAGAAGCATAACAGTACTTAACGTGTCTAGCAAGACGCTATTACTGGGTCCAGCCGAAAGAGCGGACGTTGTTGTCGACTTCAGTAAATATGCAGGCCAGACACTTATTCTTTATAATGACTCACCAGCTCCAGTACCAGCGTTTGACCCACGCTATGACTATTACACTGGAGATCCGGATCAATCAGCTACAGGCGAAAATACCGGCGGGTCACCGTCCACGCTACCGGGTTACGGTCCAAACACTCGTACGATTATGCAAATTAAAGTTGCTCCTGCAACAGCAAATACAGTCGATACTACACAAAAAACGTTGGATACATTGACAACAGAAATACCAAAAGCTTTTACATCAAGCCAAAATCCACTTCTTGTGCCAGACGGAAGATGGGGGAATATTCAAGATACTTCACTTGATATCTCACCTGCCAAGAATGGGTCACTTACCTTACCTATGGAGCCAAAAGCGATTGCTGAGGAATTCGAACAAAATTACGGGCGGATGAATGCAACGCTCGGCGTGGAATTGCCGAATACGAATTATCAAAACCAAACAACGGTTATGTTGGGATATATAGATCCGTCAACTGAGAACCTGACGGACTCGATGACTCCGATGAGCCCAAAAGCTGGTGATGGTACTCAGATTTGGAAAATAACCCACAACGGGGTCGATACGCATGCCATCCACTTCCATCTATTCGATGTACAGCTTGTAAACCGAGTAGGTTGGGATGGTTCGATTCGATTCCCTGATCAAAATGAAAAAGGCTGGAAGGATACAGTTAGAATGAATCCGTTGGAGGATGTTATTGTTGCTTTAAGGCCTGTTTCTCCAAAATTGCCATTTGGAATTCCGGACAGTATCCGTCCTTTAGATCCGACCATGCCATTAGGTTCAACCATGGGCTTTGCGGGTGTCGATCCAACCACCGGCAATCCAATGGCAGTCTCGAATAAAATGACGAATTTTGCATGGGAATACGTATGGCATTGCCATCTATTAGGTCACGAAGAAAATGATATGATGAGAACGATGGTTTTCAACTTCACACAGTCAAAGCCGGCCTCTTCTGTTCTGGCTGCAACCAGGGTTAATGGTGGACCTGTAAATCTTACGTGGACAGATCCTACTCCTGCCATTGATTCTACGACGCTTGGTAATCCGTCCAATGAGGTTGGGTATAATATCATGCGTGCAATCATTAAAAATGGCGTTGCAGGCAGCTATACGAAAGTCGGTATAGCTTTAGCCAACAATACTTCTTTCACAGATAATTCTGCGGATGTGAATACGAGCTACAGCTACCGTGTAGATGCGTTTAATGCTGTTACCGCTCCAGACAAAACCAATCCAGCGACAGTAACTGATGGCGGAACACCTTCAAATGCAGTGGCTGTACAAGGAATTCCGATGGCGCCGACTAACCTGAAAATAACACAATCAGGCCAGTCAGCGAGTCTGACATGGACAGATAATGAAAATAATGAGACGGGATTTGTTGTTGAACGCTCTACAGATGGGATTAATTTTACATCGGTTGCTACACCAGGTTCTTCTAAGGATACTGGCAGTGTTAACTTCGTAGATACAACAGTGAAGACAGGAACTTACACATATCGCGTTAAAACCGTAAACGGCACACTGGTATCTGGTTATTCAAACACAGCAAGTATAACAATTAATAATACACCACCACCATCGCCTCCTGCGGCTCCGAACAATCTTATAGCGAATTTGCAGGCTGGACCGAGTGTCAAATTGACATGGAGAGATAATGCGTTAAATGAAACTGGCTTTGTAATTGAACGTTCTACAAATAATGGAGCTTATGCTGTAATTGCTACTCCTACCGCAAGAAATAATACAGGAAATATGAGCTACGATGATACAGATGTAGTTGCAGACAATACGTATTCTTATCGTATTAAAGCTGTGAATGGAACATCTTCGTCTGGTTACTCTAATATCGCTCAGGTAAGTGTACCTAAAATTCCTGCTGCACCAACGAATTTGCTTGTTAGTGCCATAGCTCCGAGAGGAAGTAATACGGATACAGTTACAGGATTTTGGAGTAAACCGTCCGGTACGGTCACTGGATATGTGGTCCAGTACGCGACAGATGCAGCCTTTACGCAAAATGTATCTACATTTAATGCTAGTAGCAATACCTTCCTAAAATCGGGTTTTACTAAAAATCGGACTTACTATTTCAGAGTCCAAGCGGTAAATCAGAGTGGATCCTCTAATTGGTCAACTGTTAAATCTGTGAATACACCTTAACTAATTTATACAATTTGCAAACAAAACAGTAAGCAGTTTTTTCATGATAGGTTAGGGTGATATTATAGCCATGATAATTGATAAAGGAGGTAAATGAATGAGCAAAAGATCAACCAAGATTTCTATTTTTATAGCAATGCTTTTGATATTAGGCTTTGTAGTAGCACTGTGGCATAATAATACTGCTTTAGCTGACAATAAAGCAGTTAATAAAACAGCTACTGCTGCGAGTATTATGTCTAAATATTCCGTCAAAGATAATGACCAAACGCAAGCACCTATACGTAAGGGGCGTTTAAATCAAATTAATTTTGTCACCGAGGCAGCACAAATTCTTAACGTATTACCTATTACGATTATGCAGGAAATGGAAAAAGAAAAAACAGTTGTACAGATTGCGCAAGAAAAAGGATATAGTAAGGCTGAGTTTTTACAAAAATTAACCGACTTAGAGAACAAAACTATAAACGCAGCAGCCACTTCCGGCACAATATCACAAAAACATGCAAATGCCTTACATCAAGGGCAAGCAGATCGTTTGAAATATAATCTCGATCTCAAGGCGGTTAATGTTAATGATCATCAGGCAATGGATATGAACCACTAATTCAAATCTAGAATTTGAATTACAGAGTGTAATAGAAACGAAAACCTAATCCTTTACTACAGGATTAGGTTTTTTCTTTTTAATGAATTTCGAAATTAAAATGATATCTCCAACTTTTTAGATTATGCTTCTATCGTGTCTTTGCTGAGTATCTGATGCTCCCGCTTCATATTTATCCGCATTGCCCAAAGGAAGTATGCTGTACCTAAACTGATATAAAGCAAACCTCCGGCGAGTCCCATCATCCTAGGAGAAATCGTTTCAAGCAGAACCCCGGTTAAAAACATAGAAATGCCAATGCACGTATTCGCTACAGTTGCAGAAAAAGCAAAATAGGCCCATGCAGCCATGATGGCATGGTTTCCATCACGGCTGTATCCATTAACGTATTTCCAACGCCACTGAAGACAGTCAGTATTCCAAACATTATTACTACGAGTGCAAAGGAATGGACCTGGCTAATGGAAGATAAAACCACTCCTTCCATAAGGAGGCATAAAAATGCAAAGGGAAGATAATAATTTCTAATTTTTGAAGAAAGTATGGGGCTAAGAATTAACCCAGTCCCAAGCACACTGTAAAGAATTCCAACTCCCAGTCCCCCCATATGAAATACTTTTACGGCGTAGACACTTAACAGGACATTTTCTATTCCATTAATCAAAGGGTTCAACAAGTCGAATGTCAACAGCATTAATACAAACGATGAGGCAAGAGCAAGTGAAAGAATACCATTTTTCTTAGGAACTTCATGTCTTGTTGTTTGAACTTCTTTTGATTCCAGAGTAGGAATAGAACTTATTATCCAACCTGCCGATACAAACGACAAAATATTAATTACAAAGGCAGCACTTGGCCAACAAAAATGCAACGACTCCACCGCTCAATGCCCCGATTATTAATACAAATCCTAAAGAAACTTGTTCCCACGAATTCACTTCCTTAATGCGGCCAGTTTGAACGATGGCGGGAATGCCTGCTTTCCTGGCTGGACCATACAATGCTTCACCAGATGAGAGTAAAAATGAGCCAGTATACACAATCCACATATCATCTGCAGTATTGATAAACAAAAAAGAGATGGCAATTATTGCTCGAATAAAATCAGTGGTAAACATTAATTTTTTTCTAGTCCATTTATGGGCAAATTTGCTGCTTAAGGGCCGAAAAGGAGAAAGGGAATCATTCGCAATCCCATCGTAATACCCACTGCCATTCCCGACCCTGTAATTTCCAAAATGATTGTCAGTAATGCAACCTGACTGAAACGATCACCGATACCATTAACAATTCCAGCAAAGAATAATTTCCGATAGGAGTTTTCCTCTTTTAGGGTTTGAAACACAAGAAATCACCTCAATAATCATGTGAATCTAATTCAATAATAATCTAATTAGATAATAATCTAATTGATAAATTTTGTAAATAAAATTCCGAAAAAATATATTCGTACTGGCTGCATAATAAATAATGAACTTAATATAAATAACAGTGATAGGGGGAGTCGGAGATGGCGAATAGGTATGTACTAAGATTTTTTTATGATGAAGAACATACAATAGCTGTGCCAGTGAAAGCGGATAATGCAGAAATGGTTTCCCAAAAGGTTATTTCTTCATATCTTAAGAAAGATTCATGGATTTCATTTCCTGTCAGGGACAAATATAATAGAGTGATGGGATCGGAACTTATTTCGGTAAATTTGTTAAAGGTAAAGTACTTTAAAGTAGAGATACCCACAAAGCTTTATCAGGACAAATTTGATGAAACCGATTTTATTGAGCTGTGTGATTCCTGACATACCTAAGATAACAATACCCATTTAACGCTGAGCCTTCATCTTAAGGTTCAGCGTTTTTTAGTTAAGCGTGCGAGATAGGTATCGTAAAAAAATTCCATTATATTTATTAAAAGATAAAATTTACCAAAAAATACTTGCTAATATGATGCCTCTTCAATACAATAAAAAATGACAACAATGTCATTTTTATTTCGTTCTGGAGGATTAAGTTTTGACACCTAAAATATCTAAAAGCGAGAAAGAAAAAAGGCGAATGCATATCATCCATTCTGCAACGGAGGTATTTGTACGTAAAGGTTTTGTAACCTCAACCATGCAGGATATTGTGGATGAAACAGGCATGAGCCGCGGCTGGGTTTATATTTATTTTTCAAGCAAAGAGGAAATCATGAAGGCTATTTTGGCCAAAATGACAAAGAAACAGAAGCACAGATTACAAACCTCTCAACAAGTGGACTTCCAATCTGGCAAGGTCTGTGTGGGATAATCGACGTATTGGAACAGCAACTGAATAATGCTGGTGATGATTTAGCCATTGTTATATATGAATACTTTATCAGCGGATGGAAGCAGCCGGAGCGTCGTTCATTTCTTGAGGAGCACTACCGAAAGCAGCATGATTACCTCATTACCTATTTACAAAAAGGAGTTACAAACGGTGAGTTTACACCAAAAGCTGACGTTGAGGTCATTGTTAAAATGATCACCTCTTATTTTGAGGGCGTTCTGCTTCACACCAAAGCTGCTGGCAACAAAAATGTACGTGTTGAAGCACAACTCAGACTTTTCAAATTGGTTTTAAAAGATATTTTACAAGTTAAAGGTATGGGAGGGGAATCTAAATGACTATTTTTAAAAATAGGCTTTTCACAAAATTGTTTTTAGCTACATTTACGTCACAGCTTGGATCGACGATCGGCAATGTAGCATTTGCTTTTTATTTACTGGATCATTTTAGTAAACAGCCATTTTACGCAACGATTGCGGAGTTAATGTATTCATTGCCGATTTTATTTGTTTTCTTTTTGGTCGGGGTAGCTGCAGATAGGCTGGACAGAAAAAAAATTGCTGTAAACTCAGATTGGATTCGGGCGGGTTTAACTGTCCTCTTATTAGCTGTTATTTACTTCAACATTTTATGGCTGGTTTTTGTCATTTTATTTATACGAAGCACCGTATCCAAATTCTTCGCTCCCGCTGAAATGAGTATTTTACAGGGCGTTCTTGATAAAGAGCAGTATATGCAGGCATCAGGCCTCAATCAAACTGTTATGGGATTATTTATGCTTTTTGGAATGGGGATGGGGCCATTTCGTATCATTATTTAGGATTAATGGGAACTGTGATGATTGATGGAATTAGCTTTGTCATATCTGCATTCTTAATTGGCAGCTGCAATATTCCTCTTGATGCACGACTTCCAAATGGAAAAACACATATTAAAGAAATCAATATTTCTACCGTGCTCACTGATTTTAAAGATGGACTAAAGTATATTCTTGATTACAAGCTCTTAAAATCGATTGTTTCTGGATTTTTAGTTTTTGGTCTAATTAATGGTGGTTTTGCCGTTCTTCCGCTTTTTACAATGAAATACAAAATGGCGCCAGACAATTATGAGCAGTATTCTTCCATGTTTTCTATTTTTTTAGGAATTGGCTTTGTAGTGGGGAGCGGGATTGGCAATCGACTTATTCAAACATTTAAGGTTCATAGAGTATTAATTGGTGGAGTACTCCTAACCGGAGTTTTTACACTTATTTTAGGCACTCTGGAAAACATATGGCTCTATTTTACACTGGTCTTCATTATGGGTGTAATTTTAGCGCCGGTGAATGTGGCTCTTTCAGGATGGATGACAGAGTTAGTAGATCCAAAGTTTATGGGAAGAGTTTCAGGTTGGGTTGATCCTTTGATGATGTTAGCCCATTCTGTTTCCCTAGGAATCATTGCGGTCATTTTCCCGGCCTATATAAAAATGGAAACCATATATTACGCCATCGGCATTCTTATGTTGGGTGTGGGGAGTTATTATCTTATCGTTTTACCGAAGCTGACAAGGAATCAAACAAAAGCAACGGACAGCCCTGAATTATCAACCGCTACACTTAAGTAAGTATGCATATAATTATAAAAAAATGAAGCTCTTCCAATGGAAGAGCTTCATTTTTTCTAGTGTCCCAGAGAGGATTCGAACCTCCGACCTACAGTTTAGGAAACTGTTGCTCTATCCTACTGAGCTACTGAGACATTATTTAAGGTGCATTATTAATTATACTTCTGGAACACCAAATGTCAATACAAAAATGTTTCGATTGAAAAACTAATCCGGTAAGAAGGTAGGCAACTAGTTTAATAGCATAATTATATTATGTAAACAAGACATATGATAATCTGTAATATTGACATTTTTTAAAAATTCACTTATTATCATTTTGAATAATTAAAAAACTCAAAAAATAATTGTCTTCTTATCAAGAGAGGTGGAGGGACTGGCCGCTTTGAAGCCTCGGCAACAGGTTCGTATGAATACTGTGCCAAATCCATCAAACAGTATCCTGTTTGAAAGATAGGAAGAGGGTAGTTAAAAGCTCTCTTCTTGTCGGGAGTTTTTTTTATTGTTCAAATCCAAGTTTTACACTTGGAAAAGTTGTGATTCAGACAGAGGAGAGATGAGAAATGAAATTCGGATTTTGGCTGCCTATTTTTGGCGGATGGCTGAGAAATGTTGAGGATGAAAAAATGCCGCCAACCTTTGATTATGTAAAAGAAGTGGTTCAGTCAGCAGAAAAATGGGGTTACTCAACGACATTGGTAGCTGAATTGAATTTAAACGATATTAAAGGACCTGAGCATGATTCCCTGGAAGCATGGTCAACCGCAGCTGCCCTGGCGGCTGTAACTGATACAATAGAAATCATGGCCGCTGTTCGTCCTGGATTTCATAATCCTGCCATAACGGCAAAAATGGCGGCGAATATCGATCAGATCAGTAAGGGAAGATTTTCTTTAAACGTGGTTTCCGCCTGGTGGGAAGAGGAAGCCCGACAATATGGAGGCATTTTTACCGAACATGATGAGAGGTATGAAAGGACAAAAGAATTCATTGATGTTTTGAAGGGGCTTTGGACAAAAGATTCTTTTACGTATAAAGGGCAGTTTTATCATGTTAAGGATGCAAAACTTGCCCCTAAGCCAATACAGCGCCCGAATCCGATTTTATATGCTGGCGGTGAAAGTGAAAAAGGCAAACAGACAATCGTAGAAAAGTGTGACGCGTATGTGATGCATGGCGGGACAGTGGAAGAAATTCAAAAGAAAGTGGACGAAATGAAAGCGCGCCGTTCAATAACGCACAATATCCCACTGTCTTCTTTTGGAATGGCGGCCTATGTCATTTGCCGAGATACGGAAGAGGAAGCGCAGGCTGAACTAAAAAAAATCACCACTGTAAAAGAATCAAGCGCTTATTCAGGCTTTAACGATTTTACGAACAAATCTCAGCTTGAGCAAAAAATTCAACTTCAGGATTATTCTGTATCAAATAGGGGTTTAAGGCCAAACCTGGTAGGGACTCCTGACCAGATAGCAGACCGGATTTTGGAATATGAAGCTGCAGGATTGGACTTATTGCTGCTTCAATTTTCTCCACAGCTTGAGGAAATGGAGCGGTTTGCAAGGGAAGTAATGCCATTAGTCGAAAAAAGAAAAACAATAGTACACTAAAATAGGAATTATTTTAACATACGAAAGGGGTTTCTGAATTGAAAAAGGTATATGTAATCCACGAAAATAGTGAATGGACCATCCATCTTACAAAAAGGCTTGAGGAACTGGAGGTACCGTATGAAGAATGGCATCTTGACCAGGGAACACTCGATCTTTCAACTGAACCGCCGGAAGGGATTTTTTACAGCCGGATGAGTGCCTCCTCCCATACCCGCGATCACAGGTATGCAGCTGAATTTACCGCACAGGTTCTAGGATGGCTAGAAGCACATGGCCGTAAGGTTTATAATGGTTCCCGCGCACTTCAGCTTGAAATCAGCAAGGTCTTGCAATATTTGGTGCTGAACAAGCACGGAATACGCACACCAAGGACAGTTGCCGCAGTTGGAAAAGAACAAATACTCGAGGCTGCCAGAACATTTGAGGGAAAAGCTTTTATAACGAAGCACAACCGCGCAGGAAAAGGTCTAGGGGTTCAGTTATTTCAAACCTTTGATGCTTTAAGATTGTATGTGGAGAGTCCTGCTTTTGAAGAACCAGTTGATGGCATCACTTTAATCCAGGAATACATCCAGGCACCTGAAAGCTTTATTACACGCTGTGAATTTGTTGGTGGAAGGTTTGTCTATGCTGTAAAGGTAGATACGTCTGAAGGCTTTGAACTATGTCCTGCAGATGCTTGTCAAATCGGTGATTTATTCTGCCCCGTTGGAGAAGAAATAGAAGAAAAGCCTAAATTTCAAATTATCGAAGGCTTCAATGATCCGATTCTTAAAAAGTATGAAGAATTCCTTTCCGCAAATGGCATCCAGATTGCAGGAATTGAGTTTATTCGCAACGCAAATGATGAAATTTATACGTATGATATTAACTCAAATACAAACTATAATCACGAAGCGGAAGCGAAGGCTGGCAAATATGGCATGCTAGAACTTGCAAAATATTTAAAGGCCGAATTGGATAAGTAATATATTAATGGTAAAAAAATCGCCCTCAAAAAAGGGCGATTTTTTTACCATTAAAAAGCTGTTCAAAAACCTCTAATTTAATTCTATTATGTAAATAGAAAATTAAAAATACAAGAAGCGGAGATACAAGAACATGAAATTCAAAAATTTCCAAGAAAAGAGGAAAAAAAGTTCAGATGGAATTGGTAAGCACATTTTATTGGAAATAGCGGAAGAAATCGTTTCTTGTTTAATTGAATTTCTTTTCGGACTACTGTTGCGTTCAATTCGTGCAATCATCCACTTTTTCCATTAACATGTAAACCAAGTTTTCCTCAAACCCAACTTTTATACCATCCATCATTTGTTATAGATTTAAAGAAATAGTAGAGTCCTGTCTGGATTGTAAGATAAATACAGAAGGAATAATAAATGCTATAGCCGTTTTTATAGGTAAAAACATTCGCCTTGGAAAGAATAAATTCCACGGCAGCCGAAAGCATGGACCAAATTAAAATATAAAGTACAAGTTTATACGATCTAATATTCAGTTTTCGGTGAAAATAAATAAAAGCATAAGCAAAAGGCGGGTAAAGGAAATAAACAAAAAAATCCATTAAATCATAGACTGGCCCATCCATAATATCGTAAAAATCAAACGCCTTGGCTCCAAAAGAATTATCGAACACGCTGGCAACCGTAACACCATACAGCATAACTAGTACAATAGTCTGTCTTGAAAAGGGTTTAGGCAAAAAGAAGAAACCAATCCAAATAATGCAGATGCTGAATAATACAACCCAATCATTTAAATCGAAAGCTTTTTCAACAATCATTTTTTAAGCGTCCTCCAATTTGATAAACAATTGGTATAAACAATATGTACTGAGATATAAGCTATAAAAATAAAGCAGTGACCAAAATAAATTCCACCACTCATATGTATAAAGCCCAACTGTTTTACCAATTTCATCCACCACTGCCATACATACCGCAAAAAAACCTCCAGATAAAAGAATTAAATATTTAGCGGCTACCATCCCCCTGGAAATCTTAAAACTTAATACCAAAAAAGCAGGAACAATCAAAGTCTTCCATAAAATAAATGAAATATAGTGGGTTGTCTTGTCACTTACCGTAAAGCCTTTAAAATTCTCGGAAATTAGAAGATAGAAATGTGAATTCAATAAACAAACTGTTAGGAACAAGAATGAAGCCTTTATTAAGCCTAATTTATTCCCAGTTGATAATAAACTGAGGAAAATAATCCACGTTAAGGTGAAATATAAACAAATTATCATTATTTTAACCTCGGGAAAATGACTTTTATTATTTTCACCTTCTTTTGGAGGAAATATAACTAAGAAAAATTTATGGTTAGGTTTTTTTAATCTGTATAAGAATATAGGTGGGTAAATACCTTGACTAGAAAGCTGAGGTCTATCATATGTATTATGGAAACCGAAAACTTTACACCTTATTAGCATTAATCTTATTTATTTTTCCAGTCTGTCAGCAGCACGGGATAATATACGACATAGTAGCAAAAGAAAGAAGAGCATCTGCCTTGGAGCCTGATACAAAGCAAATGAATAAGATCCGTTCCTATTTAAAAAATAACGATATTAATGGAAGTATTGCTGTCATGTCGGGGAATAAATTAATAGTTAACGAAGGGAACGGTTTTGCTGATTTCGAAAAAAAAATACGGAATCATCCTGAAACTACCTTTCCAATTGCTTCAATCACTAAGTCACTTGTAGCCACTAGTTTTATGCAGCTGGAAGAACGGGGATTGGTAAATCTTCAGGATCCTGTTTCGAAATATATTGACCATTTCCCTAATGGTGAAAATATAACAATCCAACACTTATTAACAAATACTTCGGGTATTCGGCGATTGCATTCAATCAGGAAAAATAGCACACCTAAAGATATAATCGAAGAAATAAAAAAAAGGCTGTCCGTTTTCAAGCAGGGACCAGGTGGGATTACAAAGACACTAATTATATGGTATTAGGATACATTTTAGAGAAAATCACAGGCATTTCATTACATTCCTATATTGATAAAAACATTTTTAAGCGGGCATCTATGAACCATTCCGGCTTTATTAGCAAAGAAAATCCCGTACCATATGCAGCTATGGGATATTTCAAGGATCAGAATCAGTTTCAGCCCGTAAAAGAAATTAATATTTTTTTGCTTTACGGAGCAGGAGATATTTACTCCACTGCTTCGGATTTATGTAAATACGATTTATCCCTAATGAACGGGCAACTCATATCAAAAAAATCATTGAGAAAAATGCTGAGGCCGGATCAAAATCGGGTTATGGACTTGGGATGTATGTAAAACATAATTATATTTTTAGCAGAGGATATTTGGGGGGATGGAATTCAATTCACGTTATTTTTAATGGTAAAACATCTGTCGTAGTTTTATTGAACGTCCGAAATCAAAAAACAGATATCCTTAAAATTGCAAAAGATATATACAGGCTGGCAGTATAAAGTGACCAAAAAACAGAAAATACCGCCACATAGGCGGTATTTAAAGTAAGGTTGCATAAGTAACATGCACTTGAAATTCTTTCCTGTGCATGTTATTATGAAAGCCGGCATATGTACTTTTATTTATTACGATATAATTACTCTATAATAACATTAACACATTTCTCGTTCAATGTCAAACGTGAGGCCGAAATATATTTCTGGAGAGTGGTTACATGAGTGAAATCCAGCATAAAGAATGGCAAAACGAACAAAACCGTGTGGATTATGTTGCAAAGGAAATAAATAATAAAGTTGCTAGACTCAGAAAAAATGCTGGAGAAATTAGCTCAGATGTTTTTCAACTACGCAAGACATTCTGGGAGGATGTAACAGTCAATTTTGATGAGCCAGATGATATTCTAGAAACTCATACCAGCATCAAACAGCAGGCAGAATTGCTTTCAGAGCGGGAACGTACTCATAAACAAATGGACAAGCAGCTCAAGACCCTTGCACGATTAAAGTACTCTCCTTATTTTGGACGGATTGATTTTCATGAAAAAGGAGAGACCGCTGCAGAGACTGTATATCTCGGTATCGCTTCGTTTATGGATAAAAACGATGAAAACTTCCTTATTTATGATTGGCGTGCCCCAATATCCAGCCTTTACTATGATTATTCACCGGGACCTGCACAATACGCGACACCGGAAGGGATAATTGAAGGGGAGATGGAGTTAAAAAGACAGTTTATTATTCGAGAATCTCATATAAAAGGAATGTTCGAAACAGGCGTGACCATTGGTGATGAAATGCTGCAGGAAGTACTTGGCAATAACGCGAGTACTCAAATGAAAAGCATTGTCGCTACGATTCAAAAAGAACAAAACCAAATTATCCGTAACGAAACCAGCAGGCTTCTTTTTGTTCAAGGCGTCGCGGGAAGTGGGAAAACCTCTGCTGCTTTACAAAGAGTGGCATATTTACTTTATCGATATCGCGGAACCATTACATCAGAAAATATTCTGCTTTTTTCTCCTAATCCACTTTTTAATAGTTATGTCGCTACTGTTCTCCCAGAACTTGGGGAGGAGAATATGCAGCAAACCACTTTTCAGGAATACTTGACCAGCAGACTTGGAAATGAATTTGAGGTGGAAGATCCATTTAGCCAAATGGAATATTTACTTTCTAATTCCGATAATAATTACAAAGTGCGTGTAGATGGAATCCGCTACAAAGCTTCTCTTAATTTTAAAAACAATATTGATCAATATGTTCAATACCTTTCCGGAGAAGGACTAATTTTTCGAGACATTACATTTAGAAAGGCAACGATCTTCTCCAAAAAGGAAATAGAAGAATTCTTTTATACCCTTGACAGGAATTATTCAATACCTAATCGTATGCAACTTGTAAAGGAATGGCTTTTAAAGGAATTGAAAAGGAAAGTTAAGCAGGAACGTTCGAAAAGCTGGGTCGAGGAAGAAGTACAATTTTTGGATAAAGATTTTTATGTGGAAGCATTTAAAAAGCTTCAAGAAAAGAGCCGATATAATGAAAATACATTTGATGATTTTGAAAGGGAACAAAGGCTATTAGCTGAAATGGTTGTTAAGGAAAAATTCAAGCCTGTGTTTAGGCGGGTTAAAAAAATGAAATTTATTGATTTGCCAGCGATTTACCTGCAACTATTTAAGATGCCTGTGGAATCAGCCCAGCTGGTTCCCGAAAATTGGGTGGATATCTGTGCAACGAGCTTATTAAAGCTAAGGAATTTAGAAATTGCCTATGAAGATGCCACACCGTTTGTTTATTTGCAGGATTTAATAGAAGGAAGAAAATCGAATACCTCTGTTCGGCACATTTTTATAGATGAAGCCCAAGATTATTCTCCTTTCCAATTTGCATATATTCAAATGCTTTTCCCTTATAGCAAGATGACTCTGCTTGGGGACTATAATCAGGCAATTTTTTCTGGTGCAACGGGTTCGGCAACCGTGTTAACCAATCCTCCAAAGGATGGTGCAGATTTAGAAACCATTGAATTAATGAGGACTTACCGTTCTACAAGACAAATTGTTGAGTTTACAAAGCATTTAATTGTAGGTGGAGACAAAATAGAGCCCTTTAACCGGAATGGAAATAAACCCGTCATTTCATTCACGGATACTACTCATTTAAATCAAAAAATTATTAACACTATTGAGAATCTGAAAAAGGAAGGACACCGGACGATTGCTGTTATTTGCCTTACGGCTGGGGAAAGTAAACGTGCTTATGAGGCCATCAGAGAAAGAATTTCTTGCCGATTGATTGAAAAAGGGACGGTCTCTTATGAAAAAGGAGTCTTAATCCTTCCAGCTTATTTGGCCAAGGGGATAGAATTTGACGCAGTCATACTTTATGATAGTTCGCTTTATAAACGTGAAAGTGAACGGAAACTATTTTACACAGCCTGTACACGTGCGATGCATGAGCTGCGCCTTTTTGCCACAAACGGCTTGAGCCCATTAATGGAAGCTGTTCCAACAGAACTTTATATAATAAAGAAAACTCGGTGATTGCCGAGCCTTAAAGCAGGGCAAAAACGTATTTGCACTTATGCGTTCAGAATTTTATGTACATAAATTCTGGTTAACCAAAAAGCGAATAGGAGGATGGGGCAGCTTGGACAAAGCTGTTCCTTTTCAAAACAAAAGGCGCAAGCGCCCTGTTTAGCCCTGACAGGCATAAGACGAATCGCGCAGTCATCCTCGGAAAAGCTATCGCTTTTCCTTCGTGCGATGCGTATGCTGTCGAAGCGTTCCTTGTCCTGATTTCTGAAGTGATTTGGCTTATGACCCCGAGGGGCTGGGTGCTCCTCGAAAAAGCTATCGCTTTTTCTTCGTGCGAAGCATATGCTGCCGACGTTTTCCTTGTGGAGCTAGATTAATACAATTTGTAGAAGTTATCTGCACCATTTAATTTTATAATTTCTTTGGTGATGAAAAAAGGTGCAAACCAAATGGTTCGCACCTTTTTTCAGTCTCCATATAAGAGAATCTTGAGAAGGTTACAATTTGCATGGGGTCGTATCGATCTTAAGTATATCGATTACAGACGAGCGTTCCAATGCACCGCTCAGCAAATGCCCCTTCGTCATTTGCATTGCCAATAACTAACCTTTGAGTCGCTGTTAACTCCATTTTGGACCAGTCCCTCCTGTTTTGTTTTGGCCTTGCACTCTTTATTTACCCTTGATAAATACCAATAAACATTAAATTAACAAAAAATTTATTATTTTTAATTAAAGGCTGTTTTCTAAAAGATTGTTGTTTTGTAAATAGGTTTTAAAAAACAAATCGTTGAAAAAGAAGTTTATTGGAACGGAAAGTGCGAGCTCCTCGAAAATGCTCTCGCATTTCCTTCGTGCGGTGTTGATTCTAGGAAGCTGATTCAACGTCCTGCGGGAGCAGCGGGACAGGTGAGACCCCACAGGAGCTGTGCGCCGAGGAGGCTCACCGCCCGCCCCGCGGAAAGCGAGCATCCTGGAGTGAAAATCAACTACCCCTTATATAGCAACAAAGTATACGAAAACAGCCTAATTAAAATATAAAATATCACCATGTATTAATACCTGGTGATAATTATCACATCGTTTTCTAAAATATAACGTTACAATGGATGAGATTCAACCACCTATAAATATGAAAAGAGGTATTGGCTTTGAATTTTCCACAATTAAAAATTGGCCATATGACACCAAAAGTTCCTATATTACAGGGCGGCATGGGTGTTGGGATATCATTAAGCGGACTTTCTTCGGCGGTAGCGAATGCAGGGGGCATTGGCATCATTTCGGGAACAGGCATATCTATAGAAGAGTTGAGAACCCATATCCAAAAGGCTAGGCAAATAATGAAAGGTAAGGGGTATCTAGGTGTAAACGTATTATTTGCTATGAATGATTTCGCTGAAAAGATGAAGGCTGCCCTGGAGGAAAGAGTAGATTTTATTATTTCTGGTGCCGGCATTTCCAGGGACATGTATTCATGGGGGAAGGAAGCAGGGATTCCTGTTCTATCGATTGTTTCTTCTGCTAAATTGGCAAAATTATCAGAGCGCCTGGGTGCAGCAGCTGTTGTTGTAGAAGGTTTTGAGGCCGGCGGACATCTAGGGACGGACAGGCCAATGTTTGATATCCTGCCCGAGGTTGTGGAGGCAGTCAATATTCCTGTTATTGCTGCTGGCGGTATTTTAACAGGGGAGGATCTTGCCAAAGCCCTGAATATGGGAGCATCAGGAGTCCAAATGGGAACAAGATTTGTTGCCAGTGAAGAATGTGATGCACCTCTTTCTTTTAAGCAAAAATATGTAGAGGCGAAAAAGGAAGATCTGGTCCTTGTAAAAACAACCGTCGGCTTGCAGGGCAGGGCTATAAAAAATAAATTCACCGAAATGATTAGCGGTGACAGCAAATTAAAAATCGCTAAATGCCTGGATTGCTTAAAAAATTGCTCCTATCGTTTTTGTACACTTGATTCATTAAAAATGTCACTAGATGGTGATACAGAGAACGGGCTTGTATTTGCTGGCTCAAGAGTAGCAGAAATAAAAGACATTCTTCCTGTTCAAAAAATAATAGATACAATTATGGCGGAATATAGACTGGCAGCTACCAAGTTTGCCTGAGAAATTTAAATCCATAATTAGCATAAAGAGAGCCAGCCGTAAACAATCGGCTGGCTTTTTATATTTAAAATTCGTTTAAATGGAAGGATGTGTTTATAATGGAAATAAGTATTAAAAGGGGAGAGGATACATATGAAAGAACAAAGCTTAAAAAATCACGCTCGGATTCACCCGCCTTACCATTATGTTGGTTCAATCCTTATGGTTTTTACACTTATCGGCTCAATCGTCCATCTGATTTTTTCTCTTAAAGATGGAGATGGGGTTTTCGCTGCAATTTTGCTGGTAACGGGTTCAATGGGATTGGTTTTAACCTTTGCACTTGTACGCCTATATTCCCTGAAGGTACAAGATAGGGTTATTCGTACTGAGGAGAATTTTCGGCTTTATCGTTTAACGGGAAAGACTCTTGATCCACAAGTAACGATTGGGCAGATCATTGCATTAAGATTTGCGAATGATGCTGAATTTCCAACGTTATATGAAAAAGCTATTAACGAAAAATTACTACCTGCCGAAATTAAAAAAACGGTTAAAGACTGGCGTGCAGATAACCTGCGGGTTTAATTACTAAAAAGGGGCGGAAAGGAAGCAGCTAAGTATGATCGAAGTTAAAAATCTGGTAAAACGATACGGAAGTTTTACTGCTGTAAACGATGTTAGTTTTACAGTTGAAAAAGGGGAAGTTTTGGCCTTTCTTGGACCAAATGGTGCAGGAAAGACTACAACGATCGAAATGCTCGTTTGTCTACGTAAGCCGGACGGAGGGACTGCTCTGCTGTCTGGTTTTGATATCATTAAGGAGCAAAAAAAAATTAAAGATGTAATAGGGATACAGTTGCAATCAACTTCTCTATTCGAATTATTAACAGTTAAGGAAATTATCGAAATGTATGCAAGTTTTTATCCTAAGCATGTATCGATTCCAGATTTAATTGATGAAATGATTCTGGCAGAAAAACAAAATGAACGGGTGAAGGCACTCTCCGGAGGACAAAAACAAAGATTGGCTATTGCTCTGGCTCTTATTCACGACCCGGAAATTATCTTCCTTGATGAACCGACTACAGGCCTTGATCCTCAGGCAAGACGTACTCTTTGGGACATTATCCTAAAACTTAAAGAAAAGGGTAAAACGATCGTACTCTCCACTCATTATATGGATGACGCCCATGTTCTTTGTGACCGAATCGGCATAATGGATAAAGGTGAATTAATTGCTCTTGATACTCCAGATGCGCTCGTTAAACAGCTTCAATCCGACAGTGCGGTTGAGTTTCGAGGTAGTCTTTCTATTGATGAGAATTACCTTGCGTCTCTGGATGGCGTCAAACAGGTTAGCAGGAGAGAAGAAGTTTTCACACTCTATACCGATCATTTGCAGAATACGTTAACCTCTCTAATCGGATATGCTTCCGAGGAAGGTATATTATTATCCGATTTAAAAACAAGAACCGCGACGTTAGAGGATGTATTTATTCATATGACTGGAAGGAGGCTTCGTGAAGAATGAGAGCATATTGGCAATTAACATTGGCGCAGCTAAGGATTTTTTTGCGAAACCGGCAGGTGCTTTTCTGGACACTGTTTTTTCCAATTGTGCTAATGCTGACCATGGGATCGTTTTTAGGTAATGGAAATGATCTGTCAATATCTATAGGGGTTGTCGACCATGATGGAACGGACGCCTCAAAAGGGCTTTTAAATTCATTTAAGGGTGCCGGAACTATCGAAATAGATTTATTCTCATCAAAAGAAAAAGCAATAAAGAGTGTAAAAAAAGGCGATAATCAGCTTGCTTTGGAAATACCTAAAGGCTTTTCAGAACAGGTTATCAGTAAAACAACTGACCATGCACTCGATATCCCTGTCTATTATAACGAAACAAACATGGCTGCCTCTCAGCTCGGCATAACGGTAATTTCTCAAATGATCGATACTGCAAGCAAAAAAGCGGTCAATTATAAACCGATTTTAAAAGTCTCTTCCAAAGGAATTGAAGCAGTCAAACTCCGCTATATTGATTTTCTTGTACCAGGAATTGTCGCCATGATGATTATGAGCAATAACATGAACGGGGTGGCCGGACAGATTTCCGCGTGGCGCGAACGGGGAATTTTGAGAAGGATGCAAGGAACCAGGCTTAAGGCTTCCACCTTTATAGCTGCACAAATTACAGCACGGCTCATATTAAATGGTACACAGGCATTGCTTGTCCTATTAATTGCAAACCTTGTTTTTGATTTATCTGTAAAGGGATCATGGCTGGTGCTTATTGGGCTCGTTGTTCTCGGGACACTTGCCTTTATGGCAATCGGCTTTATCATTGCGGGTATTGCTAAAACTCCCGAAAGCGCCGGACCGATTGCCGCCTTTCTATCGTTCCCAATGCTCTTTTTGGGAGGCGTCTTTTTCCCTATCAAAAATATGCCTGATTTCCTCCAGCCAATTGTTAAGCTGCTGCCAATCTCTCATTTAAGCAACGCACTCAGAGAGACGATGAATTTAGGCACACCCGTTGCAACCCTTTGGCCTGAATTTGCGATTTTATTCGGTTGGCTCGCAGTGGCATTTGCCATTGCAAGCTACACATTCAAGTGGGAATAAAACGCAGCGTGATGTATGGGATACACAGTGGGACATGACCTTCGCCTTAATCGGTGCGAGGGTTTCATATGTAAGCTTACGTGGAATCCACACGAAACAATTAGAAAACAAACAGTAAAAATCCGGACAATTAACTCTGTCCGGATTTTTTTTTAGTTATCACTAAAGGCTAAGATATTTTTTTAAGTATCCGGCTAATTCGTCGACTCCTGCAGAGCGGAGTATATATTCATCATGTCCGCAGTCCTCGGAAACAAGGACACTGATTAAACCCGCGGACCTTAGAGCCATTATGTGATGATGGACTGTACTTTTAGAAACCTCAAGCCCCGTTAAAAGACTGGAAAAATTTTTAGGTCCTTCTGTCAGTTTTTTTAAAATTTTCAACCGGTTCTCATCAGAGACAGCCTTTGCCAGGCGGAGCAAAGCTTTACTTGGGGCAAAAGAATCATCATTTGGCAAATCAACAGAATAAAAAACAAGAAAAATGGATTGATGCCTATGGTAGGTAATAAAAGGCGATTGGTGGTAGCTGGGAATTAAAATGATTTTTTCAAGACTCTCAAAAGACGGAATGCGTATCCCGCCAGAGACTTTTTCCACAAATTCAATGGAATCTGTTATTTTCGCTTTAGTAATGCTTTGGGCATTCTTTTGGAGAGTTTCCACAATTAAAGGATCGATATCCGTGAAATATTGGTTTTGCCATTTTGAAAGCAGGCTGACATAAACATCACGCAATTTTCCTAAATCATTTGGAAGAGCCTCGTCCACAATCGGAGAAAGCTTCTCATACATTTCTCCGGGTGTCAGCTTTTTTAGCCAAATAAGGAACTCGTTTACATTTTCCTTATTTGGAGACAGCCAGATTAATAGAAATAAATAACTGAAACAGCATGCTTCCTCATTAAATCCCACAATATATTCTTTAAATTCCTCATCAAGGACAGTTGAAACCCTTTTGTACCAGTCGATACCTAAATCGGCGTTTTTAATCATTTTTTTATCAATATATAATTTTAGGCTGATTGCCAGTTCGTAAACCGGAGTAAAATCTCCCTGGACTTTATATGACATTTCCTCACACTCCAAACTTCATTATTTCAAGCATATCAAATAATCGATAAAAATAAAACGTTCCATGTTTGGGATTTTTTTCTTGCACTTTCAATTAATTCGATTATAATTAAAAATATATTTAGTTCTATACAAATAGAACGAATAAAAGGGATGAATAAGATGAATGTATTGCTTGTAGTTGCTCATCCGGAGCCTTTGTCATTAAACGGTGCTTTAAAAGAAATAGCGGTACAGGAATTGACCGAGGCAGGCCATGATGTTGTGGTATCAGATTTATACGAAATGAAATTCAAGGCTGCAGCAGATAAGAATGACTTCATTGAATTAAAAAATCCAGATAAATTAAATTACATCCTTGAACAATATTATGCTTTTGAGAATGGTACATTTGCTAAGGATATAAGGTTGGAGCAAGAAAAAATTCAAAAAGCCGACATTATCATCTTCCAATATCCAATGTGGTGGTCTGATCCGCCTGCGATATTAAAGGGGTGGTTTGACAGGGTGATTTCCTACGGCTTTGCCTACGGTCCTGGTGCATACGACCAAGGCAACTTGAAAGGGAAAAAAGCAATGCTGTCCATTACGACTGGGGGTGCCGATTTAAACAATTACGGTGTTGATTCATTAAAAGGAAGAATGGAAGATTTATTGTTTAATGTCCAGCATGAAAAATTGTACTATACCGGCATGGACATTATTGAACCATTTGTCATGCCTTCTGGTACAAATGAGGCAAAGAGAGACTCATATATAAAGGACTACATCATTCGGCTTCGCACACTTGAAACCTTGCCTGTCATACCATACAGGCCTCTCAGACTATGAAAATGGGAAATTAAAGACTGTGTCACATGTGTAAATTAAACATTTTACAAAAAAAGAGGAGGAAATAATAATGAAAGCAATCACTGTAAATGTCGATGAGAAAAATTCACTTAAACTGGAGGATGTACAAAAACCTTTAATTGGAACTGAAGAAGTTTTAATTGCTGTGCGTGCTGCGGCATTAAATCACAGAGATCTATATATGAATGAACAATGGCAGGCATTAAAAGGATATGGGTCCTTCATTGCAGGCGGAGATGCTTCAGGTGTAATTGTTGAAACCGGAAGCAGTGTTGCAGGATGGAAAGAAGGGGATGAAGTGATCATCAATCCACAATTAACTGATGAAGAAGATGAAAATGTGTTTCCTTCCTTTTTAGGAGGGCCAACCGATGGCACTTTTGCTGAATTTGTAAAAGCACCTGCAAGTTTCATTTTAAAAAAACCGGAATACTTAACATTTGAAGAAGCTGCTGCAGTTCCACTTGCATTAAGCACAGCTTGGGGGAATACCACTGTACAGGGGAAACTTGAAAAGGGTGAAACACTTCTTCTCCAGGGAATTGGCGGAGGAGTTGCAACATTCATCTTACAGCTTGCAGTTAGGATGGGAGTAAACGTGATCGTGACATCAAGCTCCGATGCAAAAATTGAAAAAGCGAAACAACTCGGAGCTATACACGGAATCAATTATAAAAAAGAGAATGTAGCTGAAAAGGTAATGGAATTTACTCAAGGGAAAGGAGCAGATGCAGTAATCGACGGAAATGGAAAAGGTTCAATTGAATCAAGTATTCAATCTTTGTCTGATTATGGTAGATTGCTTCTATTCGGATCTTCGTCAGGGCCTATTGAAAAGGAACAGATAGAAAATGTAAATTATCTCTTCACGGGAATGGTAGCACAAGCCGATTTAGAAGCTGCACTTTCCTTTTATGAAGAATATGAAATTAGGCCGATAATGTCCCAAAGGGTTTATTCAATCGAGGAATACAAAGAAGCATATGAGGAATTGAAAGAGGGAAGGCAATTTGGGAAGATTGTGTTTAAGATGAATTAAAAAGAAATGATCGGCGGCTCTCCCTTGGAAAGCTGCTTTTTTTGTACAAATTAAGTTTCCTTCTTTCAAATTCGATTGTGGGAAGGAAATTAGGCTACGAAATGAAAAAAGAGAAAATCCTTATTTTCTCCATTGATCTTGAACCTGCTGCATTGCAAGGCGTGAAATTTCTTCTTCAGATGTATTTTTTGCTGCAATAACATTTGTAAGATAATTTTTTCCTTCAAAATTTACTGTGATATTAACTTGTACCATTTTAGAATCTTCCTTTCTTATTTTCTTAAAATAACTGTTGTTATTTTTTATATACCAACTCGCAAACTATCCTAAACCTTAAGGCCACAAGATAATATGTTCTTTATTAAGAATAGCACAAAATTAACTGTTAATATACATACATTTTTTACAATTAATTGACAAAAACCGACTTACTTGAGCAAGCCGGCTAAAATTTTTATACTTCTATCATCAAAAATTCTTCTGCAAACTGTTGAACCTTAAGGCGGTTAATTTTTTGTTTTTTTGCTGTTATTTCTGCATTTGTGATGTACGAAAATGCGAATGCATCCTTTTTAAGGTCCTTAATGGTGGTGTCCCCCTTAAGTAACTGAATGGCAAGGTTTTTTACAATTTGATTCTCTGAAGACTGATACATGATAAATGCAATACATGTTAATTTATCCAACTCCATCTTCCTCCTTTAAGAAATCAAACGTACGTTCGGTAATCAATTCGACATAACTGATGTTAATTCCTGTAAAATAATGTGAAAATTCCAAGGAATTTGTTAACATATTTTTCTTGAACAATATTGGACTAAAGTCTGAGAAAAGTTACTGCTTACTGATGAAGATTAGAGATGAAATAAATTTTATAATAAAAGCAGATAATCGATTTAATTAGAGGGAGAGATTGGAATGAAAAATGAGATGGTTGTGATGATAACAGGTGCATCAAAGGGTCTTGGCAGGGCATTAACGCTTGCCTTTGCAAAAGAAGGAGCTAAATTAGCCATTTGCGCAAGAGGAGAGAGCCTCTTGCATCAAATTAAACGGGAAGCAGAAAATTCAGGTGCTGCAGAAGTGCTGGCAGTTAGGGCAGACGTGGCAAATTCAAGGGATGTTGAGCGGTTTGTCGCTTTGACAGAGGAAACATTTGGGAAAATTGATGTGTTAATTAACAATGCATCCATCCTGGGTCCAAGTCCAATGCCTTTTTTGCTTGATTACCCAGAGGAAGATTTCCTGGAAGTATTAAGAGTAAATGCAACCAGTCCTTTTTTAGTCACGAGAAGAGTGCTTCCAGGAATGCTGCTTAGAAATGAAGGATCTGTGATTAATGTGACTTCTGAAGCCGGAAATGTTGGATATGCTGGCTGGGGTGCCTATGGGATATCGAAATTCGCGGTAGAAGGGCTAACCGAAACATGGGCTGATGAAGTAAGTGAAACTAATGTAAGAGTGAATATGGTTGATCCGGGAGAGATGGATACAGAAATGCATCAGCTTGCAGTTCCAGATTGCGATTACGAGCTTGCTAATCCTCATGATCTTGTCGGTGTGTTCCAATATCTCGCTTCGGATCGTTCAAAAGGTGTTAACGGACAGCGGTTCCAGGCCAGAATTCCATGAAAGGGAGGAATAACTATGCTGCAGGATACCTTAGCTTTCCATCTGCCTGATTCTCTTAACGCAAGCATGCCACCTGAAAGAAGAGGAATTAGAAGGGATCAGGTCCGGATGATGGTATTGGACAGAAAAACAGGAATCACCTCACATGACCGGTTTGATCAATTAGGCAATTATTTAAAATCTGGAGATGTTCTCGTTATTAATAGCAGCCGAACACTGCCGGCAATATTAAAGGCTAAAAAGCATAAGGACAACTTCAGTGAGGAAGTCGAAGTCAGACTTGCGCGCAGAATAAACGGGGCAACCTGGGAAGCGCTGGTGGTCTCTGAAACCAGTCATCCGGGTGATCGGCTTGTTTTTTCAGAGGACCTTAGCGGGAATATCATCAAAAAAAATGATAATTCTCCTCTTGTCACCATTCTATTTTCAAAAACCGGAAATGAATTATTTCAGCATATTTATTCCGTTGGTGAACCTGTAAGGTATGAATATATTAATCATCCTTGGGAGCTGGATTATTACCAGACAGTTTTTGCCGCACAGCCTGGTTCCGTAGAAATGCCTTCGGCTGGCAGGGCATTCAGCTGGGAGCTATTATTCAAGCTTCAGCGTCAGGGTGTGAAAATTACCTCTATGCAGCTTCACACTGGACTAAGTTATTTATTGGATGATAAATGGGATCATTCGCCTGAAGCCAATCATGAAGAGTACTTTATTCCATCAGAGTCCTGGACTACGATTATGGAAGCAAAGCTTTCGGGTGGGAGAATTATTGCTGTTGGAACTACCGTAGTAAGAGCCCTAGAGTCTGCAATGAACAGCGGATCCCTGTCAGGATGGACGAATCTGTATATAACACCTGAATACCAATTAAAAGCGGCTGATGCAATTATTACAGGCCTTCACGAACCTGAAGCGAGCCATTTAGCGATGCTGTCCGCATTTGTGGAAAAGGATAAACTGTTCAATGCCTATCAGGAAGCTATTCTTGAACAATACCTGTGGCATGAATTCGGGGATATAAATCTAATTATTTGAGGTGAAAACATGTTGAAATTTCACCATTATTCTCTTGAAGTTGATAATTTAAGTGAATCTATAAAATTTTATAAGGATGTTTTAGGATTCCAGGAAGCTGAGCGTATAGAGTTTGAAGAGGAGGAGATTCAATTTCTGACATTGGGAGATTTCAAACTGGAACTTGTAAAAGCAGCTGCAGCTTACAACCAAACAGAGAGCATACACATCTGCTTTGAAACAGAAAATTTCTATGAAATACTTGCCCGTTTTGAAAACTACAAAATAAAGCCTGTTGAAGGACCATACACATTGAAAAATGGCTGGAAAACCGTCTTTTTCTCAGGACCTTCCAATGATCTTATAGAAATACTATCACGTAATAATTAAATAACTAGTAAATTTTTCACAAATAAATGCTAATACAGTTGTAAATTGATTATTTAATATGATATTTTATATAATAATGAATAGAAAAAATTAAAAACGATGAAGAGGAAAGTAATTATTGCTGCAATCCATAGCGAATCAGGGGTGGTGGGAGCCTGGTGAGGAAGCATTAATGAAGAACACCTCAGAGTTTCTAACCGAAAAGGATTTTCCCTAGTAGGCTTGGACGTCACCAGCACGTTATTGGCTGGAAGCATGCTTTTGCTTGCAAAGTTGGTCTTTCATGACAATTTGGGTGGTACCGCGGAAATTAAACCTTTCGTCCCTTTTCGGGATGAAGGGTTTTTATTTTTATATACATATGTTTTAGGAGGTAACAACGATGAAAAAAACAGTAATTAAGGATTTATTCAGAAATCAGGAAAGCTATGCAGACCAAAAAGTTCAGTTATCCGGTTGGATTCGGACTGTAAGGGATTCCAAAACTTTTGGTTTTATTGAATTAAATGATGGTACTTTTTTTAAGGGTGTACAAGTGGTATTTGATGACCAGCTGGAAAACTTTAAAGAAATTGCCAAGCTGCCTATCAGTTCTTCTATAACGGTCGAAGGAACTTACGTATTAACACCGCAAATGAAGCAGCCTTTTGAAATCAAAGCAGAAAAAATTATCATTGAAGGAAATTCAAACGCAGATTATCCATTGCAGAAGAAAAAGCATACCTTCGAATACTTAAGAACGATTGCACATCTTCGCCCAAGAACTAATACTTTTTCAGCTGTTTTCAGAGTAAGATCACTTGCTTCTTATGCTATTCACAAATTCTTTCAGGACAAAGGCTTTGTCTACGTACACACACCAATCATTACTGGAAGTGATACAGAAGGAGCTGGAGAGATGTTCCGGGTTACTTCTCTGGATTTTGATAAGCTTCCAAAAACAGAAGAAGGAAAAGTGGATTTAAGCAAGGATTTCTTTAACAAAGAAACGAACCTGACAGTAAGCGGGCAATTATCGGCGGAAACCTTTGCACTTGCATTCCGTAATGTCTATACATTCGGCCAACTTTTAGAGCTGAAAACTCAAACACGGCGCGGCATGCTGCTGAATTCTGGATGATTGAGCCTGAAGTAGCATTTGCAGAATTAGTAGATGTAATGGACCTTTCTGAAGAGATGGTTAAATATGTGATCGGCTATGTTCTTGAACAAGCTCCTGAGGAAATGGCGTTCTTCAATAGCTTCATTGACAAAACGTTAATGGAAAGACTGAATAATGCATATGGGTCTGATTTCGGCAGAGTTACTTATACTGAAGCAATCGAAATTTTAAAGAATTCAGGAGAAAAATTCGATTATCCTGTCGATTGGGGATTGGATCTTCAAACAGAGCATGAGCGCTATTTGTGTGAAAAAGTTTATAAGCGCCCGGTATTTGTGACCGATTATCCAAAAGAGATAAAAGCATTTTATATGAGAACAAATGAAGATAACAAAACTGTTGCAGCTACAGACTTGTTGGTTCCAGGAATCGGAGAGCTTATCGGCGGAAGCCAACGGGAAGAACGCGAAGAAGTATTGGCTAGCCGAATTGAAGAGCTTGGGATGGATAGGGAAGATTACTGGTGGTACCTTGAACTGCGTAAGTACGGAGAAACCAAGCATTCAGGATACGGCCTAGGATTTGAACGTCTTATCATGTATTTGACAGGAATGACCAATATCCGCGATGTTATTCCTTTCCCAAGAACAACTGGAAATGCAGAGTTTTAATACGAAAGAAAGGGAGCCCCAGAGGCTCTCTTTTTACATTAATGAAATAGATACTCTATGAAGCCTATTATTAGACATTTAAAATTAATAGATGTAAATTAAAATGGATATAAGAAACGTTAAAGTTATGAATTTGCATATAATATTTCTTTCACATAATGGAGAGGGGCTTTTTTATTTGAGCACAGTCGGGAAACCAAAAAAAGATGAAATCAATGTAGCTGGTCTTGAATTTGAGTGGGATATAGCTGAGGGGAAATTTTTATTTGAAAAAGAAGATGCAGTGCTTTTTTGGATTTCTACTGCGATGAAAACTTTTTTTGATACGATTGAAGAAGTTTCCGGGGAAGATGCTGCAAGTGTAGTCCTTGAAACTACAGGATTTCGTCAAGGAATTGTGGTGGGTGAATATTTCCGGGAATTAAAAGGTGTCAGTATTTCTGAAGCAACCGCATTAATACCAAATACATATGCATCTGCGGGCTGGGGAAAGGCGCAAATTATTGATTTTAATGAAGAATCACATACAGTGTCAGTACAGTTAAGTGACAGCTGGGAATACAAAATTAATAAAGCACAGGGTAAAAAGGTTGGAGGCACTTTTCTTGCAGCCCATTATGCGGGGATTTTTTCTGGTTTATTTGGAACCAATGTTTGGTTTGATGTCCGTAAAGACCAAATAAGAGGAGATGGGTATAGCCAATTCGAATATTACCCTTCCTCCATAACGGTCTCAAAAAACATGCACCAGCTAGCCAGACTGAAGGAGTCTGAGCACATTCAACAGCTGGAAGCACTGGTCGAAGATAAAACGAAGGATTTACAAGGTCTAGTTAAACAAATTTCGTCTCCTATCATTCCAGTCCTAGAAGGAATAGTAGTTGTGCCCTTAATTGGAAAGTATGATGAAAGCCGTTCAGAGGATCTATTAGTAAAAACACTTTATAATCTTCCCAAATATCGAGCTAAATTCCTCGTTTTAGATTTAACCGGCTTAGATATGGAAATGAGTAATTATAGTGCGGAATTTATACACAAACTGGGAGCAGCCGCTTCTTTAATTGGAGTGAACACTATCTTGGTCGGAATTTTTGCTGAATTAGCCAAAAATATGACCAAGTCGCAAATCAGCCTATCTAAATTCCCTTGTTTTCAAACTCTTCAGCATGGGATTTACCATGCTCTAGCAGAAGATGGGAGAAAAATCGTCGGATAGAAGGGTAATAGGAAATGCAAAAAGCCTGCATAAAATCATGCAGGCTTTTTAACATGAACATTATATTTTTTGCTGCTTACCAGCAACTTCATCAGCTAAACTCAGGAACATGCCAAATCCAAAAAAGACCATTGAAGCTATAACTACGCCAATTCCAAAAACAGACATATAATAGTTTGGGTTGAAATCGCTTACAAATAAGCTTATAAAAAAGATAATAACTCCTAAAATTATACCGTAGGTCGCGATTTTTTTCGCTGCTAATAATGGCTTCATTTGATTTACATGCATTTTTAACATCCCCTTTTACTGAATATTCTACTCTTTGTCACAAATTTGTCAAACTTTTTTTGAAAATAAAATTTTATATAAAATATGCTTGCAATTTTAGTTGGATACAGTTATATGCCATTGCAAAGGGAGGAGGATGAATTTTACTTTCAGTTATATTCTATTCTTTTAATTCATATCTTCGGGTCTGCTGTGTGTAACATATGTCCCCGCTATTAAATCATGAATAGCGCGTTTATCTTCTCTGGTTCCGACCATTAATGCACTGGCTATTAATCCGATTCCAAGTGTCACAGTGTAAACAAGAGCACCAACCACAATTCTCAAAAACATTGTTCCAAAACTTACATTACTTCCATCTAGCTTAACTATTCTTATGCCTAGAATTCTTTTTCCAACAACATATCCAGACCAAATTACGGGAATAATGAGACTATAAAGAAATTGCAAAAAGTCAGCAAGCCAATTGCGTGTTCCAGCTGCATCCCCAAGAATTAAAGCGCACACTAATCCCAAAGGTAAACTAACGAGCAGCCCATCTAAAACTGAAGCACCCAGACGTACCCAAAAACCCGCATTCCGCTCCATTTTTTTCCCCCATTCTTAAATTCATTAATTTACAAACAAAGGAATTTTCATTTAAGTTTATGAGGAAGATGACTAAAAAAGAAATTATAATTGGAAATGGAATAAGCAGTTTTGGCCTAAAAATACTGTCTGTTCATTCAAGTCAGCAAGTTTCTGATGGAAACAATTTAACCCCCTATAAAAGGG
Source organism: Neobacillus sp. PS3-34 (assembly GCF_030915465.1). Lineage (GTDB taxonomy): Bacteria > Bacillota > Bacilli > Bacillales > Cytobacillaceae > Neobacillus_A. The sequence goes on from NZ_CP133267.1 coordinate 4,355,061, forward strand.
GGCAGGAGAGTTACACTTATTTATTTTCTAAATTTCCCTTAGCCATCTTAATCAATTCCTGGACCATCCTGCCACCAAGTTTTCCGCCCGTTTTTCCTGCTTCATAGGCAGTTAGCTGTCCATTATAGCCCCTGCTTAAAGGAACTCCATTCTCTTTAGCTATTTCAAATTTTGCGTCCTCTGGTTTTTCAGTTCCTGCAACTTTAGCTTTTAATTCGTCCAGGGCTTTTCGTGCTTCTGGTACAAGTATTTTTCTTCTTTTACCCATCTTGATCCCTCCTTCCCATAGTTTGCCCTGTGTAAAAAATAAATATCTTCCTTTCGATTGAAATATTTTATTATTAAAGAACTCCTTTAAAAAAATCTATTTTCTTAAAGTCGAATTCTGTTAAACTATGTTGTACTCTATATAGGAGCTAAAATGAAATTTTTAGCTTTTAGACAACAAAAGTTAATCATTGAAGGGAGCATACAATTGCAAAAACCCATTTATGTACAAACGACCATCCAAACTCCAATGAATGAAATTTGGGACCATACACAGAATCCTAATCTGCACACAGAATGGGATCTCCGCTTCACTGAAATCACCTATCTTAAGCGGGAGGAAAGTGAGCCCCAGAGATTTTTATATAAAACAAAAATCGGTTTTGGATTGGAAATTGCAGGTACAGGTGAAAGCAGCGGGACAATAATGAAAGAAACGGGGGAGAGGGTATCATCTCTTAAATTTGAAACAGACAACCCTATTTCATTGATAATGAAAGGACGAGGGTATTGGAAATACACTCCCAAAGGAGACATGGTTATATTTGAAACACAATACGACTATGAGACTCGATATAGCAAAGTGGGAAAGCTGATCGATTCTACTATTTTTGGCCGTTAATGGGCAGAGCTACAGCATGGAGCTTTGACTCTTTAAAAATATGGCTTGAAAAAGGGTATCATCCTAGGCTTCTTCTGCAAAAAACACTGACATATTGGAGTGTCTGTTTCTTGCTGGCTTTCATATGGATTTATCAAGGACTTGTTCCGAAAATGATCAACACTCATCCCGAGGAAGTTAAAATGCTATTGACATTAATCAAGATACCTATGGATGGAGAATTGGCAATAAGGTACATAGGCTTGGCGGAAGTACTATTTGGCATTGTCTGGTTATTGCCCTTTCAAAAACGAGGGCTTTTTCTTATCCATATCATCATGATATTATCTCTTACTTTATCAGCCTGGCTGGCCAACCCGCAAAGCTTTATCATGCCGTTTAATCCAATTACCCTCAATCTGGCCCTGATGTTCCTGTCGATTATCGGGTATTTAAATAGCAGCAACCTGCCTTTAGCAAGAAATTGCAAAAGAAGCAAAAGGGGGACGATGAATTGACTTCCATATATCGGTCCCATCTTGGGGATTCCTATCAAAGTCTGCATCCAAAGCTGCAGCATCGCTATGATATTACAGAGCAATCTTCGTTCCATGGGACAGGAAGAATGGAGAACATTTCAGGGGGGATTTTCCTAGTAAGGCAGCTGTTTAAATTAGGTACTAGATACCGGCTGTTTTTTTCTGAGAGGGGGAGTGATGTCCCTTTTACCATCTATAATAATGCCTTTGAAAATGAAGCTGGAGAGAAGTTAGTGAAATGGAATAGGGAATTTTCCTTTAAAGGTAAAAAACGCTACTTTGATGCTGTCATGCAATTAAATGATAAGCAAAATGAAATCATTGATTACTTTGGTATACCGCATCTCCTTGTTTCTACCTTAAACTTTCAAGTTGGCAATAAAGGATCTATGATTATTACCTCCAAGAAGCAATGGCTTAATGCGTTCGGCAGAAAAATTCCCCTACCGAAATTTCTTTACGGAGAGGCGAGAATCATCGAATCCTTTGATGAGAGACGAAACTGTTATTGCGTTAATGTCAATGTAAGCAATCCACTGCTAGGTACACTGTTTTCATATCAAGGCTATTTTACAGAAATGGAAAGTGGAAAAAAATGAAACGGAATTTATTATTCGGAATTACCACTTACCTTTTATATCTAGTTTTCAGCTGGATATACCTTTTTCCGGCAGAAGCATTGCTATTATTTTCAATACTAGTAGTTGTTCCCTTTTCGTTCATGCTGATTGATAAGAAAAAGAGGGACCATTCACTTCTTCCGCTAACAGGATGGGTGTGCAGATTTTATCCCTTTGCAGCACTTGGAGCGCTGTTTTCTTTAGTCACTGATGAATATTTATTTTCTTTATTGTGGCTAGGATTTACCTTTCTAACTGCATTATTCGGACTTTTGAGGTTTGCAGAGAGAGGGCAAGGCTTCTATCTGAATTGTCAATTGATAGCGGGCTTATGTATTTAAGTTTAGGTGGATTATGGTTTCTTACTTACACTGCACATATTAAGGTGATGGATTTTTCCATTATTACGAACCTGCTCACAGCGATGCATTTCCATTACTCCGCTTTCATCATTCCAATTCTGGCAGGCTTTCTAGGCAGAAAGCAGTTGAGGTATAAAAAATTATATTCTGCCGTAACCATTGCCTTGATCTTATCCCCTCTAACCATTGCGGCTGGGATTAGCTTTTCAAGAGCAATTGAATTTACTTCTGTCCTGATTTATCTGGCAGCTATTTACGCATATTGTTTTCTGGTTTTCACTACACCATTTCGGAAAAAGCTTGCCAGGATATTTATTTCTATTTCGTCTGCCGTTCTCATGATAACAATTTGCTTTTCGCTTCTTTACTCATGGGGGAGACTGCAGAATGCTGCTTCTATCTCTATACAGTCGATGATATTTATCCACGGGGCAGTCAATGCTTTTGGGGTAGTCCTGCCTGCACTGATTGGATGGTTAATAGAAGGAACTGAGGATGGGCTTTCTTCCTTTTACGGAAAACCGATGAGCCGCTTAGTAGGCAATAGGGCGATTGGAGGTTCTTTTTTAAAAAAGAAAAAATTAATTGATTCAAATATTTATGATGGCCTTATTAATAGGATGAAGAATTTCGCTTCGGACAAATTTGATGAAAGTAAACTATCTCCTTTAATTGCCGATTTTTATGAGAATACAAAGAAATATTCGCTAAAAGCCAATATTCGCTGGTCCGTCTGGTTTAAGCCTTTGGCGTACCTGTATGAAAAAATTAGCCGGCATATTCAGCAAATCCATTTATCCATGGGAGGAGTCTGGGAACCCATGGAAGGGGATATTATCGGCGTAAATTCACAAGAAGATGGAAGGAACCATGTAAGGGCATGGATTCGGAAGAATGGCAGGGGTGAGGCGATTTTTGTAGCCCTCTATTCTGAGCACCATCATAGAGGAATAACTTATATGAATGTCGCATTGCCGTTGCCATATTCCAATATGACAGGCATACTAAAAATGCAAAATGTCGATAATAATCTTATGTTAACTAGTAAATCAAATAATGTAGTTGCAGGAGATGAGGGGATATATCTGTTTACACGTTTCTTCACTGTCCGCTTGCCGCTTGCTGAATCATTTTTAATTAAACAAACAAGCACTACTACATTATCAGCAAACCACAAGATGTGGATTTTTGGCATTCAATTTCTTGAGATTGAGTATATCATTGAAAAAAGCCACTAATGAAAATTAGCGGCTTTTCAGAGTTTATTAATTCGAAAGATCGCAGTCTTCCAGTTTAACTATTTTTGTTTTCTTAACTAGCTTATATCCCAGCCAAAAGACAAGGAACAATGGCAGGCCAATATAGGAAACCATGATGCCGTTCCAGTCAATATGATCTCCCATGAAAGCAGAGTAATTTTGACCAAGAATGACAATTCCACAAAGTACAAAAGCAAATATCGGCCAAAAGGGAAGAACGATGATTTGTATGGAAGTTCATTTAAATCCTTGCCCTGCGCAATAAATGCTTTTCGGAAACGATAATGGCTGATCGCAATTCCAAGCCATGCAATGAAACCAGACATTCCAGAAGCATTTAACAGCCATACGTAAACCGTACCTTCCCCGTATAAGGAAGCAAGAAAAGCAATTGTACCCACGAGTGTGGTTACAATCAAGGCGTTTACAGGGACACCGTTTTTATTTAATTTACCAAGGAATTTAGGCGCCCATCCTTCACGCGCCAGATCCCACAGCATTCTGGTAGAAGCATACATACCAGAATTTCCTGCAGATAATACAGCTGTTAAAATGATTGCATTCATAACAGAGGCTGCAAAGGCAATGCCTGCTTTTTGAAATACAATTGTAAACGGACTTACTGTTACTTCTCCACTGGCAAGATTTGCGTTTGTATAAGGAATAAGAAGTCCGATAACGAGAATGGCAAGCACATAAAACAATAGAATGCGCCAGAAAACTTGCTTTACAGCACGAGGAATGTTTTTCGAAGGATCCTCTGTCTCTCCTGCAGCCACACCCAATAGCTCAGTACCCTGGAAAGAGAATCCAGCCGCCATAAAAATGCCCAGCATGGTCATGAACCCTCCATGGAAAGGGGCATCCCCAAGCGTAAAATTCTTAAATCCAACCGCACTGTCTCCCATTATTCCAAAAATCGTTAAAAAGCCGAAAATAATAAAAATGATAACAGTTATTACTTTGATGAGTGAAAACCAATATTCCGCTTCTCCAAAACCTTTAACAGACAGGTAGTTCAATAAGAACATAATAACCAGGAAAATACTGCTCCAAATAATAGAAGGTGTATGAGGGAACCAAAACTTCATAATAATCGTAACAGCCGACAGTTCTGCCGCAATGGTTATTGCCCAGTTATACCAATAATTCCAGCCAAGCGCGAACCCTAAAGATGGATCAACAAATTTCGTAGCATACGTACTGAAGCTTCCTGCTACAGGCATATATGCAGCCATTTCAGCAAGGCTTGTCATTAAAAAGTAAACCATGATTCCAATCAGGACATAGGATAAAAGGGCACCTCCAGGACCAGCAGTATGGATTGCACCACCGCTCGCTAAAAATAAGCCTGTACCAATGGTGCCGCCAAGCGAAATCATCGTCAGGTGGCGAGCTTTAAGGGATCGCTTTAATCCGGAAGGTTCTTTTGTTCCATGATTTTTTTCTCTGTGATGTGTTGTTTGCATTTGATAATTACTCCTTTTTTAATATTTTTGGAAGGAGAAGGAAATAAAAAAATGCCCTCGAAGCAGATTCGACGGCATTATCAATATCCCGCATCATACCTTCCGAAAGATAGCTCAACACGTTTGACTGGTAAGGTAAAAACGTGACAGTTCTGTTCCTGTTCGGAAACAGCCCCAGCATGCCTTGAGAGAACAAGAACACACTTCGGCAGCTTTTCCTTTCAACCGGAGTCTAAGGTTATCTCTAAACCTCGTACGATTTACTATTAAAAGCCGCGACCTCTACCTCATCGGTTGGATGAGGATTTGCTATATTTAATTGATATAGTTTTAAATTATAAGGAAATAATAATAAAAGTCAATCCGTATTTTGAAGTGTTGTATAATCATTCATACACCTGTAAAAAAATACAATCTCTAAATAACAGATAACTTTAAATTATTGTAAAAAACTATTATATTTACAAGGAGATGGAGAATCTGTATCATTTTTTAAAGATATATTTGTATGTTTGAGGAGGACACTTTGATGCGGATTCTTGGATTATTTGTTGGATCCTTGATCATTGTAATTGCGTTTAATCTGTTTTTAATTCCACACAAAGTAATGAGCAGCGGCATGAGCGGAGTGTCGATGATATTGGCGATGGTGACACCCATCAATACCGGACTTGCAAATTTTCTGTTGAACTTCCCATTGCTGGTTATTGGCTTTTGGAAGCTGGGAAAGAAATTTATTGGCAATACGATTTTATCTGTTTTGGTTATATCAATTGGACTTTATTTAGTACCGGTCCAAGGAATTGTACATGATAAAATTCTTTCGTCTATTTTCGGTGGTGCTTTGACAGGGCTGGGTGTTGGTATTGTTTTCAGGGGATCGGGATCAACGGGAGGCTTTGATATCATCGGAATGATTGTTTCAAGGAAAAGTGATTTCCCGCTTGGTGCACTGCTTTCCGGGATGAATGCAGTAGTGATTGTCGTCAGCGGCTTTCTCTTTGATTGGGATTCGGCGCTTTATACGCTCGTATCGATTTTTGTGACTGGAAAGGTAGTTGATGCGGTTTACACGCATCATGTTAAGCTGACATTGATGATAATAACAGAAAAGGGTGAAGAAATGCGTCAGCATTTTCTAACCAATGTTTATCGTGGGCTGACTGTCATGAATGGAGTGGGCGGATACTCGAATGAACAGCGCAGCATCCTTATTGCAGTAATTTCTCGCTACGAGCTTGCTGAAGTAAAAAGGCTGATTGCAGAAGTCGATCCGTCAGCATTTGTAAATATAACAGAAACTATTGAAGTCATGGGATTATTTCATCGTCCAAGCCATAATTAAGAAAGAGCAAAGGTGCTCTTTCTTTTTTTTGGCTTAATTAACCTAACCCATCTTCTCAGAAGGGTTGACAAAATGGGTAAATAAACCAATGATTAATATGTGTAATATGTTTATTTGGTTGCTTTAAAAAGGAGAGGTTCTTGTGTTTATAAATTTTTCAAAACAACAGAAAGATCAAATGCTTTCTGATATACAAAGGTTTTTCTATGAAGAAAGAGATGAGGAGATTGGAATCCTTGCTGCAGAAAACGTGCTGGAATTTTTCAAAAAGCATATACGCCCTCATTTTTATAATGAAGGGATAAGAGATTCAAAGAAGATGATTGATGAAAAGCTCGGTACATTAGAAGAAGACTTTTATTTACTTGAAAGACCGGTAAAATAGCGAAGAAAAACCGAGTGTAAATTATTCATTAGTTTTTAACGGTAAAGATGTTTTAACTTTAAAAAGCAGGGTATATATATTTAGTTAATAATATAGATACATAGGTAAAAGGGAGTTTGGAATGAGAATTTTCAACAGATCAATTTTTATCGCCTTGGCTGCTGTCAGCCTTGCCATTTTTGGATGGAAAACAATTAACACCTACGGCTTTACCTCTAAATTTGCAAGCAAAGAATATGCCCGACAAGAAAACTTAGAGAAGAAATTACTTGCTCTTGAAGCAAAACAGCTTCCACCTTTACCGGATCACGCCATGCTGGATGTACCCTTAATTAAGCAGATGGATGCTCCAAGGCTTTATAATGGGTGCGAGGTAACAAGCCTCACGATGGTATTAAATTACCATGGTTATAAAGTTTCAAAAAATGAGCTGGCAAAAAAAATTAATAGAGTTCCCCTAAATATGCCGCCAAACCTGAAGGGAAATCCAAACGAAGGCTTTGTCGGAAATATGGAGGACGGTCCTGGACTTGGTGTTTTTCATGGTCCAATTGTCGAATTGGCTAAAAAGTACGCTGGAGATAGAGTAGTAGATTTAACGAACCAGCCATTTTCAAAGATTTTAAATAAAGTGGCCCACGGAAATCCAGTCTGGATTATTACAACGACAAGATTTGCACCGGTTTCGTTATTTCAGAAATGGAATACACCTCAGGGTACAATTGAAATTACGTTTAGCCAGCACAGCGTGGTGATTACAGGATACGATAAAGATTATATCTATATTAATGATCCGTACGGTTTTAAAAACAGAAAACTAAACCGTGATAATTTCATCAAAGCCTGGGAACAAATGGGGAAGCAGGCAGTATCCCTATAATTTCATACTAATCACTAATGGAAAAAAGCCCTAAAATGGGTTTTTTTTCATTTTTACTTAACCGGTGCTTCTTCAGGGAATTTAATAAAAGTATAACAAAATTCTTTTCTTATTAATTTGAGATTTAAAATAAATAAAACGCCGCTTTATTGCGGCGCTAATACTATAGTTCGAGACAATCTGGTTTTTTTCCTTCATTATTCATCAATCTTATTTGTGTGGGTGCAATGGAAAGAATAATATAGTTCGGATCATCCGGACCTTTAAACCAATGTTCAAATTCCTCGTTCCAAAGCTTCCTTTTTAAATCGTTTGATTCGTTAATTGAAGCTTTCCCTTCAATTTCCAGAAATGAATCTCCTAAGCCTTCGCCTTCATAGCCAATTAAAATATGGACATATGGATTTTTTTCAATTTCTTCTACCTTATGAGTCTCTTTGCTTGTAGCAGTATAAAGATTCAATTCATCGTGAAAAAATGTCATATAACGTGAATGAGGTTTATTGTATTGAACAGTTGCCATCGTACCCAATTTATTTTTATCCAAGATTTTAAGCGCTTTTTCCTTCATTTCCTGCTGGTCCATTGTACCACTCCTTCATAATTTATCCTTCCTATTATTCCTCTAATTTGTAGGTCTAAACAAATTTTTCTGAACTGGCATTCCCTAATGTTTTGCTGGTTTTTTGGGTTGTTTTAGTAAATCTGTAACTTTTAAGTAAAATCAAGCGACATAATACTTTGATAGGATGGTGAGCAATTTGTATGAAAAGTTTCAGGAACTTTATGAAAAATACCATGAGGATCTCTTTTCCTTTTTATATTATTTGGTAAACAATCACGAACTGGCCAGGATCTGGCTCAGGAGGTTTATATAAAGGTTTTGAAATCTTATGAAAATTTTAAAGGGAACAGCAGCGAAAGAACTTGGCTTTTTTCAATCGCAAGAAACACCGCAGTCGATTATTTCCGTAAACAGGCTGGGTGGAAAAAAAGGATTTTTAGTTCATTTGACTGGGCTAATCAGGAATTAGTTGATCCTGCCCCATTGCCAGAAGAAATTGCTCAAAAAAGCGAACAGGCTAAAAGCTTATATTTATGTCTGGAAAAATGTTCGATTGATCAAAAGATGGTTTTAGTACTTCGTTACCTTCAAACCATGTCAATTAGCGAAACAGCTTCCGCCCTGGGCTGGTCAGAAAGCAAGGTGAAGACTACCCAGCATAGAGCGTTAAAAAAGGTTAAAGGATTATTGGAAGAAATCAGCAGGAGGGAGGAACATAGATATGATCAGCAAAAAATGTTCAGATAAAAATCTGGAATACCTTCTAAAACAAATGCCGCCCATCCAGGACAAACGACCATCACAAATAATCTACCGCAATATTCAGCTAGTTCTGGCTAAAAAACAGAAAAGAAAAAGAGTAATCCCTATTCTGGCCGCTGCAGCTGCCTTCTCCATTCTGCTAATCCTTACACCTGCTCTTTTTCAAGAGGTCAGCCTATCCGGTCATACAAACAAAAAAGAGAATTATCCTATTCTTCAAGAATATTCCCAAAAACATAAAGATCGACCCACCAGGAGTGAAACCAATATCATAACCAAGGTAAAAAAAGACCAGGATATCCTTATATTTGGTGTTCCAGATCAACAAGGTCAAAATGTAATACCGTTAAGCTTGATAATAAAAAAGCAGGATATCCCCTATGTCGAGCTGCTATATGAATACAAAGGGGAGTTTGAACCAAGAAAATTGGGGCTTGGTCACTATTTTTTAACTGATTTTAATCTCAAGGAGGGTAAAGGCAAAGATATTCTGATTGATGTCCCGGAAAAAAACGATATAAATCTTGGCAGTGTCTATAATAATATTTTTAATCAGTCTGTATTTGAATCCTTCCGCGGATCAGGTTATATGAATGCTCAATATTTTACAGGTGGGAAACGGGGGATTTTGTTTGGGGAAATGGCTGAACCTGAAAACGGGATATCGCTTTCCGGATACGAAAACAAAGGGTATTTAATTTTTCAGAAGGATAAAGATGCACCTGAATTTTTAGCCCCATCACCTTTTAATTCCAAAAGTTTTTATGCTGCGTTAATGGACATGCGCAAAAGTAAGGAGGAATGGCACCTTCAATCTTCTATTCCGGAAAATGTAGCAATAGAAAAATCCGTAGGGAATGAGAAATTGAAACAAGTAGTGGTTTTCTTTAAAAAAGGTACTGAATTGGAGGATATCCCGAAAAATCGGCTGATGTTTGAAGCAATTATGTTGGCCGCAAAGGAGTTCGGCTACCAGTCAATCAGTTTTGAAGGTATCAAGAAACCACAAAGGATTGGAAATATACAGCTGCACAAGAAGAACAAAGTACCACTTGCACCTAATCCTATTAACGAAGTCATTGTCAATTAATTACCTTCATAACATGTGGAAATTACTTTTAATGTGATTCATATTTTTAAAATGTGGTAGTATGAAAGGGTAATGGATCATGGAACTACTTTATTAGATTAGGATGATATAGATGAGCAAAGATATTAAAATCGGCCTCTTATTAGACGTAGAAACAACAGGTTTAAGGCGGGCGCCGATGAGGTAATTGAGTTAGGTATTATTCAATTTACATATCATAAGGATACCGGAGAATTTTTGGACATTTTGGATGAGCAATCATTTTTGCGTGAGCCTCTATCCAGAACAGCAAAAACAAATTACCCGAGTGCCTTTCGGATTCACGGCATCCCATATAGCCATGTGGAGGGTAAAACATTTGATGATCAAAAGGTCAGAGAGCTGCTAAATCAAGCGGACTCAGTCTTTGCCCACAACGCTTCATTTGACCGCAGCTTTATGTTCCATATGTATCCTGAAATTAATGAGCTTAAATGGTACTGCACGATGCGCAATGTGGCCTGGAAATCATATGGATTCGCGAACAGTAAGCTTCTTACTCTAGTTGAAGCACATAATATCACAAATTATCAATCCCATAGGGCAATGGATGATATCAAACTACTTATGCAGCTTTTAAAAACACAGGCTCCTTCAGGTAATCTTTATTTAAAAGAGGTAGTTTCAAAGCGACCGATGCGTAAATATGAACCTGCTTCCAGCAAAAAACGAAGCAGCTGGGAAACTGAAATATTAAAAAAATCTACTGATGAAACGGCATCTGCATCCGAATGGAGCAATTTTAAGAGTAAAAATTAATCTATACAAATGGAAGATTTGAAACTAATGAGCTTCCTTTACGTAAATATTATAACTTTATTTGAAAGGAGAATGACGATGACTCAAAAAGGATGTATGAAATGCGGCAGCATGGATGCAGCCCAAAAAGAGGTTGCCATGACAGGAACAGGACTCTCAAAATTGCTTGATGTACAAAACAATAAATTCCTTGTGGTTTATTGCAAAAAATGCGGATACTCTGAATTCTATAAAAAGGATTCGTCCCTAGCTGGAAATATCCTCGATTTATTTTTAGGATAATGAAAACTCTTTAAACAATACCTGAGAGATGGTATTGTTTTTTTATTTTTGGCAATCCTGACGAATTTTTATTTTATACTTGGCAGCTTGTGCTGCAATGCCCTTTTTACATACATTTTCCGCCAAAGATCCATACTAATTAACAAATGCGATAAAGGTGAGGGATGGGTTTTGGAGCATGATTTGGAATATGGAGGTTTTTGGAGAAGGTTTTTGGCAAGCTTGATTGATGGAATCGTTATTTCATTAATTTACACTCCAATTGAAATGGTATTTGGAACTATTTATTACGGCTCTTTTCAAGCATATTGGATTTTTTCACAGGATAATCAGTTTCCATATAATCCTTACACAACATGGACAAACCTTATAACCTTAGTGATTTCGGCAATTTATTATATTGTAATGACTAGTTCAAATCTGCAGGCTACTATTGGAAAGAAAATCTTAAAAATGAAAGTGGTTAATGACCAAGGTGAACGCATCTCAAAAGGAAAAGCATTGGTAAGATTTATAGGATATTTTATTTCAGCCCTTCCTTTATTTCTTGGATATATCATTGCGGCTTTTACTCGCAAGAAGAGAGCTTTACATGATATTATCGCAAAAACATATGTAATGAAAACAGGTAAACAGCAAACCTAGAAATGTTTCAGTAATTGGGCTAAAGAGTATAATATAAATATAAATATAAATATAAATGTGTACTTATGGAGATAGGAGAGGCGTGTTGGATGAGTTTATTAGAGAACAAAACGATAGAAGATCGGCTTCAAACGATGGGTCAGCTAGCCAAAAATTTTTCTAGCCGTGCCTCTAAGTACGACGAAGAAGGTAAATTTCCCTTTGAAAATATCCAGGATCTGAAAGATGCAGGTTATACCACCTTAACAGTTCCCAAACAATATGGGGGGGCTGAAATTTCACTTTATGAATTGATTCGTCTTCAGGAGAAATTAGCTGAAGGTGATGGGGCGACAGCCCTTTCTATTGGATGGCATATGGGAATCATTAAAAATCTGGGAGAGAAAAAGAGATGGAATGAGCCTGTATTTGCCATGGTATGTGAAGAAGTTAATAAAGGGGCACTAATTAATAGCGCTGCTACCGAGCCACAAACCGGCAGTCCTACCAGAGGAGGCAGGCCTCAGACTACTGCCGTTCAGGAGAACGGAAAATGGATGTTAAACGGCCGTAAAACATTTACCACCATGTCACCTGTACTTGATTTCTTCATAGTTAGTGCAGCCATACATGGAACAGAAGAAGTAGGAAATTTCCTTATACCACGAAACACAAAAGGTATTTTAATAGAAGATACATGGGACAGCATTGCTATGAGAGGTACTGGAAGCCACGATTTGATTTTGCAGGATGTGGTGATTGATAATGAGAAATTGGTAGAGACGCTGGGAAAGGGTGATAAGAAACCAAACGGTTGGCTTCTCCATATCCCAGCATGCTATCTGGGGATTGCTAAAGCTGCTCAAAAGTATTCCATTCAATTCGCCAAGGAATACTCACCTAACAGCATTACAGGAACAATCATCGATCTGCCGGCTGTTAAACAAAAAATCGGGGAGATGGAACTGCACGCTATGCAGGCGTCCCATTTTCTGTATTCTGCAGCTAAGCAATGGGATGAGGCCGCAGAAGAAGAAAAACAAAAAATGGGTCCTTTATTAGGTGCTGTTAAGCTTTCCGTTACAAATACAGCTATAAATATTGTTGACCTTGCGATGAGGGTTGTGGGTGCAAGAAGTCTATCATTAAAAAACCCCTTACAACGCTATTATCGTGATGTGCGTGCAGGGCTCCACAATCCCCCAATGGATGATATGACCATTCAATTACTTGCTCAACAAGCTATTTCAGCAAAAGAGTAATATGGTGGAAATAAACAATATTAATTTACTATTAATTTGAGCACCCTATTTTCAAAGGGGTGATTTTAATGCCACGAGGAAAAGAATTAGAACAGCTTCCAATGGCAAATTCAGCTCCATCTGCTGGATATGATAAAGGAAGAATGAAAAGGGATGACCTAAACAGTATTACCCAGCACGAACAGCCAGAACCAGCGGATGTGGAAAAAGAGAACGAGGATATGATATAAACGGTAAAGGCAGGAATTTATTTCCTGCCTTTAACATTTTTATTCTTCATTTAATTCTGATATATCCACAACTGTGCGCTCCTCGAGGGGCCACGTAAATGGACTGTTGCTGTCCGCCCATCTTCATTTAATTGATCAATCCAAACAGAGGCTCCATTATATTTAACCTCTACATCTGCAGAAGAAGATAAAATTTGTTTTAGTCTTCTTTCGTTCATTTTTTTTCACTCCCCATCATGTTTTCACCTTATTGTTCGATTTTTCGGCTTTTTTATTCCTTCTTTTATTTTAATTAATATTTGAATGGCAAGAAGATAAATAGATAGTTAAAAGAAGGCCACAATGTGATAAAATAAATACTTGTTAACCTAATAAACATCCATCAGCGAATTGAAAAATACAACAAGTTTGGACGTGGCAGTGTATGAACAAAGAGTTAATTAATGTAATGGAAGAAATCGTAACGACCTTGGTAACGGTCAGCATGCTTAGCCCAGATTATCAGACTTTTTGCCAGTGTAATAAATGCCGAAATGATATCATGGCGCTAAGCCTGAATACACTTCCAAGCCACTACGTGACAACAGAAGAAGGCCGTAAATTGGTTTTCGAACAGCTTAATACAAACGAAAATCGTAAATGGATCAATAAAAGAATCATTAGTGCCATTCACACAGTTGGGAAATATCCTAAACATGATTAACTGTGAATTATAAAAAAGACCTAATTTGGTCTTCTTTTTTTGGTCAAAAAACTTCACAAAATTAGATTAGTGGATTACAATAAATAAAACATATAAAACCGATAAGATAGGTGGGAATAATTATGCGAAACAAGACAATACCTCAGCCACTTGTCCGTACCAATCAATGGTTTATTGTAATCAGTGTATTAATTTCATGGTTTACACAACTGGAATGGATACTCGCTATCCCACTCGCTGCTGGGCTAATGGGTTTGTTTTTTGGCTTCAACCCAGTAATGCGTCTGGCAAAAGTTTTTTTGAAAAAGGCACCAAGTGAATACATTCCTGAGGATTGGGATCAGCAGCAATTTAATCAAACAATCGCTGTAGTTTGCCTTGGCGGGGGACTAGCGTGTTTTCTGTTTAACTGGTATATTGCAGCTTATATTTTCACAGCTATGGTAGCTCTGGCCGCCGGCATCGCCTTAATGGGTTTTTGCATCGGGTGTTTTATCAGGTATCAATGGAAGCAATATCAATATAGAAATTCATTAAAATAAAATTAGCACAATGAGCACTCCGTGGAGTGCTTTTTCTTTTATCTCATTTAATTTAAATAGTTTAAAATTTTTGATTATGATACCATTGGAGCAGGAATTTACATGATTCTTCAAATGAAGAGGTGAATAGTATGGGCAAACTTTCACAGGATTATTTATTAATCAGATCGGCTTTTCCTGCGAAGGCAGATTACATTCGTTTCCCTGTTACAGTTCAAAAACTGGCGGAAATACTCTATTGCACACCAAGGAATGCCAAGAACATATTATTGAAAATGATTGAACTTAAATGGATAGGTTTCGAACCTGGCAAGGGAAGGGGAAATGCTTCACAACTTTGTTTTCTTGCCAATATGAAAGAGTTATTAATAGAAGAAACAAAAAGTCTGGCTTTAGCTGGTAAAATGGATGAAGCTTTAATATTAATTAAAAAGTACGGGGACGATGAGAGCAAAAGTACATTTATAAGCTGGCTTTCCGATTTTTTTGGTTATAAGGTTTCTTCAGATAAGGATCGATATCTGGAAACACTTAGGATGCCGATTTACCGGCGAATAAACACGCTTGATCCTGCTTCCTGCTTTTACCGGCTTGACGCACATATGATAAAACAAATTTATGATACTTTAGTGGAATATAATTATGAAACTCGAAAATTAACAGGCAGGCTCGCCCATCATTGGAAAAAAAATATTGATGCAACACAATGGATCTTTTATATTCGCAAGGGGATAAAGTTTCATAATGGTAAAGAGTTTAATGCCGAAGATGTGATATTTTCTCTCAACCGATTAAAATCTGAATTCCCAAATCAAAATTGGCTCGTAAAAGAAATTGAGGAAATTTTACCCCTATCCAAATATTCTGTTTGTATTAAATTAAAAAAGCCAAATTATGTGCTACCACAATACTTTGCCTATACACCTACTTCCATAAAATCATCGGATGGAGCAGCTTTTAATGGCACAGGTCCATATAGATTAAAGGAAAATACATCGGGAAAATGCGTTTTAGAGGCATGGGATTACCATTTTTCTGGAAGAGCTTTGGTAGACCAAGTAGAATTGATTCATATCCCTGAAGGAGAAGAAATAATTTCTGAAGAAGATGGGAGGCTTTTGCAAATTCACGCAGGCGAAGGAGAGAAAGAAAGGGAAGATAGCTGGAATGGCACAGAAAATTTTTTGGCAGGAAGTACGGTTCTTACTTTAAATTTAAAGAAGGAATCACCGCTAAACGATCATCGATTTCGGATTGCTCTATCCAAGCTTATAAACCGGCGTCAGCTTTTGGTTGAACTAGGTGAACCTCGTTTTTACCCTGCATCAGGGTTCCATGTGAATATGCTTCCGACCATAACCGATAGAGATTTCTCTCAAATCCAGGGATTGAATCTTCTTAAAGAATCAATTTATGACGGTGAGGAATTAACCATCTATACTTACAGACGCCATCAGACAGATGCACTTTGGCTCAAACATTACTTAGTGTCCTTCGGCATCAAATTGAACGTTTCCATATTTTCATGGGATGATCTGCAGCGTGCAGAGGTGCAAATGCAGGCTGATATGATTTTATTTGAAGCTGTCTTAAGTGAAGGAGATATCCAATTTTTTGATTTGCTGCAATCAGGATACAGCTTTATAAAAAACCATTTAAATGAAGAGCTTTATGACGATATTAATAACTGCGTCGATTCGTTAGTGGCCGAGGCATCTTTTGAAGTAAGATTACAAAAGATACACGGTCTCGAGAAAAGGTTAAAGGAAAGTGCTGCAGTGATTTTTCTTTGCCATAAAAATGTGATTGCTTCCTCACATCCCAGCCTAAAGGGGGTTAAAGTCAATGAAAAAGGCTGGATCGATTTTAAGGATGTCTGGATTGACGATGTGAGTTTTGAAAAATAGTAAAGCAGGATGGTTTTTTCATCCTGCTTTACTCGTTATCGAAGTTTCCAAAGTGGAGTTCTTAAATAGATAAGGAAGAAGACAATATTCCAGATTGCTGAACCGATGAATATTGGTATTGGACCAAACCAAAGCAGCGCAAAGCCTGCAAAGTACATTGCCAACGGCATCGCCGTTCTAAAGAGTGTTCCCGTAATACCGCCAATTCTTCCCATAAGGTGTGGAGATGTTTGTTCGTGCCGGATTGTATAGGATGTAATAATATAAAATGAAAGTGAAATTCCATTTAAAAATAATCCAAGAGTAAAGACGTATAGACTTTGTCCTGCAGAGAAGATCAGATAAGAAAGACTGCTTAACAGGAATGACACCCCAAATAAGCCGCCGATACCAGTTTTTTGCCGTAATCGTGAAGCAAGCAAGCTTCCAAGCCCACCTCCGGCACCAGACATTGATAGGACGATTGCCAATAGAGAAGACGATAGATGGAGAACATCTTTAGCATAAAATATAACAGTCGTACTGACGACAATCATCGAGCAATTGATAAAAATAATAAATAATGTCATCGTATAAAGAGTTGTATTTGTTTTAAAGGCAGCCCAGCCCTCGGACAGTTCCCTCCAGAAGTTTTCCTGTTTCCTTTTCATGTCATGATTTATTTCCATTTGCCATAACAGCACTATACAAATTAAATAGGCAAAAGCAGAAATGAAAATACCATTTGAAATATCAGCAAAAAGAAATGCCAGTCCGGACAATGCCGGGCCCATTATACTTACGAGTGTCTCCATTAAACTAAATTTCGCATTGGCACTAGTAAGTTTTTCTGAAGGCACGATTAATTTTGTCAGGCTAATTTGAGCGTTAAAATATCCATAATTAAAGGTCATTAACAAAAATCCAATCATGTAATAAATAAACATCCATTCATTTTGTGATCGAAATAGAAATCCCATTGTAAACAAAAGAATCGCCTGAGTAGCAGTCATCCACAGAACCCATTTTTTCTTATTGACCCGATCTACAAGAACACCGACAAAAATTCCAAAGATAAAATTTGGTAACAATTCTGCTGTTCGCATCGATGTCATTGCGACAGGAGAATGGGTCATATCATACATAACAAGTGGCAGGACAATTTCATAGACCTTGTTTCCTATGGTTAATAATAGAGAACTAAGCAACAGCATTGAAAATGATTTATTTTCCATTCGTACTGTCTTATTTCGAGAAATGATTTGAGCTTGCATTTTTCTTTCACTCCAATTCAACATTTATGTTTTTATTTTAAATTGGAGTTCATTATTAAAAAATTCCATATTTATTCTTTTGTTTTTCTGCTTTTATTTAACATTCTCCTGTCGTTATGAATTAAAAGTAGAAATATATAAGGCAAGTTTTCCAGTAAATTAACTGATAAGGTAAAATACGAAAAGGCCGCCAATGGCAGCCTTTTTAATTATTTATCATATGGATAATCAATTCTGTTACCGTTAATGGTTCCCGAGCTTTGCGGGTCTTTAACAGAATTCATATAGCTTTCAAACTCATCTTGAACCTCTTTTGGTGCTCCGGGCTTTAAATGCCAGTTTCCAGGTTCATCGACAAAATAAGGGCTTTTTGTAAATTCCGGTCGAATTTCAGGCATATTATCACCTCATTTCTTCCTATTTATATTCCCCATAGGCACCGTTAAAAAACATTAGTAACATCAATAAAATGTAAAGCAATTTTTTAAAAAATAAGGAAAAAAACATATTGCATATCAGCTATTTACGGGAGTATGATATCTAAGGAAACAGAGAGAAAATGCCAAAAATTTGATATTTACAATCAGGGATTTCCCCATTGAAAGAAGATGGATGCATGAATCAGCCAGAGAAAATTAATCGTTTGAACGAACGAAATAGCATAAAAAACGGAATTGCTTCAACTATTGTCATGAATGTTAGCAATAACTATTTTTCCCTTTTTGCGATTGGAGTGCTGGGCGCAACAAATTATCAGGTTGGCTTAATAAACTCCCTGCCGCAATTCATTGGTATGTTTGCCATGATTGTTTGTTCAATGATGATGAATGGAATGCAAGAAAAAAAGCGTTTTACAGGTTACTCGATATTCTTTACGAGGCTTTTTTTGGTTTTTATGTTTTTTATCCTGTATATTCCTTCAGATTTTCAAAGCTGGGCATTTGTCATTCTGGTTGGATTTATGAATTTTCCTGGCGCCTTTTCAAATCTTAGCTGGCAGTCTTTTATAGGAGATTTGATTCCCGATCACAGGAGAAGCTCTTTTTTCAGTGACCGAAATCGTGTTTTAACGATTGTAGGAATGATTACGACGTTTATAATTGGAGTTATCCTTCAGCAATTCGATAAGAGCAATTCGCTTCCTTATAAAATTTTATTTCTGGGCGCGTTTATATTTGGAATCATCGAAGTATATTATTTAAACAAGCATATTGAGCCTAAAAGAACTGTAGAAAAAAGAACGAAAAAAGTTCAGGGATTTATAGATTGGTCAGCCTTTAAAGATAAACCATTTGCTTATTTCTTAATTTGCAGTCTTTTCTTTAATTTTGCGTGGCAAATGGCCTGGTCTTTATTCAGCATTTACCAAATCAAAGAAGCACATGCAACAGGACTATGGATTAGCCTGTTTACGGTAGCAAACCAGATTGCCCAGATCGCCAGTTACCGCTGGTGGGGAAAAATGGCTGATAAGCACAGCAATGCAAAAATGTTAATTTTTGCGGCGCTTGGCATGGCATCAGCTCCCATACTTACCATTTTGTCAGATAACCTAATTTATTTGGTACTCGTAAACGCATCATCTGGATTATTTGTTTCCGGGACCGTGCTTATTTTATTTAACCAATTACTAGAAGTTACGAACGAACATAATAGAGGCGCATATATTGCCAATTATAATATTTTATTGGCTATCATTGGTTTCATTGCCCCTCAATTTGGGGTATTTCTTCTTGAATCAACCAGTATGGATCTAGCCATGACACTATCAAGTATACTAAGGGCTGCTAGTGCCATTCCATTTTTTATCCTTTACTCTTATATGAAGAAGAATAAACTAATAACACATTTACTAAGCAAATCATCAACTAATTGAATCTAAGGGGATTTTCCGATGAGCGAATGCAAATTAAATCATTCAGTAGAAGATGTTAGAAAAAAATTTGAAACCCAGACAGCATTTCTTCCGTCTTATATACAGGAGGCTTTTCCATCTTTTATAAACGCAGGGCCAAACCAGCCTGACCTCAACGAAGTGTTCCATTATTTTAAAAAATATGACCTATCTTCTGAAAGTGAAAGAAAAGTGCGGGATAATGGCCTAAAAGATATTTTTGCGAAATATCACGAATAAAGTCAGAAAAAATAAAGTTTAATGGGTGGAATCAATTGGCATCCATATTGATTTTATTTTTTCTAAATATGTGATATAGTAGTTGAGGTTCGTTTACCGTTAGTTACTGGTAAGTGAGAGGAGAAATAAAATGAAAAAACTTATACTGCCGAAGGAAATGAAAAACAGCCATATCGCCTTTTTCATGACTGCTGTTGTGCTTTTCTGGATAAAAACATATACGGCATACAAAATCGAATTTAACCTTGGGATTGATAATTCCCTGCAGCAATTTTTACTGTTCATTAACCCAATCAGTTCAGCGCTATTCTTTTTTGGCTTAGGCCTATTATTTAAAAAGCGCGCAAAAATGTTCATTATCATTACGAACTTTCTTTTGTCATTCCTGCTTTATGCAAATATTGTGTATTATCGGTTCTTTAATGATTTTGTTACAGTACCGGTATTAATGCAGACCAAAACAAATGCAGGGCAGCTGGGGGACAGTGCACTATCATTAATGTCAGTGTTCGATATTTTATATTTTACAGATACTGCATTGTTGATTGTACTTGCACTTAAAGTGTTCAATAAAATTACCGAGACTAATAGAAAACCTTTTAAGATTGTATTATTATTTTCAATCGCTGCTTTCCTCTTTAATCTTGGGCTTGCAGAAAAGGATCGTCCTCAATTATTGTCACGATCTTTTGACCGTGCCTATTTAGTAAAATATCTAGGTGCCTATAACTTTACTATTTATGATATTATCCAGAACATCAAATCATCCAGTCAGCGTGCTCTTGCTGACAGCAGTGATATTACAGATGTTGAAAACTATCGGAAAGCGAACTATTCTCAGCCAAATCCAGCTTATTTTGGTAAAGCAAAAGGCATGAATGTAATTTATGTATCTATGGAGTCATTGCAGAACTTTGTTATTGGTTACAAGCTGAATGGACAGGAAGTAACACCTTTCTTAAATTCACTTGCACATGACAATAATACATTTTACTTTGATAACTTTTACCATCAAACAGGGCAAGGTAAAACATCAGATGCAGAATTCCTAATGGAAAACTCTCTGTATCCTATGGCACAAGGTTCTGTATTTGTTAATAAGGCACAGAATACCTACCATGCAAGCCCTGCCATCTTAAAAGGTCACGGCTATAATTCTGCCGTGTTCCATGGAAACTATAAAACATTCTGGAACCGTAACGTTATGTACAAGGCTCTTGGATATGACCAATTCTTTGATGCAGAATACTATGACATGTCAGAAGAAAATACAAAGAACTATGGCATGAAGGATAAACCGTTCTTTTCAGAATCAATGCCAATGCTTAAAAGCTTAAAGCAGCCTTTTTATACAAAGTTCATTTCACTGTCTAACCACTTCCCATTTGAAATGGATCCGCAGGATACGGACTTTCCTGCAGGAAATTTCGGTGATGATGTTGTTAATCAGTATTTCCAGTCTGCCCATTATATGGACCAGGCACTGGAGCAATTCTTTAACGATTTGAAAACTTCCGGCCTATATGACCATACTATTGTTGTTCTGTATGGTGACCATTACGGTATTTCTGAAAACCATGATGACGCAATGGCAAAAGTTTTGGGTGTGGATGAAATTACTCCAACTCAAAGCGCAGCCCTTCAGCGCGTACCATTGTATATTCACGTTCCAGGCGTAAAAGGCGGCATACAGCATCAGGTCGGCGGTGAAGTAGATGTCCGCCCAACCGTTCTTCACCTATTAGGTATTGATACAAAGGACTTTATGGAATTTGGTTCTGATTTATTATCCAAACAGCACCGTAATTTTGTCCTTTTCCGAAATGGTGATTTTGTTTCGACTGATGTATCTCAATTGAACGAAAAATGCTACCAGAACGCTACTGGCGAACTAGCAACAGGAACACCATGTAAAGAGATTGATGAAAAAGTGAAGACTGAGCTTGATATGTCAGATGAAGTTGTTTATAAGGATCTATTAAGATTCTATAAACCACAAGGCTTTACACCTATCAACCCTCAGGATTACGAATATCTTTCACCAAAAGAAAAGAAGTCAAAATAATACTGGCAGAGTGAAGATCATTCTTCACTCTGTTTTTTTATACCCCGCCTGAGGGTCTACACTTTTTCTAATCTTGAGCTAAGGGGAATGGCGTGATAAAATAATTACAGAACAAACATTCGTATGTTCTGATTGTACAATAACAGAGGGGAGTTATATGGCTATGCCTGAAGAATATAAGATTTCAGTCCGCCCCCTTGTAGAATATGTGTTCCGGCAGGGCAGCATCGACTCCCGTTTCCATCCCAGTTCCTCTATGACCGATGGAACAAGAGCTCATCAAAAAATTCAAAAAACCTATCGGGAATGTGATCAAAAAGAAGTTCCTCTAAAAACAAGCGTTAAGCATAAAAGTCTGCTTTTTCATATTGAGGGGAGATGTGATGGCATTATTGCACTTCCTGAGGGGAAAATGATGATTGATGAAATCAAATCAACTTCAGGCAGACTTGAAGGAATTTCAGAAGATTCGCATCCAGTACACTGGGCACAGGCTATTTGTTATGCCTTTATGTTTGCAAAAGAAAAGCAGCTCGATCAAATAACAGTCCAGTTAACTTATTACCAAATTGCTGAAGAAGAAATTAAGCAGTTTAAAAAAACCTTTCTCTTTGATGAATTGGAGAAATTTCTAGGTAATATAATTGAAATCTACTACCCATTTGCCAAATTAATAATAAATCATAGAACACTGAGCATTCAAAGCATAAAAAATATAAATTTTCCTTTTGACTCATTTCGGCAGGGCCAAAAGAAACTTGCCGCTTCTGTTTATGCATCTATTAGGGACGACAAAGAATTATATGTAAATGCGCCTACAGGGGTTGGCAAAACCATTTCAACCCTGTTTCCGTCTATAAAAGCAATGGGTGAAGGTATGGTTAAACGGATTTTCTACCTAACTGCCAAAACAATTACAAGGCAGGCTGCAGAAGAAAGCCTGAGCTTAATGATTAAGAAAGGCCTAGTCTTGAAAGCCGTGACAATAACAGCTAAGGAGAAAGTTTGCTTTAATGACCAGACTGTTTGCCAGAAAGACCTTTGTCCATTCGCAGATGGTTATTATGACAAAGTTAACTCAGCCATTTTGGATATTTATGAACACGAAAATCTTATGGACAGAATGACAATTGAAAAGTATGCGAGAAAACATTCCATTTGCCCCTTTGAGTTTTCTCTGGATCTTGCATATATAGCTGATGTGATTATTTGTGATTATAATTACGTTTTTGACCCTCGGGTTTATTTAAAGCGGTTTGCCGATGAACAAAAAAAGTGGTCTATTTTATTAATAGACAAGGCCCACAATTTAATTGACCGGGCGAGAGGAATGTTTTCTGCACGTCTAGTTAAATCGGCTTTTCTATTAATAAAAAAGGCTTATAAAGGGAGAAACAAGCCTATTTATGAATGCTCAAAGAAAATTAATCAATATTTTATCGATTTAAGGAAAAAAGCGAATAAAAGAGGGGAATGCATCCTAGATGGACTGCCTGATGCTCTTATTAATCATCTCGAGGAATTCATTGAATACGCGGAGGGTGAGCTAGCTGCAGGAGGAAACGATTCTGTTCTTCTGGATGTTTACTTTTCTTCGCTTGCGTTCGTTAAAATCTCTAAATTTTATAATGACCGTTATGTTACCTTTGCCGAGCTTGATCGGAACGATGTAAACCTGAAGCTTTATTGCATTGATCCATCTGAATTATTAAGTAAGATGGGAAAAGGTTATAAATCCAAAATTTATTTTTCTGCCACGCTCCGCCATAGATTATTTTAAGGAAATGCTGGGAGCTGAAGAAACTGCTTATCAATTTGCCATCCCCAGCCCTTTTTCCAGCAGCCAGTCAGAGATATTTATTAGTCCTATTTCAACAAGATATCGGGACAGGGAAAGGTCGATAAGCCCCATTTCAACTATTATTAGGGATCTGGTTAGTGAAAGGCCAGGCAACTATTTTATATTTTTTCCTTCCTATCAGTACATGAAAGATGTTTATGAGCTATTCGTAAAGGAGAACCCTTTTATGGATACGATAATCCAGCTTGGGCAAATGGCAGAAGATGAAAGAGAAAGCTTTTTAAAACAATTTCGTACCGACAGGGAGAAACCTCTGATTGGCTTTGCAGTAATGGGCGGCATATTCTCGGAGGGGGTGGATTTAAAGGGCGACAGGCTTAAAGGCGTGGTTGTAGTAGGAACAGGCTTGCCACAAATATGTCTTGAACGAAACATAATTATGGACTATTTTTCAAGTCAAGGAAAAAACGGCTATGATTATTCCTACATTTATCCTGGCTTTAACAAAGTTTTACAGGCTGGTGGCCGCCTTATCCGATCTGAACAGGATACAGGAACGATCGTTCTGATAGATGACCGTTTCCTTGAAAAAAGATATCTAAACCTCTTACCTACAGAATGGAAGGATTTCAACATCATATGAACTTAACAACATCTTAAAAAGTATTTTTTAGAGGAGAACATAATGAATCACAAAAATACACAGTTGGTCTCAAGCCTCATCCTCATGATTTTGCTGTTAACTGGATGTGCTGCCACAGAAACGGGCCAGCATCAAAATAACAATGTTATTAGTGAAAATAATTCTAGCCCACAATCAGTCAAACCCAATAAAATAGAACCAAAAAATGAAGTAAAAAAGCAGGAAAAATCGCTTAACAAAAACCTACATGAAGCTACTGTCGTAAAAAACGTTGATGGCGATACGATCGTTATCAATTTGAATGGCAGGGAAGAGAAAGTCAGAATGCTTTGTATCGATACCCCAGAGACACACCATCCCCGCCTCGGGGTACAGCCATACGGTCCTGAAGCATCCAGCTTTACAGAAAAGACACTTTATGTTGGCAGGAAGATTCAAGTAGAAACGGGCATTGGGGACGGCAGGGACAAGTATGGAAGGCTTCTGGCTTATATTTACACGGACGGTAAAATGTTTAATGAAACTCTTTTAGAAAAAGGGCTGGCCCGGGTTGCGTATGTTTATGCACCCAATACTAAATATGTAGATGAGTTTTATGCCATTCAAAAGAAGGCACAGAATCAGGGCATTGGAATCTGGTCAGTTGAAAATTATGCGAGGGAAGACGGTTTTCATGCTGATTCTTCCAATAACCCTAAGCAAAATACTTCTGTTAGCCAAACGACTGGCTCTTCTTCACGGGGCAATTATGTAAACAATCCATCAGACGATAAAGAAGCAAATAATAGCTGTAAGGGAAAAATTAAAGGGAATGTGAATTCTCATATTTATCATGTACCCGGAGGTTCCTATTATGACACATCAATGGATAATATCATGTGGTTTTGCAGTGAAAAAGAAGCCGTTGAGGCTGGATACAGAAAATCAAAAAGGTAATTAAAAGGGTAAGGCGGCCTTCAAAAGGCAATACTTTAATCGGGTATTGCCTTTTTATTATCAATGTAACGCCAATGTTTAAAAAAGCGGTAAGCAGGATAGAGATTTATACATTTTAAAAATGGAGGAACCGGTAATGAGAGATGTTACTCTAACACAGATTTTTGAACACCATATTGCCCAGAAGTTTTTAAACCGGTCCGGAATTGCCCATGCGGTTGCTGTTGCCTACCATGCATTTCATTTAGCAGAGGAACATAATGTTGATACTGATGTAGCAGCAAAAGCTGGTTTATTACATGATATCGGCCACTTCACTTGGTATAAAAATGGGAAATGGGACTATGAGCTATATAAAAAAAATGACATTCATGCGATAAAAGGGGCAGAAAGAGCACACAAGCTTCTTATCCGACTCGGTGAAAATCCAATTAAAGCAAAAGAGATTGCGTTAGCTATTCTTTTCCATACCGATTCGTTTTTACCCACCAATGATATTGTCCGGACACCACTTCAAGAGGTAGTAAAGTGGGCAGATGAAAAAGATGAAGAAGAAGGCGGCCAGCACCATTATCGGAAAATTAGTGTCGATAGGGCCAGAAACAGTCTTAGCAGACTGGACGAAATGATAGACAGGAAAATCACACAAAAAAATCAAAAAATAAATTAGGTTAAAGTTGCGAATATGGCAGTTCCAATTAGATAATATAAATAAGTTATTTGACTGAAAACAAAGGGGGATAGGGGATGAGTGAACTATTATTTAAACAATTCGAGCTTACAAGAGGATTTTTGCTAAAGGCAATCACAGGAATTGATCGAGAAACAGCAGATATTCAACCTGAAGGCTTTAATAACACGATCCATTGGCACATAGTCCATGTATTGACGGTAACTGAGCAATTTATGTTTGGTTTCCCCAAAAAATCAAAAAATCTGGCAGTAAATTATCTTGAACTTTTTGCTAATGGAACCAAGCCTTCTGATTGGTCTGAGCAAGTTCCTACTATAGAAGAATTAACCTTACACTTAAAAGAACAGCTTACCCGACTAAAAGAAATACCTTCCACAAGCCTTGGCGAAGCATTGAAAAAGCCTTTTCTCGGCCTTGAAACATATGGGGAACTAGCTAACATGGCTTTATTCCATGAAGGAAACCATCTTGGTCAGATTAGTGCTATGAAAAAACTAGTGGCAAAGAACATGCTTAATAAATAAAGAAAGAAAAAAGATGGGTGCCCTGGCAGGGCTTCCATCTTTTTTGCATTATATTTTTTTGAATCCTTCTTCTTCAAGATATTCGACGGCTTCTTCGTAAGTATTAAAAGTATTATCCAGATTAAGACCGAAATAAATATTCCACATTTCGTCTTCTTCAATTAGGGTAAGGGAATTATTTTCTTCGTCTGCCCAACGTTCTTCCTGCTGGTCTTCAATAATCGCTTCTTCCTCAACAGAATTTTCGTTTGGAGAAAGGGAACGAATGGAAGCGCTGATTAATTGTCTAAGTTCATCACCTGAGAAGTCGCGAATATTAACAAGGCCTTTTCGTCAGTTTGATAGCCGGATAAATTTCCCGCATATACAAAACCATTCCCATTAGGATGCAAATGATAAACAATATTCTTTTTGTCTGAAACGCTATCTTCAAAGTGAAAATTAACCCTTTTAAGGGAAACATCTTTTCTTTCTAATTCCGGAAATGATTCAATAATTGCTAATTTTTCTTCAAATGTAAGCATGTGTGCCTCCAATGTTATAAGTATCATTTTATTTTAACATAATCATCTTAAAAGCAAAGAAAGCAATTCTGCATTTACAAAAAGAAAAACGCCTGAACGGCGTTTTTCCTGGAAGATTGGAATTAGTAGCCTCTTACCATAGAAGAACCTACAATAATCAATAAAATAAAAAGCACCACGATTAACGCAAAATTACTTGAACCACCATGTCCACCCATTTTTTTTCACCTCCGCCGAATCATTGATACATCCTATGCAAAAAAAAATACTCGTGATTGGACAGACACACTAGGATTTTTAACTATCTTTAAAAAAAAGAAGACAAAAATACTTTAAGTTAGAATGTCTATTTGCCAGCAAAAACAGCGGAAGTTGTAATAACATATTTATCAAGAAAATATTACCCAAATTAAAGGAATGGAAATGATAAAAACAGAATTCCTATATTTCACAGAAAAAGTTAAACGTTAGGGATGAGGAAAAATGAGAAGGGTTGACGTTGTTTATGTCCTAATTAAGGATGAAGCAAATGAAAAAATATTAACGGTAAAAAACGTGAGGAAAACAGGGTTTGATTATACCCTCCCTGGGGGAGCGGTCGAAACAGGGGAAAACCTCGCTCAGGCAGCGATCCGTGAGGTCAAAGAAGAAACCGGGCTGGATGTAGAAATCGGAGAATTATTATCCTTGAATGAAGCATTCTACTCAGAGAGTGGCAATCATGTTCTGTTTTTTACATTTGCAGGAAAACGAACCGGAGGAGAGCTTACGATTTCCAGGCGGACGAAATTTCGGAAATCCTCTGGATGGATTATTCCTTTGGCGATAAACAGATTAAGAATTTTGGAGATGGCTTAAAAACTTTTTTTTCGAAACAATCAGCTCCCTATTATTTTAGAGGGACACTGTAAGTTCACTATAAAGAATATTAATTGAGGAACCGCCGGCAAGATGCAGGCGGTTATTTTTTGGCTATTAGGAAAGTATAAACTTTCTAGTTTATACTTTCCTATCACTCATAAGTGCACTACGCCTCTGTCTTCGCCCTTAAAGGCTCGCCAATCGGTGAGTTTTCTTTATTCTAGGTCTCAACTTGGTTCATCTCTTTGGTAGCAATAAATAAAAAGATCCGGCATTATACCGGATCACAAAAGGGGGAAGTGGTATTGCATCTGTTATTATCATAATAAGAATAAATGAACAAACTATGAATGAAAATGAAAGAATTCTTTAATAAGATTCTAAGAAGCATTTTTAAAAGATTTTGTTGTTGTCTTTTTGCCAGGCTGTTTTAATCCTACAATAAATCTAATTGTAAAAATTAATGAGGCAATCACTACCATGATTCCGCACAGTGCTCCAACCTGATCCGTTCCAATCCACTGGGGCAAATGATCTGCCCATCTTCTGGGAGCACTTAATTTTCCTGCATAAAGGAAAGAGCCAACTAATCCTGTGAAAAAAGCGAAATATATTGAAATTCCAAAGTTATCATAGCTATTCTGTTTCTGTTTTCCTTCTGTTTTGCTGAAATAATACATAAAACCAAATATCATCGCTACTACACCCATTCCCATATAAGTGTGGAAATGGCCCGGGACCCATTTCGTGTTGTGCATAATATGGTTGATAACAATCGTAGCATCAATGATAGCCGGAACCGCACCAGCAACCCATCCAAACATTGAAAGGAAAAACATGCTCGATGCAAAGTCCCACTTAATTCCAGAACGGTAAACAATCATAAGTGCTCCATAGGCTGTGACCACCATTACTGGAAGACCATTGGCATAAGAAAAAATCTGACCGACAATTAACATCCATTGTGGAACAGCAAAATCCATTAATAAATGATGTGTGTAAATCATTAATGTAAACAGGGTGGAAAAGTTCCAGGCTATCAAAAATGCTTTATTCGATTTCCATGGCCTGCCTGTATACTCTGATAACACCTCGTAAACGGCAATAACAGCCATATAAATAGTACAGTTGGCAAAAATATGTCCGAATGCATAGGTTAAATGCTTGGCAAACATTGGATCAAAAGTAAACGAAGGATATATGATATTAATTATTGAAAAGACAAGTGCTGTTGCACCAGCAAGTATTCCTGTAGAATTTGCGATTATCACCATAGTGGTCGCTACTGCTGCTGGAGGGGGCCATAACCCTTCTTCCCCCTGAAGATGTAATCCCAGCCAAGTGATTTCCCTAGACCTCCGTATTCCTTTATCAGCCTTGTTGCAAGATAAGCGTACATGATTAAATAACCAGATCCTAAAATTAGGAGGCCGAATAAGTATAGCAGTGCCCCTGTTGTCCCATTTAGTTTTGACGAAAAAGAGGGAAGAGGATATAAAAATGTCCATCCATCTGAAAATTGGTACCCAAAAATAGCAGTTAATATCATGGCAACTCCGATAAAAGATAATGCAAGGTTGATAAAAAATATTTTTGCATTCAATTCGATATGCCTTGAAAGGAAATACCACATAATTGCACTTCCTCCGAGTGCCGCTATGCCTATCATGCCAGTTCCGTGCATTGTCATAAGCTTATAAAACCATTGCGGTGAAATTTTATACAAATTTCCTTGACTTAAAAGCATGATTACACCGAATGTCATCATCAAAACAAGAATGACAGAAGTCGCTACCAACGCAAGGACAACCCCACGCTTAATGGAAGGGCTTACTTCTCTATTCATGTCCCATCCTCCCTTTTTCTTTTACTACAATATCTTTCATCATGAGGTGGTGGCCGGTACTGCAATATTCGAGACACAAGATTTTATAGGTACCCGGCTTTTTAAATGTAATATAAACATCATTTGTATATCCCGGCATAGCCTGTGTCTGGCTTATTAAATGCATATTCTCATCATAAAGTCCAAATCCATGTGTAACATCCTTGCTTGTAACACGAAATTGAACTGGTTCTCCGACATAAAAATTTTCCTCACTCAAATCCCATGCAAATTGGTATCCCTTCACATCGACTACCTTCATATCTTCAGCAGCTAATACGTGAGGTTTGTGATAAGGAAGTCTGCTAAGCGACACGGCTGATGCAAACCCCATTACCGCTAAAAGTCCAATAAAATAGTATTTTCTAATCTTGTAGCCCTTTTCCTGAATAGGAGCATAATCCTTTTGCCTTCGGGATTCACCGTAAACGAAGGAAAAAGCGAGTGCGATCAGGAAAACGAAAAAAATAGTAGCGTACCATGCAATTGACTGATACATGTTAATCCCCCCATTGCTTAATGCTCAGATGGTGGCCCCCAACCGGTCATCAGATGCACTACCATTTTAATCCTAATAATTTTAGAAATTTGTGAGATAAATCATACTTATACTATGATATGGCTGCATTTTTAAATTTCTTAGTTTAAACCTACTCTTGTAGTGGAAAATCAAAGATTAAAGACTACGAGAATGGAGCGATGAACTTTGATCAATTTTCATTCAAATATAGAAAGTAAACAGCTGGGCCTTCCATTAAAAGCACTTGGGGGAAACAGCTCTGGTTAATGAGAAAATTATTTAATTTTGAAACTAACCCCCACAATCCTAATATCCGTTCCGAACTCTTTGTTGATAAAAAAATCTAAATAATCAAAATGGAGGTTCGGTAATGGAATGTATAGGAATAGATATTGACCAATTATTAGAAGCTACCATTAATATAGAAACAGAGAATCAAAGTGTATTTATAGTAAATGATGTAGAAATTGACCAACTTCTTGATAGGACGAGGGACTGGTAATTGTTTAAAAAATGATCGGTAGGAAATACAATTAACTTTTTAAAAAAATATCTTTAACTAAAGGGGAAACGGCAGAAGTGAATCTGCCGTTTCTTTTTTTCAATCTAGTTTTTAATTTTTTACTCCGTGATTTCAAAATTCTCACTTTGGCTATTAAAAGTTCACTTCTGAGGTGCAAATATTAACATCACACGGAGAAACACATACCATTTCACAAAGGAAATATCGTGTGTTTTTTGTGGTTATAGCAAAGTTTTTATACATCTTTGCGACCTTTTTACATATGATTTCACAGTGTAATTCTAAAGGATAGAAATAATTATTGGACATTATGTTAATTTGTTGTGATTAATGGTGTAAATCCTACGAGGATTTGAACATCTTGCGGAAATTAACAAAGCAAATGCCAGGTCTGTTCGGACAGGAGAAGAAGGAAATGCCAGATGATAGTCCGAATGCAAGGTTTATTCGGACAGGAGAAGCCGATAATTACCTGAGATAGTCTGAATGAACGGGGTATTCGGACAGGAAAAGAAGAAAATGCCTGATGATAGTCCGAATGGTGGGCTTATTCAGACAGGACAAGCTGATAATTACCTGTGATAGTCCGAATGCCAGGCTATTCGGACAGGAGAAGAAGGAAAAGACTGCTGATAGTCCGAATGCGAGGCTTATTCAGACAGGAGAAGAAGGAAACGCCTGTTGAAAGTCCGAATGTGAGGCTTATTCGGACAGGAAAAGAATAAAATGCCTGCTGATAGTCCGAATACGAGGCTTATTCAGACAGGAGAAGAAGGAAAGGCCTGCTGATAGTCCGAATGCAAGGTTTATTCAGACAGGAGAAGCCGTTAACTACCTGCGATAATCCGAATGAAGGTGTTATTCAAACGCATAACTTGGTTTTACGAGAACGTTTAAAAAGTAAAACGGTTAAAATCAGGATACTTCTTAAAAAAAACAATCTATCCCAATAGAGCATAAAAGAAAGAATGGCTTGAAGAAAACTTCAAGCCATTCTTTAAGTGTATTAATATCCTTCGTTTAAATTGGCGAATTGAGTGTGATTGGTAGTGAGATTCCTCCTGCGATATACAGTTTTGCACCTCACAAGTGAACTCGTTTATTGGCTTTCCAGTGTTTTTGTATGCTTATCATCCTCTTACTTAGAGCTCAAGTGTACTTTTTAATGAACGTAAAAGTTCTGATATTAAAATTAATTGAACTTTATTACAATCAACAGATTAGCTCAATCTTCATTTTTCCTGATTTGAATGTCATCAGTGAATTTATCCTCATGTTCATTTTTCAGAAAAAGTACCGCTGCCTTTCCATCACTTGGCGAACCATCTGAAAAATTCATCGGAAACAAGGAAAAAAACATTATATAAAAGGAGAAATAAATAAATTGATACCAAAAAATTGAGCCTTCTAAAACCCCAAAAGAGATTAGACTGTAAATAACAAAAATACCTACGAAGTTAAACAGGGATCCCCCAAGATAGATCAGTGTATTTGAAATACGATTATCATATATTAATGATTTAAATTCACATGATCCATTCCAAAAGTAATATTTCCTCACTTCGATTTTCCCTAAGGAAAACAATTTCTTTCCACAACCAATGATGATTTTTCTCTCAGTTCCACCAAAAATAGAAACAAAAAAAATATGACCACTCAAATGGATAAAGGTTACAATCGGTAGAATCAGGAAAAATGAAATAAAAAATTTAATAATATCGGCTATATCAAGCATGTATATCCTCCTCTTCATTGCTGTTACTTCGTGATGTTCTTTTATCGAGGGCTGTTATATTCGTACCCGTTAGAGGGCGTAGATAACTAGTAATATTTATCAGGTAAAATATTTAGGCTTTAGAGGAAATGCACTTCTTTAAATAAGTAAATTTTCTGAAAAATAATTTGACTTTTCACTATTTTCAAGTTATTTTTGTATTAAACATATAACACTTATCTTAATAAACGATAAATAATCGTTATACGAATTACAGCCAAAAAAACAGGAGGTGGATAAAATGGAACATACCGTTTTGGATGATCAGATGAGTGAAGAGGAAAAGCAACATCGCTTCATGAAACGCATTGATGCAGGGGAAAAGATTGAAGCGGATGATTGGATGCCGGATGAATACCGGAAAACACTCATTAAGCTAATTTCGATGCATGGTATAAGCGAAATCATGGGAGCGCTGCCTGAAAAGGAATGGGTACCAAAAGCTCCATCATTAAAAAGAAAGCTTGGGATTATGGCCAAGGTACAGGATGAAATGGCGATGGCCAGCTATTACTAAGGGTAGCCGAAGACCTTATGAAGCCGTATGGCAAAAACCGCGAAAATATAATGCAGGATTTGTTTAGCGGAGATTTAAAATTCCATAATGTTTTCCATATGGAGGCGCCAACTTGGGCGGATGCAGGACTGATCGGCTGGCTTGTGGATGGGGCAGCAATTATCACACAAACCAATATGTTGGATGCTTCTTATGGTCCATATGCACGGGCTTTAAAGCGGATTTGCGCAGAAGAGGTTTTTCATGCCCAGCATGGTGAAGCTATTATTATGGCGCTTGCAGAAGGAACTCCTTTACAAAAAGAAATGGTACAGGAATCACTGAACCGCTGGTGGGAAGCATTGTTAATGTTTTTTGGACCCGGCGATGCAACTACGACTGGGACTTCAAAGCAGGATATTACAATTAAATATAAAATCAGGACAAAAACAAACGAGGACCTTAGACAGGATTTCTTTACAAAATATATTCCGCGAGTTCTGTCGCTCGGGCTCAAGCTTCCTGATGAAACGATGCATTTTGACCAAGAAAGCGATCATTGGATTTACCGTCAGCCAGACTGGAGCAA
This sequence comes from Neobacillus sp. PS3-34, assembly GCF_030915465.1. GTDB lineage: Bacteria > Bacillota > Bacilli > Bacillales > Cytobacillaceae > Neobacillus_A. Next base: position 4,388,775 of record NZ_CP133267.1, read on the forward strand.
GTTTAAGGAGATAATAAAAAATAAAGGTCCGAAATCAGAATCCCGGTTGAGGCTCCGAAAAATTTCATACGAAACCAACGACTGGGTGAGAGAAGCACTAAGTTCTAAAACTACAAGTCCATGATATTTATAGGAAGGGGGGATTCCGATGACAGAAGGTTTTTACACGGAATATGAAGTATTTAGCCGCCGTTCGGACACGACACCGCTCCAATACCAGTTTTCCCTGCTTGCCCCAAACGAAGAGCTCGCATTGGTAATGGCCAGGAAAATTTTATGCGCCGTGAACCTGCTGCTGATATCTGGGTAGTTAAAAGAACAGATATTAGAAAAATGACACCTGAGGAAAAGGAGTCGTTGAAAAGGCTGGACAATAAAGATTATCGAAATACCAAGGGTTATGGATACTTGAAAAAGAAATGGCGCCATTATGAACAAGGGATGCTGGATGAGAATGAAATTATGTCGTGGGGAGGGAAAAAGCCTTAATGAAGATTATCAATGCAGATGAAGCTTTGAAAAATAATGCGTATAAATCAGCGTTGACAGAACTATTATATCAGCTTGCCGATGATGACTTCATTCTTGCCTACCGCGGTTCAGAATGGCTCGGTCTTGCCCCGCATATCGAGGAAGACGTTGCCTTCTCATCTATCAACCAGGATACAATGGGCCATGCAGCCATGTTTTATCAGCTTCTTGAAGAGCTTGGTGAGGGAAAGATGGATGACCTTGCACATTCCCGCTTGCCTTCAGCGAGAAGAAATGCTTGCTTGTTGGAAATTGTAAATGGTACGGGCCATTATCTTGATGAACCAAGGTATGATTGGGCGTTTGCAGTTGTCCGCCATTATTTTTCTACAGTGGCAAAAAAAATCCGTATGGAATCTCTGAAAAACTCTTCCTATCAGCCACTTGCCGATACAGCAGCACGAGTAAATATTGAACTGTATTATCACATGCTGCATTGGAAAACCTGGTTTCAACAGCTCATGCTTGCCGGCGGCGAAGCGAGAACTAGGATGGAGAAAGCAATTAACAATGTGATGGCAGATTTTGAAGGCGTTTTAACATTAGGGACAAACGGGCAGGATATCGTTAAATTTGCAATAATCGAGCATGACCAAGCAATGAAAAAACGCTGGGTTTCAATAATGCAGCCTGTTTTTGTAGGGGTAAATGCTAGCTTGCCAGAAACCTTTGGCATGAGAAGCGGAAATGGCCGCAATGGAGAACATACGAAGGATTTGGAAAACGCGCTTGAAACATTAAATGAAGTGTATAGCCTGGACCCTGCGGCAAGCTGGTAATGAGAAGTTTGCAAAATATTCTTGAATAAAACCTTAAAACATTTAAGGGACTGATTAATGTGCATAATGTATCTGCCGAAGAATTAACGCACCAAGTATTGAAAGCGCTTCAAAAAGTACATGATCCTGAAATTTCGACTGTTTCCATCGTAGATCTTGGAATGCTTGAAGCAATCGAAATCACCTCTGATATTATTCGGGTGAAGCTGGTTCCGACATTTCTTGGATGCCCGGCACTGGAAATCATTCGTCAAAATGTTGAAAGTGCTTTGAAATCCATTTCGGAAGAAAAAACGCTTGAAATTCTATTTATCTATCACGTTCCCTGGACATCGGATCGAATTTCTGAGGAAGGAAGGGTTCGTCTTAAGGAATTTGGAATAGCTCCACCACCAAGATTTTTGACTGAAACAGGCAGCTGGGAAGTGGATTGCCCATACTGTGATTCTCCTTATACAACTCTAGAAAACCTCTTCGGCCTAACTGCGTGCAGGAGCATTCTTTACTGCAGGTCCTGCAAAAATCCTTTTGAAGCTATGAAACCTATGTCTATTAATATGTAAAAATATTAAAGCGCAAGCGTCCGTTTAGCGACGTATGGACTGGACCACTCCGAACGAGATAAAGGAAACACGAAGAACGTAAGTGATTCGATGTTGACTTATCGTAAGGAGGAGAGGGAAGTCCACTAGTCGCTGGGCGCTGGAGCTAGACATCAGTACAATTAGAAAATGATATTTTTTATCAAACAAAAAACTTTGAGGAGAGATGAAGAATGATTAAAATGATCGCCCTTTACAAACACCCGGAAAATAAGGAAGTTTTCGACGAGTACTATAAAGGTACACATACACCTATCACTGAGAAAATACCTGGCCTCCGCAAAATGGAAGTAACTAAGATTATTGGCAGCCCAATGGGGGGAGAAGGAAAGTATTACTTGATGTGTGAAATGTATTATGACGATATGGCTTCCTTTAAAGCTGCAATGAAAACCGATGAAGCAAAAGCTTCAGGGAAGGATGCAATGAAATTCGCTGGCGATTTAATTACTTTAATGATTGGCGAAGAAGTAAATGAGTAATTTCGAATATATCGAAACAAGGGTAGAAGGCAATATTGGATTTATCGAGCTTAACCGCCCCAAAGTGCTTAATGCCTTAAACCGTGGAATGATTTCCGAGATTTTAGCCGCGATGGATAATTTCGATCGGAATGATGATGTCAGGGCAATGATTTTAAGCGGTAAAGGAAGATGCTTCGCCGCTGGCGCAGACATCGACGAAATGGCGGAAGCAGGTTCTGTGGATATTGAGTTGATGAATCAGTTTACAGACTGGGACCGCATCGCCTGGATCAAGAAACCGATCATAGGCGCTATTCATGGCTTTGCGCTTGGCGGAGCCTTTGAACTTGCACTTTGCTGTGATTTGCTGATTGCTTCCGAGGATGTTGAATTTGGTTTTCCCGAGGTACTTCTGGGAGTGATGCCTGGTGCCGGCGGAACGGTCCGTCTAACCAAATTAGCTGGAAAGACTAAGGCGATGGAATGGCTTTTTACGGGAAGAAGGATTTCAGCCAGCGAGGCGCTGCATTTCGGGATTATTAATAAAGCAGTTTCCAAAGAACTTCTTCTGGAAGAAGCCGTCCGCTTTGCGAATTCGATTGCGGTGCAGCCTCCTCTTTCGATTCGCTTTATTAAAGAATCTGTTTTAAAAGCAATCGATGCCAGCATTTATGAAGGCATGCAATTTGAACGTAAAAACTTCTCTATGCTTTTTTCCTCACAAGATCAAAAAGAGGGAATGAAAGCGTTTATCGAAAAAAGAAAAGCAAATTTCACAGGCAAATAAGGGGGCTACATACGTGTTTGAAACAGTTCATTATGAAGTACGCGGCCCGGTTGCCTGGCTGACGCTCAATCGGCCGAAAAATTAAATGCTTTTAATGAAAAATTAAATAAAGAGGTACAGCTTGCCGTAAAGGAAGCCTCCAGAAATGATGAAGTAAGGGCTGTTGTAATTACCGGGGCTGGCCGTGCGTTTTGTTCTGGCCAGGACTTGGAAGGTGTTGACGAAGGCCTGAATCTTGGAGAAGTTTTAAGGAGACGTTATAACCCAATGGTCCTTGAGATCGAAAAATGTGAAAAGCCGGTGATTGCGGCCATTAATGGAGTAGCAGCTGGCGCGGGTCTTAGCCTTGCCCTTGCATGTGACTTCCGAATTGCCTCTGAGAAAGCGAGTTTAATAGAAGCGTTTATTCATGTCGGTCTTATTCCGGATGCGGGCAATCTATATTACCTTCCACGTCTCATTGGCCATGCAAAAGCAATGGAGCTAGCTGTATTAGGTGAAAAGATTTCTGCAGCTGAAGCTTATAATCTTGGACTTGTAACTCGGACTGTTTCTGCGGATACATTTTACGAAGAGGTTTCTTCCTTCGCAGAAAGGCTTGCGTCCATGCCTACAAAAGCAATTGGCCTTATTAAACGAAACTTAAAAGCAAGCTGGCACTTAAGCCTGGAAGAGTTTTTGGAAAAAGACGCCCAGGGACAGAGAATTGCTGGACAGACAGAGGATCACAAGGAAGGCGTAAAGGCATTCCTTGAAAAAAGAAAAGCTGTTTTTAAAGGCCGCTAATATTTCTAAGCTTTTTATATATCAAACCCACTAAGGAGCTGAAGCAAATGACAACTGTTAAAGATAAAAAACTGGAACCTTTAGAAACGAAAAGAAATTCCTATCAGTTAATCATAAATGGTGAACGTAAGGACAGCTTTTCAGGAGAAACCTTTACTACCTATAACCCGGCAACAGGAGAAGCAGTTGCAACTGTATCGAAAGCGAGCAAAGAGGATGCAGAGCATGCCGTAATGGCTGCGAGAAATGCGTTCGATTTTGGAAAATGGCGGCACTTCCCAATTAATAAGCGTTCTCGTACACTTAATAAAATTGCCGGGATTATGAGGGCCCGATTTAATGAATTAGTAGAGTTAGAGATTTTGGATACTGGGAAATCCCTAGCGGCTGCACAGGGACAGGTTATGCAGGCAATCGAAGATTTTGAATTTTACGCTGGTGCGATTGTCGGCCACCGTGGTGCTGTAAACAGTATGCCAGGAGCTTTTCAAAACATTACCGAAAAGGAACCTGTTGGCGTATGTGCTCAAATCATTCCTTGGAATTATCCGTTAATGATGGCTGCATGGAAAATCGCACCTGCGATTGCTGCGGGCTGTTCAGTAGTAGTAAAACCGGCCTCGCTTACACCACTAACTGCCATTGTCCTCGGAGAAATTTGCATCGAAGCGGGGGTTCCTGAGGGTGTGGTCAATATCATTCCAGGCGCTGGTTCTGAGGTGGGTAACTATTTAGTCGAGCATCCGAAAGTCGACAAAGTAGCCTTCACTGGTTCGACTCCGATTGGCAAGGATATTATGGCAAAAGCTTCACAAACACTGAAACGCGTTACATTGGAGCTGGGTGGAAAATCTCCTAATATCGTGTTTGAAGACGCTGATCTGGATGCTGCTGTTGACGGTTCTCTATTCGGTATTTTCTACAACAGTGGGCAGTCATGTGAAGCACGCTCCCGTTTATATGTCCATGAAAACATATATGAGGCATTCATGGAAAAATTCATTGCGAAAACGAAGATGCTGAAGCTTGGCAATCCTTTCGAAAAAGATACACATGTGGGAGCCATTATCGACCGCAGACAATTGGAAGTTATAGACGGATATGTACAATCTGCCATTGAAGATGGCGCAGTCATTGCAGCAGGCGGAAAAGAAGCGAAGCTTGAAGGATTTGAAAACGGATTCTGGTATGAACCTACTATCATAACCAATGTTAATCATGAGATGAAAGCGGTCAGGGAAGAAATTTTCGGTCCAGTGGTTGTCGTGATGAAGTTCAGTGATGAAAAAGAAGCGGTAAAGCTTGCCAATGACAGCGAGTTCGGACTCGGATCCGCTATCTGGACGAAAGATTACGCTAAGGCAACTCGTGTATCAAAGCAAATCCAGGCTGGAATTGTAATGGTCAATTGTCCATTCTCCGCATTTCCGGGCACTCCATTTGGCGGTTATAAGCAGTCAGGATTCGGCCGAGAGCTCTGCGTAGAGACGCTTGACCTTTACACTGAAACAAAAAGCGTCATTTCCTATTATGGAGCAAGGCCTTTGAATCCATTCGGAATTTAGTTCGCGAAAAAAGCGGCATATACTTTGCGAGCACCGGTTCAAGGTGCTCGCCTTGTTTTTGGGAGATTTCTTCATGAAAACTATATTTTTAACCCAAAGAAAGAGCAGGTGAGATTCCAAATGCAAAATTTAGTTGTTATCGGGTCCGGTGTGATGGGACGTGGCATTGCATATGTGAGTGCAGTTGGAGGATTTGATGTCACATTAGTAGACATCAAGCAGGCTCAGCTTGAGGCGGCTCAATCTGAGATTCTATCTATTTTTGAAAAAGCCATTAAAAATGGAAAAATGACAGCGCCAAAAATGGAAGATTCCATAAAGAGGTTATATTATTCTACTAACCTAGAAAAAGCTGCCCAAACTGCAGATTTAATTATAGAGGCGGTACCGGAAGTCATTTCTATTAAAAAGTCCATTTTTGAAGTGATCGACCAATTTGCACCTGAAAATTGTCTATTTGCCACCAATACTTCAACCATGAGCCCGACAGAGATTGGCTCGTTCACAAACAGGCCAGATAAAGTGATTGCCATGCATTTCTTTAATCCCGTACACAAGATGAAGCTGGTGGAAATTGTCCGTGGGCTGGAGACGTGTGATGAAACCGCAGAGGCAATCAGGACTGCAGCCGAAAAAATGGGAAAAGAAACGGTTGTCGTTAATGAATTCCCAGGCTTTGTCACAAGCCGAATCAGTGCTTTAGTTGGAAATGAAGCTTTTTATATGCTGCAGGAAGGTGTAGGGACCGCCGAAGAAATTGATAAGGCAATCAAGCTCGGACTTAATTATCCGATGGGTCCTTTTGAGCTTGGTGACCTAGTGGGACTCGACACACGCCTGAACAATTTAAAATATCTTCATGAAAAACTTGGTGAGAAATATCGTCCAGCCACTCCTTGAGCAATATGTAAAAGCAGGAAGGCTCGGAAGGAAAACAGGCAAGGGTGTTTATGATTACAGTCAAACTCCGCAAAAACAAAAGGTTTAATCATTACCGGTTATATAAAGGGAGGAATAAAATTGCATGATGTAGTGATTGTTGATGCTGTCCGGACGCCAATTGGCAGGTATAAAGGAACATTGAAAAGTGTACGCCCAGATGATTTAGGCGCAGTGGTCATTAAAGCGCTAATCGAACGAAACCCTGCAATTGATCCAATAAAAATTGAAGAAGTGGTATTTGGCAACGCCAACCAGGCGGGTGAAGACAATCGGAATGTGGCCAGAATGTCAGCTCTTCTTGCCGGCCTGCCTGTAGAAGTAGCAGGTACAACGTTAAACCGTCTGTGCGGTTCAGGGCTTGACGCGGTCAATTATGCTGCAAGAGCCATTTTGTCCGGTGAGGGTGAAATTTTCATAGCGGGAGGAACGGAGAGCATGACAAGAGCACCTTTCGTCATGGCCAAACCTCAATCAGATTTCCCTCGAGGAAATATGGAAATGTTTGATACAACTATTGGCTGGCGCTTTACAAATCCACTTTTGCATGAAATGTTCGGAACCGATAGTATGCCTGAAACAGCAGAAACTGTCGCCAAAAAATATGAGATTAGCAGGGAAGCTCAGGATCATTTTGCTCTTACCAGCCAGCACAAGGCAAAGCTGGCAATGGAATGCGGCCGATTTAATGAAGAACTTGTATCTGTCCCGGTCAAAGGTCGCAAAGGGGAAGTAAATCTGGTAAGCATCGACGAGCATCCAAGACCCGAAACAACCTTTGAAACACTATCAAAATTAAGGCCATTGTTCCAAAATGGCAGTGTAACCGCAGGCAATGCATCAGGAGTAAATGATGGTGCATCGGCGTTATTGCTCATGGAAAATGAAACAGCTAATGCACTTGGCGTTCGTCCATTGGCTAGATATATTACATCAGCTGTAGCAGGACTTGAGCCCTCCATCATGGGAGTTGGTCCGATATTTGCAGTCCGAAAAGCTCTAAAAAGAGCCAATTTAGCAATAGAAGACATTGGATTAATTGAACTGAATGAAGCCTTTGCTTCTCAATCACTTGCATGTATAAACGAGCTGGGGATTAATCCTGAAATAGTCAATGTAAACGGCGGTGCCATTGCATTTGGCCATCCCCTTGGGGCAAGTGGGGCGCGCATCTTAACAACACTTGTGCATGAAATGAAAAAACGCAAGGTGAAATACGGGCTGGCAACCATGTGCGTTGGCGTAGGACAGGGGATTGCGACAATTGTTGAAAATATTGACTGAGGTGGGTATCAGGATGAAAAATATCCGATTGGAAAAAAAAGATCAGATTGCCTTTGTTACTATAAACCGTCCGGAGTCATTGAATTGCTTTAACTATGAAACATTAACGGAGCTAGGCCAGCTTACAGAAAAGATTCATACCGATCCTGAAACAAGGGCAGTTATTTTCACAGGTGAAGGAGAAAAAGCATTCAGCGCCGGTGCAGATCTAAAAGAAAGATTAGGTCTCTCTGAATCTGAAGTGCGGCGAAATGTGAAGAAAATCCGGGATGTTTTCAATGCTATAGCTGAACTGCCTCAGCCGACGATTGCGGCAGTAAATGGATATGCTTTTGGCGGTGGTTTTGAGTTGATGCTCGCTTGTGATTTTAAAATTGCTGCAGAGCATGCAAAGATGGGAATGACGGAAGTAAGCTGGGGAATCATTCCTGGTGCAGGTGGAACTCAGCGATTAACGAGGCTTATCGGTGAGATGAAGGCAAAGGAACTCATTTTTACCGCACGAAAAATTAGTGCAAATCAAGCATTTCATTGCGGCATTTTAACAAAGGTTGTTTCAAAACAAAGCTTGATTCCGTCTTGTGTTGCTCTGGCGGAGGAAATTTTTAAAAATGCCCCTCTTGCCGTATCACAAGCAAAATACGCAATTCAGCATGGAGCAGATACGGATCTTCAAACTGGAATGGCGTTCGAAGCAAATGCCTATGAAGTAATTATTCCAACTCACGATCGAAGGGAAGCCTTGCTGGCATTCAATGAAAAAAGAAAACCCGTTTTTTTAGGAAAATAAATTTCATTCCTCATGTAAAATATTTTCGCCTCCTTCTCCCAAGTCTAGTAAAATAGAACCAACAGCAAAAGTATTTTACAAGTGGTAAAGGATGAATGTACATGAATACTAGATCAATGATATTTACATTATACGGCGATTATATTTCACATTATGGCAATAAAATATGGATTGGAAGCTTGATTCGCCTTCTCGAGGAATTTGGACACAACAGCCAGTCTGTAGGTGGCTATTTCCCGTATGAATAAGCAGGGCTGGGTCCAGGCGAGAAGTCCGGCAATAAAAGCTATTATTCTTTAACGGACAGGGGTATAAAAAGGATTGAAGAAGCGAGCAAAAGGATATTTAAACTTAAACCAGAGGAATGGGACGGAAAATGGAGAATGCTAATGTATTCCATTCCGGAGGAAATTCGCAGTGTGCGTGATGAATTGCGAAAGGAACTAGTTTGGAGCGGCTTTGGGACGATGTCAAACAGCTGCTGGATATCCGCTAACACCCTGGAGAAACAGGTATTCGATCTTATTGATAAATACGATATCAATCCATATATTGATTTTTTTATTGCAGAATACAATGGTCCCCATGAAAACAAAAAATTGGTTGAAAGATGCTGGAATCTTGAAGAAATAAATCTAAAATACAGGGAATTCATCGCAGAATACAGCCAGAAGTATATCATCGACAAGAATAAAATAAATAAAGGACAAATGACGGACGCTGAATGCTTCGTCGAACGGGCAAAGCTTGTACATGAATACCGCAAGTTTTTATTCATAGATCCAGGGCTGCCTGAAGAATTACTTCCAGAAAAGTGGTTAGGCAGCCATGCCGCTTCTTTATTCAGCGATTATTACAAAGAATTGGCAGAACCTGCATCCCGATTTTTTGAACAGGTGTTTCAGGAAGGAAATGAGATAGAGGAGAAGGATATTTCATTCGATGCACTTGATCATCCTTACATTATGGATTGATAGACTTATTATAAGAAGTTTCTTTTCGAGCTGAACTAGAATGCTCGAAATCTTTATATCTATATAACAATTTCGAAACGAGGCGAGGTATTTTCGTGAATAATCTGACTCGTACATTAAAAATTCGCTATCCAATTATCCAGGGCGGGATGGGAAATATCAGCAACAGCATTTTGGCGGCAGCTGTTTCAAATGCTGGAGGACTGGGGACAATTGGGGCAGGCACCATGAATCCTGAGGAAATTGAAAAAATTATCCTTGAAACAAAAGAACTTACAAAGAAGCCTTTTGCCGTCAATGTTGCTCTAAGTGTATCACCTTATGTTAAGGAGATTCTGGGGCTGGCGGTGAAGCACTCGGTTGCGGCAGTGTCGTTGTCAGCAGGCAATCCTGCACCTTTTATTCATAAACTGCATGAACATGGGATTAAAGTGATTACTGTTGTTGCTTCTGTTAAACAGGCAATAAAAGCCGAAACGGCAGGTGCAGATGTGCTGGTTGCAGAAGGATATGAAGCAGCAGGAATAAATTCACCAAACGAAACGACTACTTTGACGCTTATTCCGCAAATTGCCCGTGCAGTATCCGTACCGGTTGCAGCGGCTGGTGGAATTGCTGACGGTCTGGGACTTGCTGCAATGCTTGTTCTTGGGGCAAGCGCTGTTCAAATGGGTACCCGTTTTATCGCTACTCAAGAAGCACCTTTCCATGATTCATATAAACAGAAAATACTTGAGGCGTCTGATACAGATACCATCATTGTCGGCCGTTCTGTCGGCAGGATTCGAAGAGTGATCAATACTCCATATGCCACAAAGCTTTTGGAGGCAGAGAATCAGGGAATAAGTCTGGAAGCATTTAATGAATTAACGGCAGAAGATAATCATAAAATTGGAGCCCTTCTTGGCGATGGAGAAAATGGATTTATGAATAGCGGACAAATATCTGGTTATATTCAGGATTTGCCGACTGTTTCAGAATTGCTTCAAAAAATGATGCTGGATGCAGAAATAACCTTACAAAAAACAACTGAAATATTCAAAAAGGAACGCTGATTTGCATCAGCTTTCCTTTTTTTATATCAACAGAATTTAATTTTATAAATATATTAAATTTTTAGAATATTATTGACTTTTCATCCAATTGAATGATAGTATAACGATATATTTACGGTGTGTATAGTAAATATCATACGCTAACGAAGACCACTACATAATTGAGTATTTTATTAGAAGACAAGGGGGATTTTTCTTTATGAAAAAACAGGTTCGCACGTTTTCCATCGTACTTGCGGGGATGCTGCTGCTGGCAGGCTGCAACAGCAGTAAAGAAACGTCCGGCAACACAGAAAAAGGGGATGCATCAAAGGTATATAAGATCGGCATTACTCAATTTGCTGAGCACCCTTCACTTGATGCTGCAACAGATGGCTTCAAAAAAGCACTGAAGGACAAAGGTATTAAAGCGAAATTTGACGAACAAAATGCTCAGGCGGATATGAACAATACGCAAACGATCGCAAATAACTTTGTCGGCAATAAGGTCGATATGATTTTTGCTAACGCTACTCCGAGCGCGGTAAGTGCATTGAATGCAACAAAAGATATCCCGATTTTGTTTACATCTGTAACAGACCCTGTCGGTGCTGGCCTCGTAAAAGCATTTGATAAACCAGGAAAGAATATTACTGGAACCACAGATAACCATCCTGAAGCAACAGGAAAGACGATTAATTTTATTACAGATGAAATCAAAGCAAAGAAAATCGGTGTTATCTACAATTCTGGCGAACAGAATTCCGAGGTGCAGGTCAAGGCTGTAAAAGAATTGGCAGAGAAGAAGGGCGCCAAGCTGGTTACAGTGTCGGTTTCAACTTCCGCTGAAGTTAAGCAGGCAGCAGAATCACTTGTTGGCCGAGCAGATGCGATTTATATTCCAACTGATAATACAGTCGTTTCGGCACTTGAATCGGTTATTTCCGTTGCAAACAGCAAGAAGATCCCATTATTTGTTGGTGAACTGGACTCCATGAAACGCGGAGCCGTTGCAGCAAGCGGTTTTAGTTATTATGACCTTGGATATCAAACCGGTTTAATGGCTGCCGATATTTTAAGCGGAAAGAAGAAGGCTTCAGAAATCCCTGTTGAACTTCCAAAAAGCCTAAAGCTGGTCATTAATAAGAAAGCTGCCGAAGCACAAGGGGTAACCGTCAAGCCTGAGTGGGAAAAACTAGGGGAATTCTTTGACGGAGAATAGACAGTTGCAGTGTTAATAGAAAAATACTCAATAATTATGGGCGGATATAGTTCCGCCCCTTCATTATGGAAACTAGATCAGGTATTTAACACCCAATCCAAATGAGAGGATGATCTACTTGTTTACTTCCATTTTTGGATCCTTTGAATCTGGAATCATCTATGCGATTATGGCCCTTGGCGTCTATTTATCCTTTCGAATATTGGATTTCCCCGATTTAACTGTCGATGGAAGTTTTGTAACTGGAGCCGCAATTTCATCCATTTTAATCGTGAATGGAACTAATCCATATCTGGCCACCATTATTGCACTGATAGCAGGGTTTCTTGCTGGCTGCCTTACAGGTCTCATTCATACGATTGGAAAAATTAACGCTCTGCTTTCCGGAATTTTAATGATGATTGCCCTTTATTCCATTAACCTGAGAATAATGGGAAGATCTAATATTCCATTATTAAATACCGATACTGCCTTTACGGGTGTAAGCAGTTTTTTCGAAAAAACTGGTGTCGATTCCTTTTTCAATAATATCCTTACATACATTGGCCTTGGCGACAGCTTGCCTGAGACGTGGGGCATACTTATCTTCATGTTTGCTGTTACATTTCTCATTAAATGGTTCACCGATTGGTTCCTAAAGACCGAAATAGGCCTTGCGGTCAGGGCTACAGGTGATAATAAAAGAATGATCAGAAGCCTATCTGCGAATACAAATCTGCTCATCATCCTTGGCCTCGGCATATCCAACAGTATGGTCGCCTTTTCGGGTGCACTGATTGCACAGCAGGGGGGATTTGCCGATGTTGGAATGGGAATTGGCATGATCGTCATCGGGCTTGCTTCCGTTATTATCGGTGAAGCTTTATTCGGAACGAAGTCGATTGCCCGTGCAACACTTGCAGTCATTGGAGGATCGGTTATTTACAGGATTGTTGTCACACTTGCACTCCGTATCGAATTTTTAAATCCAGGCGATATGAAAATGATAACGGCTGGTATAGTCCTCGTTGCCCTCATAGCACCTAAATTAATTGAAAGCACAAGGGAAAAGAAACGAAAATCACGCAGAAAAGCAGAAAAAATGTCAAACCTCCATGTACCATCTGATCGAAAGGGTGAGAATCATGCTGCAATTAAATCAAATTCATAAAATCTTTAATGAAGGTACGGCTGATGAAAAAATTGCCATCGATCATATTAATCTGACCTTAGAACCTGGAGATTTCGTTACTGTCATCGGGAGCAATGGAGCCGGTAAATCTACACTTATGAATATAATTTCAGGTGTGCTTATTCCAGATATAGGTGAAATTCGTCTTGATAATAAAAATGTAACAAATATGTCTGAATACAATCGGTCAAAGCTTATCGGAAGAGTCTTTCAGGATCCTATGGCTGGAACAGCTCCAAGTATGACCATTGAAGAAAACCTAGCGATGGCGTACTAACGAAATAAAACTCGCACACTCCGGAGAGGCGTGACGAAAAAAAGAAGGGATTTTTTCCGTGAAGTTTTGGAATCGCTGCACCTGGGATTGGAAAGTCGACTTAGTGCTAAGGTGGGGTTATTATCTGGTGGGGAACGCCAGGCACTATCCTTATTAATGGCTACCTTCACCGAGCCATCGATTTTGCTTCTGGACGAACATACTGCCGCGCTTGATCCATCGAGGGCAGAATTGATTACGAATCTCACGAAGGAAATCGTTGAACGGTATCAGCTTACCACCATGATGGTCACCCATAATATGCAGCAGGCCATTGATCTTGGCAATCGGCTTGTCATGATGGATAAGGGGCAAATCATCTTTGAAGTAAACGAAGAAGAGAAGAAAAAACTTACAATTGAAGCTCTTTTAAAAGAGTTTCAACGGATTCGCGGTGTACAGATGGCTAATGATCGTGCCCTGCTCTCCTAAACTCGTAATCTAAAAGGAGAAAATGATGAAACCTGGAATGAAGATTGGCCAAATTGCTACAATAGAAGTGGAAGTTACTCCGGATATGTTTGCCAGCTTTGGAGGGACGCTTGTTCATCCCGCATATTCAACTGCTTCGATGGTTCAGCATATGGAGTGGGCTTCAAGGATGGTTCTTTTACCTTTTTTAGAAGAGGATGAAGAGGGCATGGGTGCGGCTGTAACCATTAAGCATATTGCCCCCTCGACAGCGGGGGCAAGCATTAAGGTAACCGCAACTCTTTCAGATATTTCAGGAAATCTAATTTTCACTCAAGTTGAAGCTAGTAATGAAAAGGGCTTGATAGGAGTTGGTAAAATTAAACAAGTTGTTTTGCCAAAAAAGAAGATTCATCATCTTTTAAACTCTTAAAAATAATTGTTACCCAGAAACAGCCTGCCTTAGGTTTGTTTCTTTCGTATTTTAAGACTAATAATTCACTTTAAAGCGATAAAGAAATGTGAGACGCATTGGGAAATCGATTGAGTTAAGAAGTTTTTAAATAGAAGCTGTATGGGAGGCTTATAAATGAAAGCGTTATCAACAATTGAAGGGGAGAAAATCAGCATGGATATTTTTCAAAAAATCAATGAGCATGAACAGGTAGTTTTTTGTAATGATGAATCTACCGGGCTTAAGGCGATTATCGCCATTCATAGTACTAAGCTCGGTCCTGCACTTGGCGGCTGCAGGATGCTGCCGTATAAAACAGTCGATGATGCTCTCGAGGATGTTTTAAGGCTGTCGAGAGGAATGAGTTATAAATGCGCTGCTTCAGATGTGGATTTTGGAGGCGGTAAGGCTGTCATCATCGGAGATCCAGTTAAAGATAAAAGCCCAGAATTATTCCGTGCCTTCGGACAATTTGTTGACTCACTGAATGGACGTTTCTATACAGGAACGGACATGGGAACAAGCCCCGATGATTTTGTTCATGCCTTAAAAGAAACAAATTGCATCGTTGGAGTAGACGAAGCATATGGTGGAAGCGGCGATTCATCCATTCCAACTGCGCTGGGTGTCATCTATGGAATTCAGGCTACTAACCAAGCTCTCTGGGGGTCTGATCAGTTGGATGGAAGAAGCTATTCGATCCAGGGGCTTGGCAAGGTTGGCTATAAAGTAGCCGAACAACTGCTCGAAGCGGGTGCTGATCTTTATGTTACCGACATAAATCCTCAAGCCATCGAACATCTGTCAGAAAAGGCAAAGAAAATGGGTGCGGCCATTAAAGCAGTAAGAAGTGATGAGATCTATACAGTCCCTGCTGATGTATTTGTTCCATGCGCACTTGGAGGCATATTAAACGATCAAACGATAGAGGCCTTGCAGGTATCATCCGTTGCTGGCTCTGCAAATAATCAGCTGCTGGAAATGCGGCATGGGCAGATGCTGCAAGCGAAGGGCATTCTATACGCACCAGATTATATCGTCAACGCCGGTGGACTGATTCAGGTTGCAGATGAACTGTATTCTCCTAACAAGGATCGTGTTCTGCGAAAAACAAAAGCCATCTACGACACACTTTTAAGTGTTTATCATTATGCAGATGAACAAGGGATAACAACTGGCGAAGCCGCAAATTATTTTTGCGAGAAACGAATGGAAGCCAGATCCAGAAGAAATAGCTTCTTCACGCATGATAAACGTCCAAAATGGGCGGTAAGAAATTAATGCAGCCAAATTGGAAAGGGTGAGAGTCATGGAAAATCTTTTTCCGATTATACAGATCATCGATGAAAACGGAAATTTTTCTGATATCAATTACCGGGAGCAGATAACGGAAGACCTTATAAAAAGGTTTTATAAGCAAATGGTCCGCATGCGCATGTTTGATCGGAAAGCGGTAAGCCTGCAGAGGCAAGGGCGGATCGGTACTTATGCACCTTTTGAAGGGCAGGAGGCATCTCAGGCGGGAAGCGCGCTTGCCTTGAAGGAGGGTGACTGGCTGTTTCCTACTTATAGGGACCACGGAGCTGCCATGGCGTTCGGCCATTCTTTAAAACAAATATTGTTGTTTTGGAATGGTCGGAATGAAGGTTGCATTCCACCTGAAGGAAAGAAAATTTTTCCGCCGGGTATTCCCATTGCAACCCAAATTCCCCATGCTGCAGGAGCAGCGTATGCCGAAAAGCTTAAAGGAACAAGCAATGCAGCGATTGCCTATTTTGGGGATGGGGCTACCTCTGAAGGCGATTTCCATGAGGGATTGAATTTTGCCAGCGTGGTCAAGGCTCCAGTAGTCTTTTTTAACCAAAATAACCAATTTGCCATTTCTGTTCCAATCCAAAAACAAATGAACTCCAGGACAATTGCACAAAAATCACTCGCTTATGATATGCATGGGGTGCGGGTAGATGGGAACGATGCTTTTATTGTTTATTTTGAAACCCTAAAAGCACTTGAACGAGCGAGAAATGGCGAAGGCCGACCTTGATAGAGGCGGTTACATGGAGGTATGGCGCACATACGACGGCGGATGATCCATCCAAATACCGTGATCAGGCCGAAAGCCGGAAGCTCCGTGAAAGCACAGATCCTCTGTTAAGGATAGAGCGTTTAATGAAGAACGAAGGTTTATATGAGGAAGCCTGGGCAAAGAGTGTTGAGGAAGAGGCAGGGAGAGAAATTGATCAGGCCATATTGGAAATGGAGCAATTCCCGCCGGCTGATCCAGCTGATATATTTGATCATGTTTTCGCCGAACTGGTCTTGCCACTTAAACAGCAAAAAGAAGAATATCTTACATTGATTGGCGGTGAACTAGGATGAGTACTGCGATTAAAACCAATACACTGACCTTTGTTCAGGCTATAAATGATGCCCTTGGCTTCATGCTGGAGGAAAACCCGAATGTCATTTTAATGGGAGAAGACATCGGAAAAAATGGCGGAGTTTTCCGTGCTACTGATGGCTTGCAATCAAGGTATGGGGAAACCCGTGTCATGGATACTCCTTTAAGCGAAGCAGGATTTATTGGAGCAGCAATTGGAATGGCTGTTAACGGATTTATTCCCGTAACAGAAATTCAGTTTCTTGGATTCATTTACCCAGCATACGAACAAATCATGACGCATGCATCAAGACTCCGGATGAGGACAATGGGACATTTTACAGTTCCAATGGTCATTCGTGCGCCTTATGGGGCTGGTGTCAGGGCACCAGAAATCCATTGCGACAGTACGGAAGCTATTTTTACACATATGCCGGGAATTAAGGTAGTATGTCCATCTTCTCCTGCAGATGCAAAAGGTCTCTTAATTGCTGCGATCGAGGATCCGGATCCTGTTCTCTTTTTGGAGCCTATGAGATTGTATCGTTCAGTGAAGGAAGAAGTTCCCGATGGAATATATACGGTTGAGATAGGAAAAGGCAAAAAATTGCTGGAGGGTGATGATGTTACCGTTATTACCTGGGGAGCGATGGTTCCGATTGCAATGAAAGCGGCAGAGGAAATGAAAACAAGAGGAACGAGCTGTGAGGTCATCGATTTGCGAACTCTATACCCACTTGATCGCGACATGATCTCTGAATCGGTCCAGAAAACCGGAAGAACGGTAATCGTTCATGAAGCACATGCAACCGGAGGTGTCGGGAATGATGTAATCGCCATTATCAATGATACTTCATTCCTTTATCAAAAAGCTCCGGTAGAGAGAGTGGCTGGCTTTGATGCTCCCGTTCCTTATTTCGGGTTTGAGGACCACTATTTGCCGACTGCCAAGCGGGTAATCCATGCAATTGAAAAAGTGATTCGTTTTTAAGGAGGTGTCACTCATGGAAGTTAAACTTCATGATATCGGCGAAGGAATGACAGAGGCAGAGATTAACTGTTTTTTGGTTAAACCTGGGGATATCGTAAATGCAGATGAGCCTCTAGTTGAGGTTCAAACGGACAAAATGGTTGCTGAAATTCCTTCTCCAGCAGCAGGGAAAATTATCGAATTCAAGGTAGAATCCGGCCAGACTGTCTCTGTTGGATCAACCCTTTTGATCATGGAAGCATTATCAAATCCAAAAAATGAACAGTCTGATACTTTACCAAAAACAATAAAGAATATTTCAAAAACCCTGCAGATTGAGAATCGGCGAAGTAAATCCATGACATCTGGAACATCGACACGTATTCTTGCGTCACCTTATACTAGGAAAATTGCAAGAGATAACTCGGTCAATATTGAATGGGTTAACGGGACCGGACCCTCTGGAAGAATAACCGATGAAGATGTCTACAGGTTTATTCAAATGCAAGGAGAAGAAATGCCTAAGGAGAAGCTTTTTGCATCCCGCTCAAGAGAAGAAGAAGTAACTATTGCTAAGGAGAAATGCCCATCTGCAGGGAAAACGATACCCTTCCGAGGAAGAAGAAAGCAAATTGCCAAAAAGATGCACCAATCTGTTTATACGATTCCGCATTGTACTCACTTTGAAGAGTTGGACGTAACAGAGCTAATTCGTTTCAGGGAAGAATTAAAAAGTGAAAAGGAAAATATATCAGCTACAGCATTTTTTATAAAGGCATTGTCCGTATGCCTAAAGAAATTTCCTATTTTTAATGCCCAGCTTGATGAAGAAAATGAAGTAATTCGTTTATTGCCGGATCATCATATCGGGCTTGCTATAGATACAGACGATGGCTTGATTGTCCCGGTTTTAAAAAATATCCAGGCCAAAACATTAAGGGAAATCCACAAGGAAATGAAGGTTCTTACACAAAAGGCTTTGGAAAACAAATTAGAATTAGCGGATATTTCAGGGGGAACATTTACAATCAGCAACGTTGGCGGTCTGGGGGAAGCATTGGGGCTACTCCGATTATCCAGCATCCTCAAGTGGCTTTGGTTTCTTTCCATAAAACAAAGAAAATGCCAGTCGTTACGGACGATGACCAAATCGTAATCAGATCCATTATGAATCTATCGATGTCATTTGATCACCGTGTTGTGGATGGCGCTACAGCTGTAAAATTCACAAACCTTTTCTCTGATTATATTAAAAATCCGAAAAAGCTTTTATTGGAGTTGATTTAAATGGTAGTCGGAGAAATGGCTCATGAAAGAGAGCTCGTCATTATCGGGGGAGGACCTGGCGGCTACCATGCAGCTATCCGGGCTGCACAGCTTGGGAAGATGGTTACTTTAATTGAAAAAGACCAGCTTGGCGGAATATGCCTGAACAAAGGGTGCATCCCATCAAAGCTCTTAACGAGCAGGGCGAAGAAGTGGCGGGACTTATTGAGTGCCGATGAAATGGGCTTTGATATTAGCTCTATCTCTTTAAATGCTGAAAAGCATACCTCTTATAAAAATAAAATAATCAATCAGCTAAAACAGGGAATTGAAGCTTTATGCAAAGCGAATAAGGTAGAAATTATAAAAGGAAATGCCTTTTTCATGTCTGAGAATCGGATTGGGGTAGAACAGGCGGATAGCTTTGAGATCTATCAGTTCGAAAATGCCATTATTGCGACAGGATCAACTCCTGTAAATTGGCCAGGTATTTCTTTTGACGGAAAAAAAATATTGGATTCCTGGACTATATCTTCACTGAAAGAGATTCCACAACATCTAGCCATTTACGGCAGCGATACAAATGCTCTTGAAATGGCTATGGCATTCAGGGCTTTAGGTGCGGAAATCACCCTGTTATTAGAGCCAGGAAAAAATGATTTCGGCTTCGATTCATCTATTAACCGGGAATTAAAAAGAATCTTTAAGAAAGAAAAGATTTCTATTATAAAAGAATGCGAGCTAATAGGGGCAAGTGAGGAGTCAAAAACAATATCCCTGGAATATACATTAAATGGAACAGAAAAAGTTCTTTCTTGCAGCCATTTATTCCTTTCAACTGGAGTAAATCCCAACATAAGTGAGCTAGGGATTGAACGGCTGGGAATGGAATTAACTGAGGAAGGCTTCATTTCAGTTGACCGCCAATGCCGTACTTCTTTAATGCATATTTTTGCTGTTGGAGATATTACTGCGGGACCACCTCTTGCGGTGAAGGCGATAAGCCAGGGCAAGACAGCGGCTGAAGCAATCGCCGGCCTTAATACTGAAAGCGATTTACGTTATCTCCCAAAAGTTATCCATACCCTCCCGCCAATAGCGAGTGTTGGAATGACAGAGGAAGAAGCAGAAAAAGAGGGCTATGTTCTCCAAATTGGGCAATTTCCACTTGCAGCTAATGGATATACCAGCCTGTCAGGAAAACGGGATGGCTTTGTTAAAGTAATTTCCGATCAAAAAACGGAGGTAATCCTCGGTATCCATATTATTGGTGAGGGTGCAATCGAAATGATTTCTGCCGGTACCATTTCTTTAGAAATCGCCGCACGGGACGAGGATATGACGTTTCCTCTTTATCCTCATCCAAGCATAAATGAAGCACTACTGGAGGCTGTAGAGCAATTAAAGGGCAGAGCTGTTCATGTTGCTCCGCTAAGAAAACAGGAAAAAGTGAAATTATAAGGCTCTTTAATACCTAAAAGCGTTATAGCTTTACTTTGAACTCTTGAGAATAAGCACAGAATTCGTTTAATATTAATTCAGAATATTTATTATTATTAAAAAAATGGAGGGGTACATATGCAGGAAAAAGTAGTAAGTTCTGAAAATTCAACAGAGGATTTTTTTCCGGTAAGAGATGTTGATTATCTGGAAATATACACAGGGAATGCAAAGCAGGCAACCCACTTTTTTTGCACGGCTTACGGTTTTAAGCCGGTAGCGTACTCAGGTTTGGAAACCGGCAACAGGGAGTCTGTTTCATATGTTTTACAGCAACGTAAAATCCGCCTTGTCATCACAGGTTCCTTAAAAGAAGACAGCAGAATTTCAAGCTTTGTTAAAAAACATGGTGACGGCGTGAAGGACATCGCATTATTGGTGGACGATGTGGAAAAGGCTTTCGAGGCTGCAGTGGAACGTGGAGCAATTGCACACGTGGCGCCATTCGAGTTGAAGGATGAACATGGAATAGTTAAAAAAGCTGTGATTGGAACGTACGGTGATACAATTCATACCCTTGTAGAACGTAAAAACTATAAAGGTGTATTTATGCCAGGCTTTGAAGAATATTCAAACAGTTTGCCAATCGTAGATGCAGGCTTGATTGGCATCGACCATGTTGTTGGTAACGTAGAAAGCATGGAGGAATGGGTAGACTATTACGCAAATGTAATGGGCTTTAAAGAAATGAAACACTTTACCGACGATGATATCAGCACTGAGTATTCGGCTTTAATGTCAAAGGTAATGCATAACGGTGGACGCATCAAATTCCCGATTAACGAACCTGCTGAAGGGAAGCGTAAATCGCAAATTCAGGAGTATTTGGAATTCTACAACGGCGCAGGCGTGCAGCACTTGGCCATTTTAACCGAGGATATTGTTTCAACCGTTACTACTTTAAAACAAAATGGAGTTGAGTTTTTATCCACTCCAGATTCATATTACGAAGCATTGAGCGAACGTGTCGGTAAAATTGACGAAGAGATTTCTAAACTGCAAGAACTAAACATCCTGGTTGACCGGGATGACGAAGGCTACCTCTTGCAAATTTTTACTAAACCGATTGTCGACCGTCCAACCTTGTTTATTGAAATTATCCAGCGCAAAGGGGCACGCGGATTCGGAGAAGGAAACTTCAAAGCGCTGTTTGAATCAATTGAACGAGAGCAAGCGAGACGCGGCAACCTATAAGATTTTAAAGAAAAAGGGAGACCCATGTTCTCCCTTTTTTCTGGATAGGAGATCTGTCATGAGTCGAATAAATCCAAGAAAAGAATTAGAAGGAATGATACCATACCAGGTCGGGGAGTCTTTGGAGGAGCTAAAGAAGCGGTATGGAGTGGCAGAGTTTTATAAAATGTCCGACAATGAAAATCCTTATGGAACTTCTCCTTTAGTAAAGGAAGCAATACAAAAATATTCTAGTCTTGTCCACCTTTATCCAGATGGAAACAGCTCTCTCATTGTCAATGCTCTGTCAGAATACCATCAACAGCCTGTCGACCGTTTTGTCATTGGGAATGGTTCTGATGAAGTGATTCGACTGATTGCAAGGGCTTACATTAACAGTGGGGACGAAGCTGTAATGGCTGATGCGACCTTCCCACGTTACCAGACAAATGTTTTGTTAGAGGGAGGTAGAGCTGTCACTGTCCCTTTAAAGAATGGGATCCATGATTTAGGAGCTATGCAAGAAGCGATTACAGAATCAACAAAGATGGTTTTTGTCTGTAATCCGAACAATCCGACAGGTACAATCACCGGAAAATTAGAGTTGTATAAATTTATAGATTCAATTCCTGAAAATATTTTAATCATTGTCGATGAAGCATATGCAGAATATGTTACTTCCATTGACTATTTAGAAACCGTTCAACTGATTGACAAATACCCTAACCTTGTTGTACTAAGGACCTTTTCTAAAATCTACGGCCTTGCCGGTTTACGCATCGGATACGGCGTTATGCACCCTGACATTGCTGCTGAACTAAAAAAAGCAAAAGATGTGTTTAATGTTAACCATTTAGCTGAAATGGCAGCTGTTGCAGCTTTAAGCGACCAAAAATTTGTCAGCGCATCCGCTGCAAATAATCACAGTGAAAGGGATCATCTCATTTCAGAGCTCCATTCTGCAGGTTTCGCCCCTTTACCATCAGAGGCGAATTTCTTGTTCGTACCTCTTGCTAAGTCTCAAGAATCCATTTTTGAAGCATTTTTGAAAAGTGGAATTCTCGTTAAAATGATGTCTCTTCCTGGTTTTTCATTGGGGATGAGGGTAACGATCGGTCAAAAAGAGGCGAACGAAGCATTCCTCAGGGTAATTAATTCCTTTGCAATAGAAAGGGTGGTGTAGTAAATGGAAATAAATCCTGGAAGTTTGCAATGGAGGGACGCATATAAACTTCTCGTCGGGTCCATTTTACCGAGACCGATAGCTTTTGTTTCTACCATTGATAAAAACGGCATTGCCAATGCAGCCCCGTTCAGTTTTTTTACGGCAATTTGCGCAGATCCCATGCTAATCTGTTTTTCCCCTATGAGAAGAGGGACGGATGGAGCAAAAAAGGATACGCTTTTAAACATTGAGGAGAACGGCCAATTCGTTATTAATATTGTCAGTAGTGATATGGCGGAACAAATGAATGATTGTGCAGTCGAGTTTCCATTAGAAGTTGATGAAATTGAAAAAACTGGGTTAACAAAGGAAGACAGTGTAACAGTGAAAGTCCCACGGATAAAAGAATCATCGGTACATCTGGAATGCCGGCTTCACCAGGTACTCGATTTTGGCGATCACCCCGGTGCCGGAAGCCTTGTCATTGGAAAGGTGACACATGTTCATGTAAGTGATGATCTATATCAGGATGGCAAGATCGATAGCGGAAAATTAAAACCGATCGGACGAATGGCAGGAAATACTTATACGAATCCGGTTGCAGATTTGTTCGAGATTATCCGGAGAACGGAAGCAAGGTGAAAATATGAAATTTATCAGTTTTCAAAAGGAAAACGGAAAGATCAGGGCAGGATTATTATTATCTGACCGATTTGTCATTGATATTAATGAAGCTTCAGGCGGAAGGCTTCCTGACGATATGCTCGCTTTTTTAGACAAACATGAACACTATTTGGAGACGGTAACTTCTTTACTTTCTTTAAAGCATACAGATAAAGGGGTTTATCCATTGGAAAGCATTCAATTGGCTGCCCCACTGCCAATGCCTAGAAGCTTTAGGGATTTCTACGCATTCGAACAGCATGTAAAAACGGCGAGAGAAAATAGAGGGCTTGAAATGATTCCGGAATGGTATGAGATTCCTGTTTTCTATTTTTCCAATCACCTTGCCATTAAGGGCAGGACGAACTAATCAGCAAACCTTCATCATGTGAATGGCTGGATTATGAACTTGAAATCGCCTGCATTATCGGTAAGGAAGGGCGAAACATTCGTGCGGAGGATGCGGATGATTACATCTTTGGCTACTGCATCCTCAACGATTGGAGCGCAAGGGATCTTCAGCGAAAAGAGATGAAAGTAGGACTAGGTCCTGCAAAAGGAAAGGATTTTTCCACTTCAATCGGCCCTTGGATTGTCACGAAGGAAGAACTGGAGCCTTTGAAAGCTGGAAAAGGATACAATCTTACGATGACAGCGAGTGTTAATGGGGTGCTCCTGTCTCAAGGCAATATGAAAGATATTCATTATTCGTTTGGCGAAATGATTGAACGGGCATCCGATGGAGTGACCCTATATCCAGGTGAATTAATCGGATCAGGCACTGTTGGTTCAGGCTGCATTTTGGAACTCGGATCAAAAGTGCACCGCTGGCTCGTGCCTGGCGATGAGATCGAACTCAAAATTAATAAACTAGGGACATTGATTAATAGAATCGCAATGAATTGAATAGAGGTGAAATGATGTATTACCGTCAAATGGGCAAAATTCCGCACAAACGCCATACCGTGTTTAAAAAAGAAGATGGATCTTTATTCAGGGAGCAAGTAATGGGAACCCGTGGATTCTCAGGCACAGAATCAATTTTGTATCATCATTTTATGCCAACTGAAGTAATCAAATCCGAGCTTGTGGGTAGCTATCTTCCTGAATATGAACAGCAGGGAGCGCTCAGCCATCGCCATTTCATTACTACGGGCATTGTTAAAAATGGAAATGCACTTGAGGCAAGAGAGTATCTATTAGGAAATCAGGATCTTCTGATTGGAACGGCAAATATTACTGCTGCGATGGAAAGCTTCTACCGGAACGCTGATGGTGACGAAATGCTATATATCCATTACGGCTCAGGGATAATTGAAACGATGTTTGGCACGATTACTTATCGCCCTGGGGATTATATTGTTATACCAATTGGCACTATCTATCGGGTTGTGCCTAATGAAAATGAAACAACCAAGATGCTTTTTGTGGAATCATTTAGCCAAATCACCACTCCGAAAAGGTATCGAAACGAATATGGCCAGCTGTTAGAGCACAGCCCATTCTGTGAGCGGGATATCCGAGGACCTGAAGCCTTGGTGACCTTTGATGTAAAGGGAGAATACGAGGTTCTGACAAAGTCGCGAGGATTTATCCACTCACACATCCTCGGCCACCATCCCCTTGACGTCGTCGGTTGGGATGGATATTTGTATCCATGGGCATTTAACATTGAAGATTTTGAGCCGATAACAGGCCGAGTCCATCAGCCGCCGCCAGTCCACCAGACCTTTGAAGGGCATAATTTTGTAGTTTGTTCATTTGTTCCTCGTCTTTACGATTACCATCCAGAGGCAATCCCTGCACCGTATTATCACAGCAATGTGAACAGCGATGAACTTCTATATTACGTGGAAGGTAATTTTATGAGCAGGAAAGGCATACAGGAAGGTTCGATAACACTTCATCCTGGTGGAATTCCACACGGGCCGCATCCAGGGAAAACCGAAGCGAGCATCGGAAAGAAGGAAACACTCGAGCTTGCCGTTATGATCGACACCTTCCATCCATTGAAAATTGTTAAATCGGCAGGAGAGATTGAAGACCCGGCATATATGTATTCCTGGATTGAAAAGTAGGACTGAAAAAAATAAAAAAAGGAATCGCTTCCTTTTTTTATTTTTTTCCTTCTTTATGGAATTGGATGGCCAATGTTCCTTCACCAGAATGAACAGCAATCGTCGAACTTATTTCGCCAATTACTATTTTTAAATCAGGAAATTCCTTATTAATTCTGGATTCAAGGTCCTTTGCTTTTTGGAGGACGTTTCCATGCATGATTTGTATCTCGGATATTTTGTATTGCTGATAATTTTCATCCAGCAATTCAATAAGACGGTTAACAGCCTTTTTTTCGGAACGAACCTTCTCAAAGAGTTCGAATTCGCCATTCCGGTTCATTCGGATAATCGGTTTTATTTGAAGGATGCTTCCTAATAAGTATGCAGTACCAGACATTCTGCCGCCTTTATAGAACTGGTCAAGGCTCCCCAGAAGTATGTAATTCTCCAAATTTTCCACTTCATGACGTAAAGTGGCCGCTATTTTATCCAAATCCATTCCTTCAGACGCCATTGTAATTCCCATCTTTAAGAGAGAAGTAATTGCATAGCCCATTGATCTGGAATCCACTGTTTCTAAATGAAATCCAGCCATGTCACTTCCCGCTTTACAGCTTGATAATGTCCCACTCAATTTTGTTGAGATGTGAACCGCGATGGCACCATCATATTCCTCTTTTAAATTTTCAAACAGGCTGGCAAATTTTCCTGAAGAGGGCTGAGACGTTTTAGGTATTTCTTTCTCACTGCGAATACGGGAGTAAAGTTCTTCCGTATTTAAATCAATCCCGTCTTGAAAAGCATCCGTCCCAAAAATTATTTCAAGTGGCACCACATAAACATCCGGGTGATCAATTAAATCCTTGGTCATATAGGCGGTACTGTCTGTAATCCAGGCAATTTTCTTTATTGTCATTTATATTTAATTCCTTTTCAAATATTGTAGTTAATATTTCTTATTCCAGAAAAAATGGACATGTCTATTTATTATATCCTATTTTGCACTTCGTTTGGCAATTTTCTTGGTCAGCCAATGGAGTTTGAAAAACATTTGCCAGATAAGCCCAAAAAAAGTTAAAATAAGCAGGCAATTTAACTTTTTAACACAATATAAATTGGCACTGAGGTGTTTCTATGAAAACATTTAATAATCTTCATCCCTTAATTTGGAACATCATTATAGGAACCATGTTTGGACGGATGGCGACATCCATGAGCATTCCGTTCCTAGCTATATATCTAACGAAGGTAAAAGGGGTTTCCTCTTCGGAAACAGGCATGATCATTGCCATGAGTGCATTAGTGGGAATCGGAACGAGTTTTTTTGGCGGTTATTTGTCTGATCGATTTGGACGGAAAATTGTTTTATATATTTCTATTTTTATATGGACAGCAGTCTTTGTAGGATTCGGTATTGTCGATACTGTTGCCGGCTTTTTTATTGTAAATTCACTGAATGGGTTTTGCCGCTCTCTGTTTGAGCCGACCTCCCGCGCCTTGCTTGCTGACCTGACCGAACCCAAAAACCGGCTTGCCATTTTTAATTTACGATATACAGCCATCAATTTCGGAGTAATTTTTGGCCAATATTCGGTATTTATTTGGGGTCTTCAAAAACGACTTTTCCATTTTTTATTGCAGCTGCAGTTTATTTCGTCTATGGAATTTCATTAATCATTACGTTTCGCCATTCTTATGTCGTGGCTAATGTGAAGGAATCAAAAGAAAAGCGGGTAACAATGAGAGAAGCCTTCCATATTGCCAGAACAGATTCAATTCTATTATTGTCGCTTATTGGACTTATCCTTGCTACCTCGGGTTATGCACAATTCAGTTCAACGCTCCCCCAATATTTATCGAATAATGCCCATATTTCTAATGGTCCAAAGCTGTTTTCTTTGCTGTTGGCTCTGAATGCGGTTGTTGTCATTACTGTTCAATACCCACTTTTAAAAATAGGGAAGAAGTATTCGCCGATTTTATCCATTCTGCTCGGTAATATTGTTTGCAGCTTAAGTCTGATTGGTTTTGGGGTGGCACGTTCCATTCCCATCTGGATTCTAATGGTCATTATTTTTACAGTAGGGGAAGTTTTAATGTTTTCTATGACAGATATGCTCATGGATTCTATCGCAAAACCGAGCCTTAGAGGGACATATTTTGGTGCGATGGGCTTTACCCAGATTGGCCAGGTTGCGGGTCCTTCACTGGGAGGATTTCTCCTTGATCACTATGGTTTCGATAATCCATTAATGGTTTTTGGAACACTTTTCATGCTCTCGATCCTGGGTGTACCCGTTCTTTTAGGGGTAAGATGGAAATTAACAAAAGGTTTAGTAAAGCAAAGAAATGCTGAAACAAATGTACTTTAAGAATTAACTAATGCGGCCTGGCAAATGGAGTAGGCAGTTTTTTTTTAATAAGAATGGGAGGGATTCAAATGTGGAATACGCGAATTACAGAACGCTTAAATATTGACTATCCGATTATCCAGGCTCCGATGGCCGGCGGCCTACTTCAGCAGATTTGGTGGCTGCTGTAGCCAATGCTGGCGGATTAGGAATGATAGGTGCAGGATATATGAGTCCTGATCATATTAATAATTTAATCTGGGAAGTAAAAAAGAAAACGGTACATCCATTTGGAGTTAACTTATTTGTTCCTGCTCCTTATGATGCAGGCGTACAAGAAATCCAAAATGCAAAAGAAAACTTGAAACCATTCCAAGCAAGGCTTGGCATTCAGGACAATACCTGTATATTGCCGACCTATGAGAATGATTTGCGCATTTTTTTAGAGCAAATCCAAATAGTCATAAACGAAAAAGTTCCTGTTTGTTCTTTTACATTTGGTTTACCATCTGAAGAAGTGATTTCTATGCTGAAGCAAGAGGGAATCGTGGTGATCGGAACTGCCACCACAGTCAGGGAAGCGGTATTGATCGAGCAAGCTGGGCTGGACGCGGTCGTTGCCCAGGGAAGTGAGGCAGGAGGCCACCGTGGCACGTTTAACGGTGATTTTAAGGATTCCTTAATTGGATTGATGTCATTGATTCCACAGGTATGTGATACTGTAAAAATTCCTGTAATTGCAGCAGGAGGGATTATGGATGGCAGGGGAGTCCTTGCCGCCAAGGTTCTCGGTGCAGATGCTGTTCAGCTGGGTACTGCGTTTATTGCAACCCATGAAAGCGGTGCACAAACGATTTATAAGGATGCTCTTCTTAAAGCAACTGAAGATCAGACTGCCTTAACTCGGGCATTTTCGGGCAAACCTGCCAGGGGGTTAAAAAACAAATTTATTAGTGAGATGAACGGAACAGAAATTCCCGCATATCCTATTCAAAACGAATTGACGAAGGGGATCCGAAAGGCCGCTTCAGATCATAATAATCCCGATTATCTTTCCATGTGGTCGGGGCAAAGCGCAAGGCTTACTAAAAAAAGCTCTGTCAGAGAATTATTGGCAGAAATAATATCTCAAGCAGAGGCTGAAGCAAAATCCCTTAGGATTTGAATAAAAGAGAATTTGAACTGGCAGTTGATATAGGATCAGCGGCCTGTTTTACTTTATTAACAAGAATACTATATTAATATTTTTATTTTTTGGTAAATAAAAGAAAAAAAGGAATAACTATGATATCATGAAAGATGGTTCGACAAAGTTCTTGCAGGGTATATAGGCATTAACGCCTATAAACCTATAAGGGAGGGGACACAATGAAAAAGCATTTTAGAAATGCTCCCTATTTACTTATCCTGCTTTTTACACCGCTGCTCAGTTTTATTTACCAACTACTAAATGAACATCCTCGAAAATCAGTAGAAATTTCCACTTCAATTGATCAGTTCATTCCATTCGTTCCTGCATTCATCATACCGTATCTCCTATGGTATGTTTATATGTTAGGATATCTAATTTATTTTTGTTTTAAGGATACCAGGGTATATATTCAAACACTCATCATCATTGCAGCGGGTGAAGTGGTTTGTTTTATTATTTATTTCTTCTTTCAAACAACAGTTCCAAGACCCGAATTAACAGGGAACAGTATGCTCATACAATTGGTACGATATATTTATGTAAACGACGAGCCCTATAATTGTTTCCCTAGCATCCATGTCCTAACGACATTTGCAGTAATGCTTGGATCGATTCATCTTAAAAATAAACATCTATTAAACACGTTTTCTATTCATTTTGGCGGCACTTTGATTATCATCTCTACGCTTTTCGTCAAGCAGCATGTTGTTTTTGATATGATTGGATCAATGTTTCTGGTTACCTTTTTATACGGAATCATTTTTGAGCCCTATCAAGTTCGTATGGCAGAAAAAACAGAAACAGTATACGTAAAGAATAAGGGATAGGCATGTACTAAATCTTAAAAATTGGGCAGAATGCTAAAGGTATTTCTCAGATATTGATTCGAGGTGGCATAGTTGGAAGCCTTTCAGGAAAAAAAAGTCTTTGGTGTCAGTTCAATTATTTTCTGGGTTGGAGTCGTCAGTTTACTCACTGACCTTTCAAGTGAAATGATCGTTCCAATCCTGCCGCTTTTTCTTACAGGTGTATTGCATACACAAATAATGACTATTGGTATTATCGAAGGAATCGCCGAGAGTACAGCAAGTATATTGAAGCTGTTTTCAGGGTGGCTGTCTGATCGGATGGGCAAAAGGAAGCCGTTAATGCTCGCTGGCTATGGCTTTTCAAATCTTATTAAACCTTTATTTGCGCTAACCACTTCGGGCTGGCAGGTTTTATTAATTAGGTTCGGAGACAGGTTCGGCAAGGGGATAAGAGGCGCACCCAGGGATGCCTTGATAGCGGACTCAACGAATAAGAAAGATCGTGGAAAAGCTTTTGGATTTCACCGATCTATGGATACTTTAGGTGCGGCACTTGGCCGTTGGCCGCTTTTTCAATCCTGTCCTCCTTTGAAGGCCAATATCGCCTGGTTTTTTTGATTTCTGCAATACCAGGCATACTTGCTGTACTCGTATTGATATTTTTTTTGAAGGAAAGGAAATCAGAAGAAAAATCTAGACAACGGGGACTGCCTAAAATTAGCTTTAAGGGAATGGATCGTAGGTTTGTAACTTTTACCTTGATATCAGCTCTATTTGCGATTGGAAATTCATCTGATGCTTTTCTCATCCTCCAAGCGAAAAATGTGGGTATGAAAGAAATTTATATTCCATTAGCATATCTGGTCTTTAATTTGACCTATACGTTTTTTTCAATGCCAGCAGGAATTCTTTCGGACAAGATTGGAAGAAAACCTATTATTATCGGTGGATATGTTATCTTTTCTATCATATATTTGGGATTTGGTTTGGTTCAGCATAGCCTTGGAATTTGGATTTTATTTGTTTTCTATGGACTTTATTATGCTGCCACCGAAGGAATCCAAAAAGCTTATGTAGCTGATATCGTTCCCTCTGGGCAAAGAGGGACAGCAATGGGCACATTCAATGCGGTCACTGGCATTGCCGCTTTGCCAGCGAGCATCCTCGCAGGGTTTCTTTGGCAGGCATACGGCCTCTTACCTCATTTGCAACAAGCAGCGCATTTGCGCTCCTGGCCTCTTTATTGTTATTTTTATTAAAGAGTAAAAGTGATAATGAAAGAAGGATTGAGGAGTGAAAATAAAGAAGACAATTTTACTTACAGTAGTTTTTACCATCTTATGTTCCTGTACACAAGGCCACTCCACAGCACAAAAGAATCAGCAAACGATAGATGGTAAGACTTTTCCTAACAAAATCGATCATATTATTATTGTTATAGAAGAAAATCATTCCGAAAAGGAAATCAAAGGAAATCCTAAGGCACCCTATATGAATTCTCTCCTTAAACAGGGGACCTACTTATCAAATTATCATGCAATTGAACATCCAAGCCAGCCGAATTATCTAAATTTATTCTCTGGTTCAAACCAGGGGGTTACAAATGATGCTGTACCAAAAAGAAGGTTTGCGGCCAGTAATTTAGCAAGCTCCTTGCTCTCCCATCATTACACGTTTGCAGGATTTTCAGAGGACCTTCCTTATACTGGGTTTACTGGCTTTTCAATCCGCAGGGGCGGATATGCACGAAAACATAATCCGTGGGTGAATTTCAGCAATGTCCCTAAGGAAGTAAATCAGCCTCTAACAAAATTTCCGAAGAATTTCAATCAATTGCCAACCGTGTCATTTGTCATACCAAATCTTTCCCATGATATGCATGATGGTTCAATTGCTGAGGCGGACCAGTGGTTGAAAAGCCATCTCTCTGCATATGTCCAATGGGCTAAAAAAAATAATAGTCTTTTGATTCTTACTTGGGATGAAGACGATAACTCAGAAAAAAATAAGATCCCTGCCATTTTCGTTGGCCCATGGTCAAAACAGGGGTGAATTCGCAAATTGCCAATCATTTTAGCTTATTAAGGACAATTGAAGATATTTATCATTTACCATATTCAGGCCAAAGTAAATCAGCTAACCCGATTTCAGTAATTTGGAAATAGAAATAAAACCACTTTCTCAGCAGAAAGTGGTTTTATTATTCTATCAAACTTATTTCCCGTAATCCTTATATTTCAATGTATCAGTCTTGGCGGTAGGAACAGTTTTAATTACATTTCCGCTTTCATCCTTATAAATTTCATATTCACGATATGTTTCTAAAATATAACCATCTACCTTTTTTCTGTCCTCCAGTTTTTCCTCAAGAACTGGAATTTTTGATGATGTTACCGTTTGCTTAAAAACCGCCATAACGGGCTCACTCCGTGAGAATAGGTAGGGTTTATTAATGAATGAGTAAGGAGAATCCAGATAAGCTGACACACACAAAGTGCATATGAGTAGCAGGAACATAGAATATTTTTTTTTCATCATTTTAGCTCCTTTTTGCAATCAATTCCATTAATCAATTTTATGCATGTCCTTATCAGATATTCCGAAGAGGTGAAATAGCGTTTAAAGCTTAACAAAAATATAAAAGAGCGCCCAATAAAATGAACGCCCTTCCACTTAAAATTCCATTACTACCATATCCCAATATTTTAACGAAGGAATTCTAAAAAATACTTCTTCCTTCTTTTGAATGAAATTTATCTTTTGTGGAAGTCCAAGCCCATCATCAGGTGTTGCAATCCACATGGATTTAATAGGGCGCACTTCGTCTAGCATAATGTTGATATTTTGTTTGGCAGTGGGTGTGGGAGTGGAACCATAGGTATCCCGCCATTCCATCGTTAAACTATCTGAAAAATTAACAAGATGGACAATTTTATATTTATTTTCCTTTTGTTTAGCAATACTCCAAACGGTACCCACAGCTGGAGAAGGAACAATCGATAAGCCTTCCCCGATCTAATGGAAACACTCGAATCAGATAAATGATCTCTTAA
Source organism: Neobacillus sp. PS3-34 (assembly GCF_030915465.1). GTDB lineage: Bacteria > Bacillota > Bacilli > Bacillales > Cytobacillaceae > Neobacillus_A. The sequence continues at coordinate 4,421,466 of NZ_CP133267.1, forward strand.
TAGATTTTCATAAGCAGTTAAAAAATCATAATAACTTATCATTTTCTCTTCAAGGGTTTTACTCACTTTAAGCTGGCTATGAGGAAAGTATTCCTTGGAAAGCATATGCTCACCCATTTCGAGATGTGACCCGCCAGACGCAAATATAGTACTATCTGCAAGCAAAATTCCTGCTTCATTAAAATAACCTGGCTGATTAGACCTTTCATAGTCCATATAGGCTGCGAGAACAGAATTTTTATGATGAGATAGAAAGGTATTATGATCAATGACTCCTTTTAAATCACCATAATTCTTATACTTATCCCATACCTCTGTATACATAAAATCAACGGGTGAATTGGCTATATCCTCTTGTCCATATTGATTAACAGCGTTCATAACTATACTCTTTTGAGGAATTTTGTCTTTGATTTCATTTATGAAGGGCTGAAAGGAGTGCGAGAGATCGATTTTGTCTCCACGTTCATTAAAGACATCGCCTCTGTCACCAAGCTGATCAATATGCCATCCGTCAAAGGGCAGGTACTGATAAACTTGTTTTTGTTTATTAATTAAGTACTCCCTCCATGTCGGGTGGGTAGTATTCATGATAATTAGATTGCTTTTCCAATTTTCCGGAAGAGGATATTTATCAATGCCATTTCGTCCTTGGCCTTTATATAAATACCAGTCAGGAGATATACCGTTTCCTTCTTCACCTTCAAAAGAACCGTATAATAAATTGTAAGCCATTGCGTTCATCCCGCGCTGATGGGAAGCAGCAATATATTTCTTGATTGTTTCAGTTGATATTGTTCTGTTTGCAATGTCCTCCCAATGGGAAGCAAGTTGGCTTCCATTCATTTTTAAAGGCTGTTGGTGCTGATATTGCCAGTCATAAAATTGCAATCCATTTAGATGGTAACGGTTTAATTTCGAAATGATTTTTTCAATATCCTGTTTAGGCATATCTTTAAAATCTGATAAAAATCCATATCTCGGAAACCTGCTCCACGTACTCGAAACATCAACGCCAATTGACTTTTCATCATAGGAAGATTTTGAACTAACTTTTATATGTACCATATAGCCCTGAAAATCTGATTTTGGAGGAATCCATGTCCATGTTACATGTTTTGAAGCAACGGTAAGTGTTTTTTTCTCTATTTTTTTTCCAAGATGAAAATAATCAATGGTAGCTTTTCCTTTTAAATTGCTATTAAGCGAAAATATCACCTTGGCTCCAGGCTTATATGCTGCTCTGTCCGTTGAAACAGAAGAAATAAATTCCTGTTTTATTAATTGTTTTTGCTTCAGAAGCCCTGTAAAAAACTGTGCTGGATTTTGTTTAATAATAAGTAATATTAATAAGATCATAAACAATATCAAAAGCCACTGTCTAAAATTTTTCATTTACTTCACCTTTTCAAAAATAAGGGGCCAACCATTAAGTCAGCCCCTAGATTATTATTTAATCTTCACTTCATTATACTCATTAGCTGGAATATTAACATACAATATTTTCAGCTGTTGATTATAGTAGTATGATCGTTTGTTTTTATACATGTCTAAAATCGTCTTGACTTCTTTGTATTTCCTGTTGGCAGCCTGGACTCTGTTAGGTTTAACCGCGTTGTTTAATTTTAGAGTATACTGCTGCAATTTTGTATTGTAGCGCTTAACCTGTTTGTTTTGAGTAAAGGTTACATTTGGCCCTGACGTTGGATGGTAAAGTTAGTAATATTGTATCGGCCGCGTTTGTAATCTTTTGTTTTTCCGTCATCTTCATAAAAGCTATATTGAGCCTTGTCTTTAAGATACGTATCTAAAAGAAGATTTGTTAATGGTCTTTCATCCGTATACTGCTGAATTTCACGTCTAGGGATGATCGAATTGTTCTTCACAAAAATAGGCAACCGGGCAAGAGGGGCGTTTACACGGATGGTCTGGCCACCGTTATATTCCTTCTTAGTCCAATAATCAACCCAGTTATCGCCTCTTGGAAGATATACCTTCCTTGAAGTTTGTCCTTCTGTAACGACAGGAGCAAGCATCATGGAATCCCCAAACATATATTGGTCGCTGATATTATAGGTATTTGGATCTTTCTGATATTGATATACCAGCGGTTGCTGAACCGGTTTTCCAGTTGAAGCTGCTTGTTTGAAAGCATTATAAAGGTAAGGGAGCAATTGATAACGCATTTCAATGTAATTCTTGCTGATCTTTTCTACTTCAGGGCCGAATGCCCACGGTTCCTGACCTTGTTTTATTTCTGATTTACGGTCTGAATCATAATGAATCCTTGCATATGGCAGGAAGGATCCGACTTCAATCCATCGTGCAAACAATTCTGGAGTTGGGCGTTTAGCGAATCCGCCAATGTCATTACCCATAAAAGCTACACCAGAAAGGCCAGCATTTGTATTCATTGGAATCGACATTTGCAGGTGCTCCCAGTTACTTACACTATCTCCACTCCATAGGGCAGCCCAGCGCTGGGTTCCAGCATACATGTCACGAGTCAAAACAAAAGGCCGTTCGTTTGGCTTATAGATTTTCCATGAATTGTAGGTTGCTTCAGCTTCATCGTGTCCGTAAATATTATGATATTCCGTATGAGGAATCTTATTATTGTTATATCCAAAGTAAGCATCTAATGGTAATGTGTGATTGTATTTAGGATCATCCAGGAATACAGCCGGTTCGTTCATATCATTCCAGATGCCGTCTATGCCAGCATCAAAGAGAACTTTATGATTTCTGCTCCACCAATCACGCACTTCTTTCTTTGAAAAATCAGGGAAAGCAGATGGACCAGGCCAAACTGGACCGATAAAAGGTGTTCCATCGGCATTTTTAGCCCAATAGTCTTTTTTCGTACCCTCCAGGTAAGCCCAAAAATTTTCATCCTGCTTTACAGCTGGGTCATTAATGGCAACGGCTTTGAAGCCTGGCATTGCCTTTAGCTGCTGAAGAGCCTTTTTATACTCATCGGCCCAGGTGAAAACTCGATAGCCATTCATATAGTCAATATCAAAATGCATAGCATCAAGAGGGATCTTCTTTTCACGATAAGTCCTTGCTACCTTGACGATCTCATCGGCTGTATATTCCCATTTACTTTGATGAAGGCCAATAGTCCATTTAGCCGGCAATTCTATTTTTCCTGTTAATTCTGTGTAACGATTTAAAACGTCACTTATTTCGGGACCATACATGAAGTAATATGTAAGCTTGCCCCCATTAGCATAAAAGTAATAGTAATCATCTGCTTCACTGGCCATTTCAAAATAAGAGCGGTACGTATTGTCAAAAAATATTCCATACGCCTTTTTATTTTTCAAGCCAATGAAAAAGGGAATTGAAGTGTAGACATATTTAGTATCTTTCGTATATGAATACGCATCAGTGTTCCACATTCCTATACTTTTTCCTCGCTTGTTAAGCTGGAGTCCCGCTTGTTCTCCAAAACCGTAAAAATTTTCATTCTTATCGGTTTTCTTAAAGACATAAGGTTTTCCGGCTTCATAACCTGATGTTTTACCGCTTGGAAGGTAGTCCTCATTTATTACTTTTCCTTGCCTATCGAGGAACTTAATGCCAAAAGGTTTTTTCTTGATATTAACGGAAATTTCGCCTGTTTTAATGATATATTCATTTCTATTTTCCACCGCAGAAAAACGTGGAGTTCTCCAATTGGTCTTGGCGATACCTCTGGAGACGAACTCTTTTTCGCCTTTTTTCAAGACAGATACTTTTACCATATCCGGTGCAAATACACGGATATAGGCTTCATGAGTCCCCAAATCGAATTTAACTCCATTTGGCAGCTTAAACGTTTTTTGTACCGCCAGCAATTGCAGATTTTGTTTATTTAATGGTGTGTCTGGCTCCGGCTGAGTAACAGCAGCCTTTGCATTTGAAAGTGTTGCGGAGAGAGCAAGTGTTGCTGTAAGCATAAAAACAAGGAATGCTCTCCAAATTTGTTTAACGGGCATCTGTTTTCACCTCGCAGTTTTTTGTCACGCTTAGGAATATAAAAATAGGGAAGTGTACCGAAAAAACCAGTTTCCTTCCAACTTAGTTCTCAGCTTATATTCCTAAACGCGTTTAACCTTAAAAAATGAAACCGATATCCCCTTCATTTGAAAGCATTTTTAGTAAAAGGCAAAATGAACAGGAATAACTATATTATGAGAAAAAGTTCATTCATTTATGATAAAAGAATCAAAAACTGTTATAAAATGAAATTTTTACGTCAAACACTGTTAAATCAAAAAATGGCTTTGAACATGATAAGATAAAATCCTAATAAAAAGATGCCGGTATTAACCGGCATCAATTGAAAAATATTAGTTTGTAAAAGCCTCTGTTTTTTTGATTCTTATTGTATAGACTCTGAAGAGTATGAAAGCAATAATCGAAGTGATAGTCCCTGATATATAAGGGAGACCTAAAGATATGGAAAACAGCCATCCCCCGAGTGGAAGGCCAGATAATTCTGCCCAAAGAATCAAAGGAGGATAATAATCCTGTCGTACTACCATGCGCCGCCAGTAGATTTCTTTGTTAGCAGGGAAGAAACGCTTGGGCGAATGACCCCATTACCTATTCCAAAAATCGTTAAAAATATTGCTGCAGTGGTAAAATTATGGACGAGGAGTATCAAGGCAAATCCTATTGAAGAAACGATGATGCCACCTTGAATGACAATTCCTTCACCATACTTTTTTGTCAATCTGCCTACTAAACCTCCCTGTACAAAAGCTCCGGCAAGTCCCATAATCATAAAAATATAGCCTAAATGAGTTGAATCCATCCCTGGCCTTTTAGCTGCAAAATAAGCAAATGTCGCTTCCAGGCTAGAAAGGGAAAGTGATATGAATAATTGCAATACAAATAAAACAGACAAAGCCCCGGAAAAAGCCTTCCGAATAGAGTTTTTTGGATTTGAGTTTCCTATTCTGCTTTCCTTAGTGGAAGATTCCTTTAACAATAGGAATACAAGTAATAATGTAAAAAGGGAAGAGCTGCCTGAAATATAGAAGGGAAGACTCATGTCAATTTTTGAGAAAACACCGCCGATAGCTGGGCCGAATACAAATCCAAGCCCTATTGCTGCTCCGATAATCCCCATTCCTTTTCCACGGTTCTCTGGAGTTGTGATGTCTGCGGCATATGCCATGGTTGTTGGCATGTTCGCAGAAGAAAGGAAACCGCCAATAATCCTTGCTGCAAATAGCATCCATAATTGTGTCGCAATTGCCATCATAAAAAACGAAAAGGCTAGTCCCGCTATCCCAAGCATCATCACCGGTTTTCTACCGATCCGATCTGAAATTCGGCCCCACATCGGTGCAAATATTAACTGCATCAATGAATAAACAGCCATCAGGAGGCCAAGTTCAGTTGGATTGGCACCAATTTTCTCAGCATAAAAGGGAAGGACAGGAATAATGATGCCGAAGCCTACCATTACGAGAAACATTACTAAAAACAAAATTGGTAACGCTTTCTTTGTATTCACCTACGAACACTCCTCTATGGACGATAAATATGTATCATTTTAAAAATAACGAGCTATGTACCTGATGGATCAATGTGGAGAGTAAATCATTATTTCAGGGATTATTTCCCTAAGGAGCATTGATATAAATTTACCATATAAATTATTGCAGTGTGAATAGTTTTACAAGATGAACCCTCAAATTGGAGAAGTAGACCGAGTTCCTTTTTATTTGAAAAGTAAGATAATTATCCTTATGATGGGGATGATAGGGGGAATTTTATATTGAAAATAAATATATTTGGTTTTCCGAGCCATGCAGGGGCTTTGAATGAAGGAACCGAGCTGGCACCTGCTGCCATCAGAAATGCGGGTTTGGCTGAAAAGTTAAGAGATAGGGGTATTTCTGTTGAAGATCATGGGGATATTTTAGACAGTCGTGTTCTACCGAGGCATAATATATGCCCGGTCAGAAATTGGCGCCAAGAATGGTTTGGGATGAAACTTTAGAAAATGCCGACCAACTATTCAGCCGCAATTTCTTTTCCATCCTTCTTGGAGGAGATTGCAGTATCGAAGTAGGGACTTTCCCTGTTTTTAGAAAGGCTTTTGGCGATCAGGTCCATTTGCTGGTCCTGGATGGCCATGTTGATACAGTCGCACCATCAGGGGAACGCTGTGTTGGTGCTGCCGGAATGGGTCTTTGGTTTTTAACACAGGACAGCCAGGTTTGGTGCAAGGAAAGACCATTCAAGCCAGAAAACATAACTGTAATTGGACCTCAGGAAGTGCCACATGAAACCTATGGGATTAAAGTTATTCCATTTGACGAACTTTCTATGAATAAAATTGCTGATCATCTTAGAGGTTTGCCAGAAGAAACTTCTATTCTGGTGCATTTTGATGTTGATGTCCTCCAAAAGGAAGTAATGCCCTCAGCATACTCGCCAAGCGAAAAGGGTCTATCATTTGAAGGGGCTTCTGAAATATTAAAACTAATTTTAAAAGATGTACGTGTCAAAGGAATAGAGGTAACGGAGTTTTCTGCAAACAAAGACGAGGATGGAAAAAGCGCTAAAACCATTGTTGACTTGCTTTGTCTTGTTTGTGATAGGGAGGAGAGCCACTATTATAAAGACTGACATTCAGAGAATATTAGAGGGAAAGAATATTCAGCTTAAATTGTTAGAAGAAAGTGATCTAACCACACTGTGGCAGCATATATACGGAGTGAAGAACCCTGAATGGAAAGAATGGGATGCGCCTTATTTTCACCTTGAGCATAAGGAACTTGATACCTATAAATTAGAAATGGCCAGCCTAATTTCAAATGGGCTTCTAAATAGGAGGGCTATCATGATAGATGGCCAAATTATCGGCACGGTTTCTTATTACTGGGAACATAAGCCATCAAACTGGCTCGAGGTGGGAATCGTTATTTATGATCCTGGTTACTGGAGCGGAGGCTATGGGACTGAAGCTATTAAGCTATGGATTGATCATCTTTTTGCAGAATTGCCACTTCAGCGTATTGGATATACAACATGGTCAGGCAACCAACGAATGATTAAAGTAGGTGAAAAACTTGGCATGCAGATGGAAGCAAGAATAAGGAAGGCAAGGTTTTATAATGGTGAATATTATGATTCAATCAAAATGGGGATTTTGAGGGAAGAGTGGGAAAAGCTACATTGTAATAAACAATGATAAGAGAAGGCACCACATAGATAAGGGACTCCCAATTAAAGGAGTCCCTTTTACTTACTATTATTTCGCCGCTTTTCTTGCCGATTCCGATGCAAAATCGGCTATTAGAACCAGAATCATATAGCAAATTAACAGCAGTGTAAGTTCTGTGTATTGAAAATAGCTCATACTGAGTTTGAACTGCATCCCCAGGCCGCCTGCACCGACAAATCCTACAACAATCGTCGTTCTCATGATAACTTCCCAGCGATACAGGATATAAGTCAAAAACCTAGGCATAACGGCTGGAATGACACCGTAAAATAATAGCTGTGCTTTAGAGGCTCCAGAAGAAGCAAGATTGCGAACCGGCCTCGGATCCATGTCCTCAATTACCTCGGCCAGAGCTTTCCAAGAATGCCGAAATTATGGAGAGCAAGGGCCACTGCACCAGGCAAGATTCCTGGTTTAAAAAGAAAAATAATCATCATTGCCCATACTAGCTCCGGAACAGCTCTCGAAAAAATATAAACAATACGCACAAGACCGAAAAGCGGCCAATTATACCACTTTTTCGCTGACGTCAAAGTTCCATTAGCAATATTCCTTGCAGCTGGTATAACCGTTAAAAAGGCAGCTATGGTCGCAAAACCAATAGCCATAATGCTCATTTGCAGAGTTTCCACTGTTAGCTTTAAAGCTTCAGTCCAGCTTTTGGAATCGAAGAAAGCGGGGTGTGCATCGTTTAAGCCGATCAGCCCGCCAAAAAACTTCCCGGCAAATTCAAGATTTTGATTGGAGAGCAATTCAAATAAATGGGTGTTTTCGCCAGCAGCAATATAGCCCCATGAGCCAATAATGAGAATAAGACCAATAATAGCTGAGAAATACCCGGATCCGAACTTCCCCTTTTTCCCGGAATGGGTCAGCCCTTTGCGGATTAAACTGCTCCACAAATCAACTAGAAGGACGACTGTAATCAAGTAATAAACAAAAAGCCATACCTCGTCGTATTTCAAATCTGAGAGGGAAAGCTGGATTTGATATCCGAGACCTCCAAGCCCAATAAAACTCATGATTGCTGAAGAACGAATCGCACACTCAAAACGGTACATCGTATAACTTACCATGTCGGCACGGACAAGGGGTAAATATCCATAAATCAAAGCCTGAAGTTTTGAAGCACCTGCAGCCCGGAGTGCTTTTATCGGTTCTTCATTTACATCCTCCAGCATATCGGCAAAAATACGGCCAAGGATCCCGCCATAGGGAATGGCAATAGCGAAAACGGCGGCATAAGGTGATAATCCAACTGCAGCCACAAAAAGCCACGCCCAGACCAATTCGTGGATAGACCTTGTAAAGCCGAGAATTCCCCTGAAGAAGATCTTTGAAAAAAGGCGGGAAATATTCCTTGAGGCCATTACCCCAGAGGCAAGTATACCCGTTATAAAGGCATAAATGATGGCTAATGACATTCCTGCAACAGCATATGCCAGTGTTATCCATGCTGATTGAAAGCCAAGAACGGCCAGTTCCGGCGTAAAAGCAGGATGTACCACACCCTTCAATATTTGAAGGATAACGGTTCCTCCCCCTGAGTGATAGAGGTCTGAATTCCACTTTATAGAAAACATACTCCACACAAAAACAGCCAAAAGCACTATGGAAAGTAAAAGTCTATTTTTCTGATGGAAGGAGGGGAAAAACTGTTTCATTTTACACCTGCTCCTTTAGCTGGTATAACTCTGCTAAATGATTATCAGTCACTTTTACAGTCGGCAGATCAAAAAAAAGCTTTCCGTTCTTTAAAGCGATAATTCTTGTAAAGTACTTCTTTGCATACTCAACTGAATGAAGGCTAGCTATAAGTGTTTGGTTTTCTTCGGATACAAATCGTGTAAGCATGGATAAAACATCTTCAGCTCTTGCAGGGTCAAGAGATGCCACAGGTTCATCAGCAAGAATAATCTCAGGTCCCTGGACAATTAACCTTGCTAATGCGACCCGCTGCTGTTCACCGCCTGAAAGGGTTGTTGTTAGATCATATGTCTTAGCAGACAAACCGACTCGGGCAAGGGCATAAATGGCTTTCTCTTTTTCCTGTGGAACGATAAGTGAAAGGAGGGATTTAAATAAACCCCATTCCGAAAGCTTTCCGGCCAGAACATTATGGATGACAGCCAGTTGGCCGATTAAATCAAATTGCTGGCGTATTACGCCAACTTTTTTTGCAAATACTTTTCCATTTTTATATTGGGAAATAGGCACTCCGTCTATGGCAAATTCACCGCCGTCAGGGTCAACAAGCCCAGCGAGAGAGTTTAATAATGTTGTTTTTCCTGCGCCGCTTGGTCCTATTAATGCAATTCTTTCACCTTTCTCGACAATAAAAGAAAGGGAAGATAATGCTATCTTCCGCCCATAGTGTTTCGATATATTATTCGCTTCAATCAAAATTTTTGAAGACATTCTCTACACCTGCTATTTAATAATGTTTAACTCTTTTGCCACTTTTTCAATTGGCTTATAATTTTCATTTTTTGTTTCAACAAACTTATCTGTTTGGAATAGATCTAATATTTTCTTTTGGCCGCTGCCCATAGAAAGAATGGCATCTGTCAATTTTTTCTTGGTTGCTTTGTCCATTTTATTTACAGTCCAGTTGTAATCATAGAAGGCAGGCGTTTTGTAGAAAACCTCGACTTTATTTGTATCTACTTTTCCTTCCTTTACAGCAGCTTCCCAAACAGCTTCATTGAGGGCGCCTGCTTTAAATGCTCCTGATTCAACCAGTTTATAGGTAGTATCATGGGAACCTGAGAAGTTTGGCTTGCCGTCTAAATCTTTATTAGCATCAATGCCAGCCTCTATCATATAATAGCGGGGCATCAAGTGGCCTGATGTTGAGCTCTCACTGCCGAACGTGAAGTTTTTGCCTTTAAGATCTCCCAGCTTCTTGATACCTGAATTTTTCTGTGTAATAAATACCGAATGGAATTCGGCATCACGTGGACGCTGTGCGATTGCTTCCGCGCCAGAAACCTGGTTCCTAGCTTGAACACCCGTTAATCCGCCAAACCAGGCAAGCTGGATTTCACCGCGCTGGAACGCAGTTACGAGTGCTGCATAATCAACAGAAGGAACATATTCTACCTTCATACCGGTTTTGTCTGCAAGGTATTTAGCGACATCTCCCATGCTGCGGTTAATGTCTGCTGCACTTTGGTCAGGAATGGCGCCAATTTTTATCACTTTTGGAGCTGCAGGTTCGCTCTCTTTATTGTTCGATTTATCATCCTTCTGGGAACAAGCTGCCATGGAAAGGACTAGCATTGCTACAAATATAATGGATAACCATTTTTTCATCAAAAATTACCTCCTGTAAATTGTAAAACTCTTTTTCATACCTACTTATTCTATCGGATTATAATTTCATTTCAACTTTTTTAATCAAGATTTTCACATTTTTTAATAATCTATAGGTTTTTAATAGCTTCTTTTTTGCTTAGGTTTGAAAGCGGAAGTGTCGCACATAGACCTAATGTAAACTCGGAGTTTATCTTTGCATACTCCCTTAATGCCCAGCCAATTGCTTTATCGATAAAGAATTCATTTGTTTCGCAGTTTTCAGCAATAATCCGTGCCAACAATTCCTCATCCGTTTTATATTTATATCCCAACTGAAATAATATACAGCTTCTAATTAGCCATGTATTATCAGACTGAAGCCATTTTTCGATAATTTTTGACCTTTCCTCAGGAAAAAGCTCAAAATAATATCCAACATGTTTTTTAGCGAGATGGTCGATCGTATCCCACCATGGTTTAGTTTGGATTAGCTCCTCTAGCAGGAAACCATCATTATGCTGAAAATGAATTTTCATTTTATCTAAAAGATATAGTCCCATAATCTGCATTTCCCGCTCCTCATACCTCCATAACGCCAACAATACATTACGAAACTGATTTTCATCAGGTACACCATGATTCTTAACATATTCCTTGAAAATTTCTTTCATCTTTGGTGCTCTTAACCCGAAGTAAACAAATTTATTCCTTACATATGCACTTAATTTTTGTGCTTCTTCTGGATTGCAGAAAGGGACTAACGCCTCTCTTAAACCTTCAGCATATTCATTCATAAGATTAAATCTCCTTAAAAAGCTCGGAATTTACCGACCAAAAAGTTTATATCCCAATAACTAATTAAACCCTGCCACAATGGCAGGGTTTATCATTTGGGAATTTTTTATACTGTCTGTTGTGACCATTCTTCCACATTCCAAACCTTAGTTACCCAGTCCTCATAGAAGTCTGGTTCGTGGCAAACAAGAACGACTGTCCCTTTATAAGCTTTAAGGGCACGCTTCAATTCTTCTTTCGCCGTCACATCAAGGTGGTTTGTCGGCTCGTCAAACAGGATCCAGTTGCTTTCATTCATCAATAGCTTACAAAGACGGACCTTTGCTTGCTCGCCTCCGCTTAGCTGGTTCATCGGGCGGGAGATATGCTCATTTTTTAGGCCGCAGCGGGCAAGGGCAGCACGTACTTGATGCTGGTCCATACTTGGGAAGGCATTCCAAACATCATCAATTGGAGTCATGCCTTCTGCCTTAACCTCCTGTTCAAAATAAGAAGGGAAGAGGAAATCGCCGCGTTCAACGGAACCTGATAACGGATCGATTTTTCCAAGCATTGTTTTAAGCAATGTTGATTTCCCTACGCCATTACAGCCGATAATAGCAACTTTTTCACCGCGTTCAATCGTTATATCCATTTTTGGAAGTAGTGGTTGAGAATAGCCAATCTCCATGTTTTTCGCTTCAAAAACGTAGCGGCTGCTGCTTCGGGACTCTTTAAATTCAAATGTAGGCTTTACTGCCGTTTCAGGACGGTCAATCCGCTCAATCCGGTCAAGTTGCTTTTGACGGCTTTTTGCACGGCCAGTTGTTGAATAGCGAGCTTTATTTTTTGCGATAAAATCTTCCTGCTTTTTAATAAATTCCTTTTGTTTTTCATAAGCATACAAATGCTGGTTCTTATTGATTTCTGCAAGCTCAAGGAATTTGTCATAGCTGGCTGTATAGCGTGTTAGCTTGGAAAACTCCAAATGGAAAATAGTATTGGAAACAGAATTCATGAATTCTGTATCATGCGAAATCAGGATAAATGCATACGGATATTCTTTTAGGTAGGAAGAAAGCCAGCGAATATGCTCAACATCCAAATAGTTTGTAGGCTCATCAAGTAGGAGTACCTTAGGCTGTTCAAGCAATAGCTTTGCAAGAAGGACTTTGGTGCGCTGCCCTCCGCTTAGTGCAGCAACATCACGGTCAAGACCGATAGCGTCAAGACCCAGGCCGCGAGCTGCTTCTTCTATTCTAATATCGAGGGAATAAAAGCCGCCTGCATCCAGCTCATCCTGAATTTCGCCCATTTTTTCCAATAGGACTTCAAGTTCCTCTGGAGTCGCATCGCCCATTTGTGCTGTTACTTCGTTCAATTCTCTTTCTTTTTCGAAAAGAGGAAGGAAGGCATCGCGTAAAACATCTCTCATTGTTTTTCCAGCGGTTAGAACCGTATGCTGGTCCAAATAACCATAATGGGTGCCTGGTGTCCATTCAACCCGGCCTGAATCATGTATCAGCTGGTTTGTGATGATATTCATTAAGGTTGATTTTCCCACTCCATTAGCTCCGACAAGGCCTGCATGGTCTTCTGCTAAAAGGCGGAAGGATACGTCTTTGAAAAGAGTTCGGTCGCCGAATGTATGACTTAAATTTTCAACAGTTAATAAGCTCATAGTTTATGGAATCCTCGCTTTGTTCTAAAATTACTCATTCCTAAATAATACTAAATTTTTGAGGATTCGACCATATTTTTAGAAGGAAAACTTCCATTAATAATCCAAATCATGATGAACTTTTTTGCCGGCATGAAACATTTTGTCGATCTGCCATGGGTTCTCCTTTGCTGATAAGGAGGCGGGTACTATTTTAAAAATTCCTGTCTGACTACCAAGCGAAGATCTATACTTTTCAACATGCGACTTCGCAAGCGGATTATCAAAATATGCTGGCACATATTTATTCAGCATTTCTTGCATTGCCTGAGTTGCTTCATCCCAATCATCCAATTTCTCTGCTTTTCCAGTTAGAATGACGCTCATATACGCTGTATCAATATGGGCAGGAACAGGGTTTGAAATTGTTCCATATTCTTCGCTTACTGTAAAACATACATTCTGATTCACTTTCATAATTTCTATTTTTTTCCCCTCAGATGCTCCGTGAAAATAAATATGTTCCTTATACCAAACAAAATTCAACGGTATCACATACGGTATAGTGCCATCTGTCAGGCCTAAAAAACCAATTTTTGCTGAATTTAAAAAATGATTGATTTTTCCTTGTTCAGTACATTCCCTTTTGTAATATCTCATTCAAAATATGCTGGCACATATTTATTCAGCATTTCTTGCATTGCCTGAGTTGCTTCATCCCAATCATCCAATTTCTCTGCTTTTCCAGTTAGAATGACGCTCATATACGCTGTATCAATATGGGCAGGAACAGGGTTTGAAATTGTTCCATATTCTTCGCTTACTGTAAAACATACATTCTGATTCACTTTCATAATTTCTATTTTTTTCCCCTCAGATGCTCCGTGAAAATAAATATGTTCCTTATACCAAACAAAATTCAACGGTATCACATACGGTATAGTGCCATCTGTCAGGCCTAAAAAACCAATTTTTGCTGAATTTAAAAAATGATTGATTTTTCCTTGTTCAGTACATTCCCTTTTGTAATATCTCATTGTTTCCATAATCTATTTCCCCTTCCATATACTGATGATAAAATGATTGTAGAGTTTAATTGACATTGTAAAAAGTGTCAGAAAACAAAAATATAACAGGGACAGATGGAGGGAAAATGGATTTTACACCATTCATAAATAAAGAACATAAAGAGCCGATCTACTTTCAAATTTATCACTTTCTTCGCACTGAAATGGAGGAAGGGAGGATAAAAGCTGGTTCAAGGCTTCCGTCAATCCGCCAGTTATCATTGCATCTTCAGGTTAGCAAAAACACTGTTGAAACTGCTTATGCTCAACTAATTGCGGAAGGGTATGTTGAAAGCCGGCCTAAAAGTGGTTTGTGGGTATTAGAGCTGGAGGATATGGCCGATGCAAGAACAGAAGAGAGCAGAAAGACACATATTTCTAATACGAATAAAGGAAAAGCAATTCTTTGCGATTTTCAATATGGTGACATTGACCTTGAAAAATTTCCACTAAAAACCTGGAAAAGATGTTTAAACCAGGCTGTTGAAAATCCTGGCCAGGAGATTTTCTCTTATGGTAATAAAAAGGGAAATCTAGATTTAAGGTGTGAAATTGCAAAATACCTTTATCAATCCAGAGGTGTAAACTGCTCACACGAACAAATTATCCTATGTTCTGGAACGCAGCAAGCGATTTCTCTCCTATCACAATTAATGGATTTGTCTGAGAAAACAGTTGGGATGGAAGAACCTGGTTATGATGGTGTGAGATATGTTTTTGAGAGTTTGAAAGCTAAAATATTCCCTATTCCCTTAAGCGAAGATGGGATCATGGTTGATGAATTAAAAAATAGCAATGCAGCCTGTGCTTATGTTACTCCTTCACATCAATTTCCACTAGGAATGGTATTATCCATCCAAAAGAGGATGAAACTTCTACAATGGGCAAACGAAACCGGTTCATTCATTATTGAAGACGATTATGATAGTGAGTTCCGTTACCAAGGACAGCCTATTCCTTCTTTAAAATCGCTGGATAACGGGGAAAACGTTATTTATCTAGGGACCTTTTCCAAGGCATTTCTTCCGGCAGCAAGAGTTAGTTATCTCGTATTGCCAGAACCGTTGCATCGCAGGTTTGATGAAAAATTTTCCTTTTACAATCAAGCTGTCTCTCCAATCATACAAAGGGCGTTATACTTTTTTATGAAAGAGGCCATTTTGTACGTCATATCCGAAGAATGAGAAAGGTTTATCAGGAAAAGCATCGTACATTACTGGATTATATAAGTCTTTATTTTGGATGCAATGCGCAAATCATCGGTCATAAAGCAGGCCTTCATCTGCTGCTTGAACTAAAAGGGGCATACCCGGCAGAGCTCGTCACCAGGGCGGAGAAAAAGGGTGTAAAAGTCTATACAACCGAAAAATTTTGGCACTGCAAAGGTGAAATATGTTCCAGGCCACTCATGCTTGGCTTCGGAGGGTTATCACTTAAAGAGATTGAAGAAGGCATCAGGCTTCTATCCATTGCATATAAAGAAAGCAGAGAGGCAAACAAGGAGAAAAAATAAAGGGATTTGTTAATAAATCATAGAAATTTATATTTACCAAAGTTTAGGGGGTGTATTGAGATTGATAGAGTTTTTTAAATATAATTGGATTGTCCGTGATGAATGGCTGAAATGGTGCAGCCAGCTTCCGGAGGAGGAATTATTGAAGGAACGGATTGGTGGAATGAACAGTTTTCTGCATACACTCTTTCACATTGTAGATGTTGAACAAAGCTGGATGCGAGACATAAAAGGAGAGAAGGAGAGTTTTTACGAGTTTATTAACTTCTCTACTCTGGAAACAATTAAACATTTTTCAGAACAATGTAAGATTGAAACCGAAAAAGTGGTATTAAACTGGAATGTAGAAAAAGATTATGAACAAATTCCTTGCCCAACTTCGAATGGAGAAATCGAAAATTTTACATATGGAGAAATTTTAAGGCATGTAATAGCTCATGAAATACACCATATTGGTCAGCTGTCCATTTGGTCAAGAGAAGTGGGATTAGTTCCTGTTTCAGCAAATTTGATCAGAAAAGATTTATTTAAATAGGGGGAGGATTTGTGTCCATATCAATTAGAGAAATAAACCGGGAGAACTGGGAATCATGTGTGGCTTTAAAAGTAAACCGAGAACAGGAAGGCTATGTCGCTTCTAATATGTATTCAATTGCGGAGGTCCAGTTTCTCCCCAATTTTGAGGCGGTTGCCATATATAATGATGAAACTGTTGTTGGCTTTGCCATGTTTGGTCTGGATGAAGATGACAATAATTATTGGATTTATCGATTTATGATTGATGAGCGATACCAGGGAAAAGGGTTTGGAAAGGCCGCTTTAAAGGAAATCATAAAAAAACTGAAATCTAAACCTGACTGCACTGTCATCATGGTTGGTAATAAGCCTGATAACAATGGAGCAGCAAGCTTATATAAAAGCGTTGGATTTATTGAAGCAGGACAAGCACCATGGGGAGAAAGTCTTTCCAGATATGAATAAACGCTAGTTGGTATAGGCAAAATTCTTGTCTTCTTTCCTTTAACGTATTATAGTAAGCCAGTTGGAAGTACTCGACTTATATATAAGCTTCATCATGGGGGAACATCAAATTGAATAAACCAAAATTATGGACAAGAAATTTTGTCAATGTTTGTTTAAGCAGTTTTTTTCTTTTTCTCACTTTTTATTACTTGTTGGTCAGTTTGCCGATCTATGTGATTCAGGACCTGCATGGCAATCCATCCAAAGTCGGTCTTGTCGTTACCGTGTTCTTGGTTGCTGCAATTCTTATTCGGCCAATTGCAGGGCAATGGATAGGAAAGATTGGCGAAAAAGCTGTCCTAATGATTTCATTAATCATCTTTACTGTAGCTTCCGCTTTTTATTTTCTTCCTCATACATTAATAGGGCTATTAATTTTACGCTTTTTCCATGGTCTTGGTTTTGGAATTGCCACTACGGCAGCCGGTACGATCGTCGCCGAAATTATTCCTGATTCCAGAAGGGGAGAAGGCATGGGGTATTATGCCATGTCTATGAACCTCGCCATGGTTGCTGGTCCATTTTTAGGTTTAACCGCTATCCAAAACTGGGGAACTGTATGGACCTTTGCTATTGCTTTTATTTGCGCTTCTTTTGCTCTAATTTCTGGATGGTTTATTACACTGAAAACTGAAAAACCCGGGCAGGTAGAAGTAAAAAAGAAGGTATCGGCTGTTCGTTTTCAGGACTTATTCGAGAAATCAGCGATACGCATTTCATTGGTGGGTGCGTTATTTGCACTTGTTTACTCATCAGTTCTTTCTTTCGTTTCTGTCTATGCAAAGCAGCTTGGATTAGTGGAAGTCGCAAGTTTATTCTTTGTGGTATACGCTGTTATCTTATTATTGAGCAGGCCTTTTACTGGAAAATGGTTTGATCTCTACGGAGCGAATGTAATCATTTATCCGGCAATCATCTGTTTTGCTGTGGGGATGCTTCTTTTGAGCAAAGCGAGTAGTGCCTCTGCGTTTTTAATTTCCGCTGGCCTGATCGGCATGGGATGGGGAACTGTATTCCCAAGTCTCCAAACAATCGCCATTCATGAAGCACCTCCAAAAAGAAGGGGGCTCGCAACAGCCACTTTCCTATCGATTTTTGATTTTGGAATTGGTGTGGGTTCGTATATAGTAGGCTTTGCAGGAGCTAAAATCGGCTTTAGTTCGCTTTATTTTTCAGGAACATTTATAGTTATTGCAGGATTAATCGTATATTTCCTCTTATATGGAAGAAAGCTTTCTATTCAGAGAAAAGCAGATGGCCAATAAGTAGAAAACCGCCTTGGGAAAAGGCGGTTTCAGACTGTAGACAAACTCTTTCGAGTTTGCCTGCAGTCTTTTTTCTTTTTAAAATGTAATTAAGTAAAAGACTCGTTGATTTGCGCTGCGGAGGCTCGACGAACGCCCCCCGGAAAGCAAGCACCTGGAGCGCAAATCACACCATCCAAATGAATTTTTTAAAAAAATCAAAGGCAGCGAGAGTTGTCTCGCTGCCTTTGTCGTCAATCTGAAACCGCCTTTTGAAAATGCGTTTTTTTTTGATTCTATAGAAAATAATCTATCCCAATACATAAAATATAGCATTAAGATGCACGTGATTCTGAGAAATCCACATTGGAATGAGTAGATTTCCTTCCTTTTAAAACATTGAAAATGATATTTAGAAAGATTGCCATTAAGCTTCCTGCAACTATACCATTGTCAGTCAAAATCCTGATGCTCTCCGGCATATGGGAAAAAAGATTAGGGACTGCCGTTACGCCAAGACCCATTCCAACCGAACAAGCGATGATGAGAAGGTTTTCCTGTGAATTAAATTCTACTTTGCTTAACATTTTAATACCATAAGCAACTACCATTCCGAACATAGCCACCATGGCACCGCCTAGGACAGGAGCCGGTATAACGGTGGTCAGGGCACCAATTTTCGGCACAAAGCCAATCACGATGAGCAACGAGCCAGCAGTAAAGATAACATTTTTACCTTTGACACCAGAAAGCTGTACAAGGCCGACATTTTGAGAATAGGTAGTATACGGAAATGAATTAAAAAGTCCTCCAAGAATGATTGCTAAACCTTCAGCACGATAACCTTTTGAGAGATCCTTCTCTGAAATTTTCCGTTCACAAATATCCCCTAATGCGAAGTAAACACCTGAAGATTCAACCAGACTAACAATTGCAACCAGGATCATGGTTAAAATAGGGGTCACCTCAAAGGTCGGCAGACCGAAATAAAAGGGCTTTGCCATATGTAGCCATGAAGCCTCAGTTACAGCAGAAAAATTAACCTTGCCCATAAAGTAAGCCACTCCTGTACCTCCCAACAACCCTAACAAAATGGAGATAGAACGAATAAACCCAGTGAAGAATCGATAAAGTAAGATAATGAATAGAAGTGTCCCGAAAGCTAAGCCTATATTTGAGCCTGCTCCGAAATCAGGACTTCCCACACCGCCTGCCATATTATTCATTGCTACAGGAATTAGAGTAATCCCAATAATCGTGACTACTGAACCAGTAACGACAGGAGGGAAGAATTGAACCAATTTTCCAAAGTGTTTTGAAATAAGAACGACAAACAAACCTGAAATTAAGATTGATCCATAAATCGCAGAAATTCCATATTGTCCGCCAATTGCAATCATCGGCCCTACAGCGGTAAACGTGCAGCCCAGGACAACTGGAAGACCAATTCCAAAGAAACGATTCTGCCAAACCTGCAAAATGGTAGCAAGTCCACACATTAAAATATCAATGGAAACTAAATAGGTTAGCTGCTCACCAGATAATTTCAACGCTCCGCCAACGATCAAGGGAACAATAACGGCTCCTGCGTACATTGCCAAAACATGCTGAATACCCAATGAAGCAATCTTAAATGGATTTTGTTTCATCTTGCCAATTCCTCCTCTTTTTCCTCTAAAAATACAACCTTTCCATTGGAAAGTGAGCTTATCATCGCAAGGGATTCTACCTTGTAACCCTGCTTACGCAAATTTTGTCCGCCTTCCTGGAAAGCTTTTTCAATAACAATTCCCAGCCCTGCGATTCGGGAATCAGCTTTTTTCAGTATTTCAATTAGACCAATTGCAGCTTGGCCATTGGCAAGAAAGTCATCAATAATCAGTACATGATCATTTGCATCAAGATATTTTTTCGAAATGAAAATTTCATTGGTTTCCTTTTTGGTAAAGGAGTGTACAGAAGCAGATAATAATTCTTCTTTAAGGGTCACCGGTTTTCTCTTTCTTGCAAAAACAACAGGTACATTAAGGTGGAGTCCTGCCATAACAGCAGGGCCGATTCCTGAGGATTCAATGGTAACGATTTTTGTTATTCCAGATCTCTTAAAACGATTTGCAAATTCCTTTCCTATTTCAAACATCAATTGCGGATCAAGCTGATGATTTAAAAACGAATCCACCTTTAATACACTGTCCGAAAGAGCAACGCCTTCAGTATCGATTTTTTTCTTTAATAATTCCAAATTCCTTTTCCTCCATTTCGAAAAAAATAGCCCGGAGCCATTCTCCACTCTAAAAAATGAGTGAAGCAATGACCCCGGGCTGATTAACAGATAGGGAAATAAAGGAACAAATAAATAAACCTGTTCCCATTGCCCACTCATAGTCGGATTTTTTACGGTTATCCGGTAGAAACTTGCACGCCATATCCCTGCGATTATATGAGCGAATAAGTATGAAAATTTAAATTCATTATATCATCGGCAAAGAATAATGCAATAAATTCTTACAATATACGAACGATATATTCAAAAATTATTTGATTATTCGTTTACAAGGGCATAGATTCTATCTGCCAAAATTATGAATCTCTTATTTACTTTTCCAGAAATTGTTCTATTATATTAATTAAGGGATAAACCGCTTACATCCAAATTCAAGGGAGCATTTTATATGAACAAACTATCAATTGGACAAAAGTATGCAACCGTTTTCGCAATTACTCTTTTATTATTCCTTCTTGCCTTCGGTTATATTTCTTTCAATGTTAATGGGTTAATGAAAGTATCTAAGGAAGTAGAAAGAAAGGACACCCATTCATTGGAGATAATGGAGATGTCCTCTACTTTTAAACAAAAATATATTGCTATTACCGACTATATAACCAATCCCGCGGAAAATGGGGATAGGGAATATAAGCTCCAGTCCAAAAAGTTTTTAACTTCAGCCAAAAAGGTTGAAAACCATTTTGATACAGAAGATGAACAAAAATTATTTAAAGCAATCCTGATGGCTAATTCTCAAATGGATGAACAGTTCTACAAAACGGTTATGCCTGCTGTTGAAGGATACCAAAGCAATGGCGAACAAATAGATGTACTGCAGCAGATTTCACTTGAAAACAAAGCTGCTCTTCTAAGGAACTTTAATGTTGAAAAGTTAAACGAACTTAAAGAAATGCTATCCAAAGAAAGGACAAGCCTATCTAGCAAAATGAAAGTAATTTCTTCTTCTGCTTTTATCGTCATGCTGGTCACTGTTGTTGCTGCGTTTATCCTATCTGCAGCATTAATATTCCTAGTTAGCAGGAGCATTAGCAGCAAACTTAAGAAGGCCGTTCTTTTATGCAAAGAGCTTGCAAAAGGAAACCTTCAAGCAGAGCGTATGAATTATAAAGGAAAGGATGAAATCGGCGAGATAGCGATAGCTATGAATGAGCTAGCAGATAGCTTGCAGGTTTCTATCCAGCAAATAATGTCCAGTTCTGAACAAGTTATCGATCTTTCTAAGGCACTGAGGAATAATGCAGAAAACTCAACCATTGCAAATGACCATATTACCCATTCCATGCTGGAAGTCGCAGCAGGAGCTGAAAATCAGGTTAATAGTACCAATGAGACTCAATTAG
Source organism: Neobacillus sp. PS3-34 (assembly GCF_030915465.1). Lineage (GTDB taxonomy): Bacteria > Bacillota > Bacilli > Bacillales > Cytobacillaceae > Neobacillus_A. The sequence continues at coordinate 4,442,902 of NZ_CP133267.1, forward strand.
TGGTAAAGGAAGTTTCCAAGGAATTAACGGATATTGCATATAACATGGAGGAAGCTGTAGGGTTAGCCTCAGAAACTGCAGATAAGGTTAAACAGGGATCCCTATTCGTGAACAATGTATCCATCCAAATGGAAACGATAAATCAAAAGGTGATTAATCTTTCTTCCGCTATTAAAACGCTAAACGACAGATCAGCACAAATAAATCAAATTGTGGCATTAATTACCGATATCTCTGAACAAACCAATCTTCTCGCTTTGAATGCAGCTATTGAAGCTGCACGTGCCGGGGAACATGGAAGAGGTTTTGGAGTTGTTGCCGGAGAAGTACGTAAACTGGCAGAGCAATCGGCACAAGCCGCAGGTAATATCCGCAACATTCTGGAGTACATATCGAAAGAAACGTCCAATGCTGTCACCATAACGAATGAAAGTTCAACTGCAGTTACTGATGGCGGCGAAATCGTTAAAAACGTCGGGTCTATTTTTGATGAAATATTAACATCGACAATGCAAGTGAAAAATAAAAGCGAAATAGTCCGAAGCGCAATCAGCCTGACTAATGAAAGTATGGGTACTATGCTCCGCGCGGCTGACGAAATAACACATATTTCAGCACAGTCGGCCGAAAGCATTGAAAGAGTAGCGGCAACTGCCGAACAGCAAAATGCGGTGATGCAGGAATTGCTCGCATCTTCTGAGGAGCTTGCAGAGATGTCGGATACTCTTAAAAAGTCATTTTCCAAATATAAATTTTAAGCATTTAAGTGGCCTCATAAGGAGGGATATTCCTTATGAGGTTTTTTATTTTTAAGTTGGAGTGAGAAATACATATAAGACATATTGGTTAATCTAAAAAACGATATAACAAAAAAATTTCAAAAATCGATGTCCTCCATATATGAACATTGACGAATTTTGTGGTAAAGTTATATTTATAAAACCTTTTAAGAAAGGTGATTACCTAGCAAATAACAGTCCATCTCCAGCGTACAGTTGTATTTTTAAAAATGACACAACAGCATCTAATTTTTTACTAATATGAAAATAGGGGGATACCTTATGTCCAGCAAAACCTTGGAACAATTTTTAAATGTTAATCTTGAGGATTTAAAAGGGAAAGGACTTTACAATGTAATCGATCCGCTTGAGAGCCCAAATGGACCTATCATTAAAATTAACGGCAAAGAGCTAATCAACCTTTCATCTAACAATTATCTAGGTCTTGCAACAGATGAGCGATTGAAAAAAGCAGCCACCGACGCTCTTGAAAAGTATGGTGTTGGTGCAGGAGCGGTACGAACCATTAATGGAACATTAAAATTACATATTGAACTGGAAGAAAAGCTGGCAGAATTTAAGCATACTGAAGCAGCCATTGCGTATCAATCGGGATTTAACTGTAATATGGCTGCCATTTCCGCTGTTATGGATAAAAATGATGCGATTTTATCGGATGAATTAAACCATGCATCCATTATCGACGGTTGCAGGCTTTCAAGAGCGAAAATTATTCGATTCAATCACTCTGACATGGATGATCTCCGCGCAAAAGCGAAAGAAGCAAAAGAATCAGGCCAATACAATAAGCTTATGGTTATTACTGATGGGGTGTTCTCAATGGATGGTGATATCGCCCTGTTGCCTGAAATCGTTAAGATAGCTGAAGAATTCGATCTCATTACCTATGTGGATGACGCTCACGGATCTGGAGTACTGGGAGAAGGGGCAGGTACAGTGAAGCATTTTGGCCTCTCCGATAAAATCGATTTTCAAATCGGAACACTTTCTAAAGCAATCGGGGTTGTCGGCGGATATGTAGCCGGGAAGAAAAATTTGATTGACTGGCTAAAGGTACGCAGCCGCCCATTCCTTTTTTCAACATCTCTTACACCTGCCGATGTAGCAGCGAGCAAGCGATCAATAGAAATATTAATGGAAAGCACTGAACTCAATCAACGCCTCTGGGAAAACGGCGACTATCTTAAAAAGGCCTGAAAAAGCTTGGCTTCAATATTGGCAATAGTGAAACTCCAATCACGCCTTGCATAATCGGTGACGAAAAGCTTACACAGCAATTCAGCAAGCGTTTGAACGAAGAGGGTGTGTATGCAAAAGCCATCGTGTTCCCTACAGTACCACAGGGAACTGGCCGTGTCCGCAATATGCCGACAGCAGCCCATACAAAGGAAATGCTCGACAACGCCATCTCAATTTATGAAAAAGTGGGCAAGGAAATGGGCGTTATTCAATAATTAATATAGCTTTTTTGATATTGAAACAAAATGGAAGACGAAGAGGATGGGGAAAATGAAACGTATAATGATTACCGGTGCATTAGGCCAAATCGGCTCAGAATTGACCTTAAAGCTTAGAGACATTTACGGAACCGATAATGTTATTGCGACGGATATACGCAAAAATGATAGTGAGGCTGCCCAGAGCGGTCCTTTTGAAACTGTGGATGTAACCAGCCTGGATGCCATGATTGAGACTGCAAAAAAATATAATGTTGATACGGTTATGCACCTCGCAGCGCTATTATCTGCTACAGCTGAAGCCAAGCCGGTGTTTGCCTGGAATTTGAATATGGGCGGCATGATGAACGCTCTTGAAACGGCTAGAGAATTAAATGCACAATTTTTCACACCAAGCTCTATCGGTGCATTTGGTCCTTCTACACCGAAGGATTACACACCCCAGGATACGATTATGCGTCCAACCACCATGTACGGTGTAAACAAGGTGGCAGGGGAATTGCTTTCAGATTATTATTTCCATAAGTTTGGCGTGGACACACGCTGGCCTCCGTTTTCCTGGATTAATTTCCTACGTGGCACCTGCGGGAGGCGGAACGACAGATTATGCAGTAGAAATCTATTATGAAGCGATAAAAAATGGAAAATATACTTCTTATATCGATAAAGGAACATACATGGATATGATGTATATGCCAGATGCCTTAAATGCTATCGTTGATTTAATGGAGGCTGATGCTTCAAAGCTGCTCCACCGCAATTCCTTTAATGTGACGGCAATGAGCTTTGAACCAGAGGAGATTGCAGCAGAAATCCGTAAGAACATTCCTGGCTTTGAAATGAGCTATAATGTTGATCCTGTACGCCAAAAAATTGCTGACAGCTGGCCTAATTCAATTGACCCAACCGCTGCTCACGAAGAGTGGGGCTTTAAAGCAGAATATGATCTTGAAAAAATGACGAGAGACATGATTGAAAAGCTGCGCCAGAAACTTTAAAGGATATAGAACCGTGCCTAATTGGGTGCGGTTTTTCTTTTATTTAAGCTTATTTATGTTACTAATCCCGATAACTTTCACAAAGTGTTCAAAGACGAACGGTCAAAGCAACATTTTTTCCTCACAAAATAACTAAACTATATAGACGAGCTTTGGTTTAGGAGGAAGAGATGATGACAGTTGAAAAAAAGCCTGGATCTCCAAGAATAAAGTGGAAAGCACTGGCAGCCGCCTGTATGGCTTTACTCATCATTTTACTGCTGCCTCCACAAGAAGGATTGCCGGAATCTGGCCAAAGGGCTCTGGCTGTTCTAGCATTTTCAATCGTGATTTGGGTTACAGAAGCGGTAACCTATCCGGTGAGCGCTGCATTTATCATCGTTTTATTAACTGTTCTTCTTGGTTTCAGCCCACAACCAGATGAGGGAGGAATGATCGGAACCAAAACGGCACTGGAATGGGCCTTGTCTGGGTTTAGTTCTGGAGCAGTCGCATTAGTAGCCGGAGCGCTCTTTCTGTCTGCTGCGATGCAGGAAACTGGTCTTGATCGCAGATTGGCCTTAACAGTGCTAACTAAAGTAGGGACAACGGTGAAAGGGATTCTATTTGGAGTCATTCTTGTCGGGATTTTGCTCTCATTGTTTATTCCAAGTCCAACAGCCCGTGTCGGAGCGATGATACCAATTGTCATGGGTATGATTTCTGCATTCGGGCTTTCGAAAAACAGTCGGATTTCCACATTGCTAATGTTAGCAGTGGCTCACACAGCTACGATATGGAGCATCGGGATTAAAACGGCAACTCCACAGAATATGGTAGGCCTCAATTTTATCGAGAAAGCATTTCCTTATCCCATTACATGGCTGCAATGGTTTTTGGTAGCTGCACCATTGTCATTGGTTATGTCCATAGCCCTTTATTTTGTTTTACTCCTCTTAATTCGACCTGAAATAAAAGAAATTCCTACAAAAAAAGATGCAATCAAGAAGCAGCTTAGGGATTTGGGTTCAATGTCAGCTTCACAAATAAGGCTGCTAATTATTTCTTTCGCTGCCCTTGCAATGTGGGCAACTGAGAAGAGTGTTCACAGCTTTGATAGTACTACGATTGTGCTTCTTTTGGTTTCGATAATACTTGCCCCAGGAATAGGTGTATTAACCTGGGAAGTAGCCGAAAAAAAGATTCCCTGGGGGACAATTATTCTTTTTGCCGCAGGGATATCATTAGGAACGGTTTTATTGAATACAAAAGGAGCATCATGGCTGGCTAAGATTATTTTTCAATCCTTTGGATTAAGCCATTTGCCATTACTAATCCTACTTTCCATATTAGCTGGATTTACAATATTGATACACATTGGATTTGCGAGTGCTACAAGCCTAGCTTCTACTTTGATACCAGTAGTGATTGCTTTTGTAAAGGGAATGGAGCTCACAAATGCAATGCAGGGGATGGGGATTGTGTTGATTACTCAGTTTGCGATTGGATTTGGATTTATCCTTCCAGTCAATGCTCCGCAAAATATGCTTGCATATGGTACAGGCTCAGTAAAAACAGGTGACTTTATCAAAACCGGTGTCATCCTCACTTTAGTAGGGTATGGAGTTATCTTATTGTTTTCTTTAACCTATTGGAAGTGGATCGGACTTTTGCCGTAAACTTTATAAGAAGTTTAGGATAAAAAATAAGGCAATCCTCAAGGGACTGCCTTATTTTTGTACATATATGAGTTTTTCCTGCTTTTCGGTTACAACACCGATAATTGAAGCATCATGCAAACCCTTGGCACGAAGATCTTCAACATATTGAACCGCTTCATTTTCAGCTAATGAAACAAGCAGGCCGCCAGAAGTAATGGCATCACAAAGGACCAGCTGTTCATAATCTAAAATCTCTTCATAGGCAACATCAGGATCGAGCCACTTATGATTTGCTTTAGATCCTCCAGGAATTACACCGTCTTTTGCAAGTTCAAATGCCCCTTCCAGTACAGGAACCTTCGACAATTCCACTATAAAAGAGACGTTACTTCCACGGGACATTTCACTTCCATGTCCCAGCAGGCCAAATCCTGTTACATCAGTCACTGCATGAGGATGGTATGGTTTTAATGCTTCGGCTGCCGATTTGTTCAGCTCAGCCATTGTTTCTGTCACCAATTCTTCCTGTTCAGGGGTGACTGCATTGCGTTTAATGCCGGTCGTTAAAATTCCCACACCAATGGGTTTTGTTAAAACCAGGACATCACCAGGCGGGTGCCAATATTCTTCCATACTTTATCAGGATGGACGATTCCGGTTACTGACAAGCCAAACTTTGGCTCTTGATCATCAATTGAATGTCCTCCGACAGTAACAGCTCCCGATTCTTTCACTTTATCAGCTGCACCTCTAAGGATTTCTGACAGCATATCAGCACCCAGCTTTTTAATTGGATAACCTACAATATTCAAAACAGTTTTTGGTTCTCCGCCCATTGCATAAACATCGCTTAATGCATTTGCTGCAGCTATTTGTCCAAATCTATATGGATCGTCCACAATTGGAGTAAAATAATCCAAGGTCTGAATTAGTGCGATTGAATCGGTCAAACGGTAAACTCCTGCATCATCAGAGGTTTCATGTCCGACTAACAACTCGGGAACCGGATCTTGTTTTGGTAAAAGACGCAAAACTTGCGCCAGGTCCTCAGGACCAATTTTACAGCCTCAACCAGCTTTAGAAGATAATGAGGTTAGGCGAATTTTTTCTTGCTCACTCAACTTGTCCACCTCCATTTTTTAGTATAACTCTTTAAATGAAAAACTGCACTTATATAGGCAAATGATTTGCTTACTCATAAATGAGTATACTAAAATGGCTTTAATCAGTTTGGGATAAAATAAATAAAACAGTAATATAGGAGGTAAATTACATGGCAAAGTACCAGTTGATCGTTGAATTCTGCATGCAATGAAACTACGCGCCAAAAGCCGCGAGTTTCGCGGAAGAACTTTTCAACCATTTTCGCAGAGATATCGAGAAAATGGAATTAATTCCTGTTTCAGGCGGTGCATTTGAAGTCACCGTAAATGGAGATAAAATATACTCCAAGCTTGAAACAGGTGTATTTCCTAATACAGAAGAAATGATAGCAAAAATGGAAGCATTGTAATAACAAAAACATCATTTAATTTTAATAATCCCTAGACGATAACAAAGCCCTCAGTCCGAATCGACTGAGGGCTTTTTCTATTTAAAGGATTTCTCAGGGAAGAGTGACAAAACGATCTTTCCCTAACCCAGGTTCTGTTTTGGATATAAATATTTCAAGTGTCCCCTTTTTAAAGGTTGCATGAATCTTTTTTTGTATGATTAAAAAGGGGAACGTAACAATTCTCTTGCGGACAGAATCTTTAGTGGATGAAGAGTTGCCCGATTTTGCAGCAGTAATGGTCAATTCTTGATCGCTAATATATACAGTAATTTCAGAGCTATCATAGTTCATTAAAAGTGCTTCAACGATCCACTCTTTCTCGGTTTCGTATAAATCAATTCGGAATTGGGTCTGGTCGAGAAAAGAAGTAAAAGGATCCAGGAAGAATTCTTCCAGCCATTTTTCCATTCCCGAGGAATCAAAAGGCGCATCTGACAACGAAATCCCCCCTTGCTTGGTTCATTTTATTCAGACATCTTCAAAATGTGAAAAGGTGGTATAATGGACAAGAATTTAAAACTCGAATCTTTTATGTGAAAAAGGGGTTTTTGATTGTGAAAGAATGGCTGCGCTCAATACCTGCCGTCCATGAACTTCAGCAAAATGAACGGTTTCAAGATTTAAAGATAAAATATAAACTTGATTTCGATCAGTTAAGCAAAAGTTTAAAATTAACCCTGGAAGAAAGTAGGAAAAAAATATTATCAGGTACTTGGCAAGGACCGGAACCTGGAAAAGTTCAATTTTTAGACAAACTCTTTGATTTGCTTGATCAAAATCTAAATCAGCAATTTTCCTTTACAATCGAAAGGATCATTAACGCAACTGGAACAGTTCTGCATACTAATTTGGGACGCGCCAGATTAAGCGAAGCAGCGATTGAACATGTTATCGAAACAGCAAGAAACTATTCAAACCTGGAGTACAACCTGCAAGAAGGAGAGCGTGGCTCACGGCATAGCCATGTTGAGACACTTATAAAGGGTATTACCGGGGCAGAAGCTGCCATGGTTGTAAATAATAATGCAGCAGCGGTTTACTTGATATTACGTGCACTCTCAGAAAATAAGGAAGTCATTGTCTCACGGGGTCAGCTTGTAGAAATCGGAGGTTCATTCAGAATTTCTTCTATTATGAAAGAAAGCGGTGCAAAGCTGATTGAGGTGGGCACAACAAACAAAACCCATCTTTATGACTACGAAGAGGCAGTTTCAGATGAGACGCGAATGATAATGAAGGTTCATACCAGTAATTTTAAAACAATCGGTTTCACAAAATCTGTCAGTTCCGAAGAGCTTATCCACTTTACAGATCAACTTGAAAACGTTTTATTTTACGAAGACCTGGGAAGCGGGGCACTTTATGACTTCAGAAAACACGGTATTGGAGAAGAACCAATTGTTAGTGAAATAATTGAAATGGGGGCCGATCTAATTTCATTTAGCGGAGATAAGCTACTTGGAGGCCTACAGGCTGGCATCATTGCCGGAAAGAAGAAATGGATTGATAAATTAAAAAAACATCAGCTGGCAAGGGTAGTACGTGTTGATAAAATGACACTGGCAGCATTGGAAGGTACGTTAATGGACTATAACAAGGGAATATCCGGAGCAAACAATATTCCAACCGTTAGAGACCTGCTTATAACTGTTAATGAGCTGATGGAAAGGACGCAGCAGTTCATAGAGGAATTACTTGAAAAATCATCTTTCTTTGAAGCGAAAATTATGGAGGGTACCAGTCAGGTAGGCGGTGGAACCATGCCGGAGGTCGAACTCCCAACAATTCTAATTGCTCTTAAACATACTACGTTGACAGCAGAGGAGATGGGGAGGAAATTAAGGGCTGCTCTAAAGCCTGCGATTATTACAAGAATCCAAAAGGATGAACTGCTGCTTGATTTAAGGACCGTCAATAAGGAAGAAGAAGTCCTTTTACTGAATGCATTGTTATCACTATAACTTAAAGCCCCCTTGCTGAAGGGGGCTTTTTGCACTTTCTTTACATGTCATGGTGTGAATTGTGTTTTGCTCTGGAGTGCTGCCTGTTTTTAACCTTATGTGAACCGCTCAATGGTGCTGGCTGGCCGGATTGATTTCCCTTTGGTGCGTTGCGTCGCATATCTTTGCTGTCATTTTTGTTCATTAAAATCATCCCTCCTACTAGTTAGGATGCAGTTTGAGCTCCTTTTTATGCTGTATATTTTTTAACCGATTGCGTATTTTAACGGTATATACTTAAGGAGGAGTGAAGGAAAAAATGCCTTACCATAAGAATAAACAACAGGCTTTTCAGGCAGCGCAGCAAGGCGTTGAGGATGCACAGGAGCTTTATTATGAAATTGTTAATGATAGCGCTAGCTTTGGCCATCAATTACAGCATCTTAAACAGGAAGTAAATGAGGCATTTCAGCAAATTGAGAATGCAATGGAGGTAGCATCAGAGCATCAAAGGGCACAGCTAGAGAAGTTTAGGCAGGATTTGCAAAGCATGGTTAATGAAGTAAACCAAACGGAATAGAAAAAGGCGGGGGAAACCCCGCCACTTTTATTTTCAACTATCCTTTATCATTGATTTTTCTTCCGCTTTTTATTGTTTTGTTTTTCCTTTTCCGTTAATGGTTCGTTTGCAAGCTCCTCGTTAAAGCCAGCTCCCTGGCCGTCTTTTGCAGCATTCATGCCTGGAATAACATGATTCGCCTTTCTTCTTTGCATTCCAATCACCTCCTATACCTTTTAATATTTCCACTGTGTGATAAAAGAATGAAAATAATTGTTTTTCCAACATAGTATAGAGGTGTAAACCATTAAGGTGCATTTATAAGTAATCCGTTTAGATACATGCCTTTCTAATCATTTTAAAAACAAAATAAATAAAATGATAAGAAAAACTTATCATTCGCAATAACATTCTTGTTATTTACTTACATAATAGGTTTGTATTAAGATGTAAATTGTAAGAAAAGTGAGGATGGATGGGAAAATTCAAACTTTTCGACTTTTATCGTATTTTAGTATATGATGTTGATGATGATTGAGGGGGTATTACATTTGACTATTAACGACGTATTTAATGCACGCTCTTCCTTTGAAGTAAATGGTAAACGCTATCACTATTACCGTTTGGCAGCTTTGGAAGAAGCTGGTGCTGGCAATGTATCAAAATTGCCTTATTCAGTTAAAGTATTATTAGAATCTGTACTTCGCCAATATGATGGCCGCGTTATTACAAAAGAGCATGTTGAAAACCTTGCAAAATGGGGCACAAATGAAGTGAAGGAAGTGGATGTGCCATTCAAGCCTTCCCGCGTAATCCTTCAAGACTTTACAGGCGTACCTGCTGTCGTTGACCTTGCTTCTTTAAGAAAAGCAATGGCAGACATGGGCGGAGATCCTGATAAAATCAATCCTGAGAAAACGGTTGACCTTGTTATCGACCACTCTGTACAGGTTGATAAGTATGGAACTCCAGATGCACTTGAAGCAAATATGGTATTGGAATTTGAACGAAATGCAGAGCGCTATCAGTTCCTAAGCTGGGCACAAAAAGCATTTAACAATTATCGTGCTGTTCCACCTGCAACAGGAATTGTCCACCAGGTTAACCTTGAATACCTTGCAGATGTGGTTCATGTAGCAGAGGTAGACGGCGAACTAGAAGCATATCCTGATACGCTTGTTGGAACTGACTCACATACAACTATGATCAACGGTCTTGGTGTATTGGGCTGGGGCGTTGGCGGTATCGAGGCAGAAGCTGGAATGCTTGGCCAGCCATCTTATTTCCCTGTTCCTGAAGTAGTAGGCGTTAAGCTTACAGGTGAGCTTCCAAACGGTGCTACAGCTACAGACCTTGCACTTAAAGTTACACAAGTACTTAGAAGCAAAGGTGTGGTAGGCAAATTTGTCGAGTTCTTCGGACCAGGAGTATCTGTTCTTCCGCTTGCTGACCGTGCGACGATTGCCAACATGGCACCTGAATATGGTGCAACGTGCGGATTCTTCGCAATTGATGATGAATCACTTAACTATATGCGCCTGACAGGCCGTGATGAAGAGCAAATCAATGTTGTTGAGCAATATTGCAAAGCAAACGGATTATTCTTCAACCCAGCTGAAGAGCCAGTTTATACTGATATAGTTGAAATTAATATTGCTGAGATCGAAGCAAACCTGTCAGGACCTAAGCGTCCACAGGATTTAATTCCTCTTTCAAAAATGAAAGAAGAATTCGTTAAAGCAGTAAGCGCACCTCAAGGTAACCAGGGCTTCGGCTTGAAGGAAAAAGAACTTTCAAAAGAAGTAGCTGTAAAGTTCCATAATGGAGACCAAACAGTAATGAAAACGGGTGCAGTTGCAATTGCTTCTATCACTAGCTGTACGAATACATCCAACCCTTACGTATTAGTGGGAGCAGGGCTTGTTGCTAAGAAGGCTGTTGAATTAGGAATGGAAGTTCCTAAATTCGTTAAAACATCATTAGCACCAGGATCAAAGGTTGTTACAGGTTATCTTCGTGATTCAGGATTGCTTCCTTACCTTGAGCAAATCGGCTTTAACCTTGTAGGATATGGTTGTACTACATGTATCGGTAACTCTGGTCCATTAAGAGACGAAATCGAAACTGCCATTGCTGAAAACGATATGCTTGTTACATCCGTATTATCTGGTAACCGTAACTTTGAAGGACGTATTCATCCGCTTGTTAAAGCTAACTACCTTGCATCACCGCCGCTTGTAGTTGCATATGCATTAGCAGGAAATGTTAATATTGACTTCCAGTCAGAGCCAATCGGCAAGGACAGAGAAGGTAATGACGTGTTCTTTAAGGATATCTGGCCAAGCACTGAAGAAGTGAACGAAGTAGTAAAACGTACCGTAACTCCTGAGCTTTTCAACAGAGAATATGCGCATGTTTTCAGTGACAATGAACGCTGGAATGAAATCAAAACAAGCAATGAGCCTTTATATACATGGGATCTTGATTCCACGTATATTCAGAATCCTCCATTCTTTGAAGGATTAACTCCTAACCCTGATGAAGTTAAGCCATTGGCTGACTTACGTGTTGTGGCTAAATTTGGAGATTCAGTTACAACAGACCATATTTCTCCGGCAGGTGCAATCGGCAAAGATACACCAGCAGGGAAATACCTTCGTGAAAAAGGTGTTGAACCACGTGATTTCAACTCCTACGATTCACGACGCGGAAATCATGAAGTAATGATGCGTGGTACATTTGCGAATATCCGTATCCGAAACCAAATCGCACCGGGCACAGAAGGTGGCGTAACAACCTACTGGCCAACAGGCGAAGTAACTTCTATCTATGATGCTTGTATGAAGTATAAAGAAGAAGGTACCGGCCTTGCTGTTCTTGCAGGTAAAGATTACGGAATGGGTTCATCCCGTGACTGGGCTGCTAAAGGAACAAACCTATTAGGAATCAAAACTGTCATTGCTGAAAGCTTTGAGCGTATCCACCGTTCAAATCTTGTATTGATGGGTGTTCTTCCTCTTCAATTTAAGGATGGCGACAGCGCTGAATCACTTGGATTAACTGGAAAAGAAACATTCAGTGTCCAGGTTGATGAGAGCGTGAGACCGCGTGATATGGTTAAAGTAATTGCTACTGATGAAGCTGGAAAAGTTACTCAATTTGAAGTACTTGTCCGCTTTGATTCTGAAGTAGAAATCGATTACTATCGCCATGGCGGAATCCTTCCAATGGTTCTTCGCGATAAACTTAAAGCGTAATTAAAGATGTTAAGAAGCGCCATGCAGCTAATGCATGGCGCTTTTATATAAGGAGAAATAAATGTTAACAGAAGCGATAGAAAAAAAACTTGGCATTAAAAAAGAGGAACTTACACGAATTAACGATGGTTTTCAGAATATCGTGTATTCTTATAAAACATCCGGGAAGGATTTCATTCTTAGGCTGACCCATTCTGATCGACGAAGTATCGAAGCAATAAAACACGAATTAGAATTTATTAAAGTTTTAAGGAACGCAGAGCTTTCTGTTTCAATTCCTTTAGAATCCACTAATAATATTAGAGGTATTAACGAAAAAGGTCAGGAATGGTTCGCCGTTATTTTTGAAAAAGCTAAAGGTAAACCGTTAGATGTAACTGACAAGAACATCTGGAATAAAGGCTTATTTTATAACTGGGGTAAATTGATGGGAGAAATGCATAAGCAATCAACTAACAGTAGCCTTTTAACAAACTTGTCGAATAGGCCTTCCTGGAGTGAAAAGAATCCAGACGTACTTGGGCTATTTCCTCGAATTTCTTCTGAAATAATCCGGAATCGTTATGGAAGCTTGTTAGAACAGCTTAAAGAATTCTCCCCATTGCCAGGTCTTTTTGGACTTATACATAATGATTTCCACCAAGATAATTTTTTTGTTGATGGACAAACAATTACTGTTTTTGATTTTGATGACTGTTCCTATCATTGGTATGCATATGATATGGCTGTTTCTTTTTATCATGCCTTTTGGCAGGTTACTTCCTTTACACCTGAATACACTGATTTTAGCGAGGTATTTTGGCATTATTTCTTAACTGGTTACTGCTCCGCACATAAATTAAGGAACGAAATACTACAGCAGGTTCCTATCTTCCTTAAAATAAGGGAAATCTTTTTAATTGTTTTATTCAAAGAAAAATGGGATTTAGAAAACCTTGAGGAATGGCAAAAATATACTCTAAATGATTTGGAAGATAGAATTATTAACAAAATTCCTTTTTCCAAAACCATTTTTGATTCTTTTTATAAATGATTGACAATTAGCAATCGCCTTAATAAAATAAAAAGTAACTAAACGGTAAAGGAATGGTAAAGAGGGATGAAGTTTTAATCTATTTTTCACCACATTATTCGAAATACGAAAAATGATGGATCTGAAGAATTGGATTAGTCTGCCCTTTTTTAACATTCAATTAAGATGTAGGAAAAGCCTGTGCATATTTAAATATGCTCTTTTCGTCATATCTTGTTGGGCAAAAATTCTCCCTCTTCAGATCCTCTGAGGAGGTTTTTTTCATGGGGAAGAACAAGCTGGAATTCAGGGGGAATTTTCTAAGAATAAGAAATTTAGCAAAAACAATTGGAGAGAGAAGCATCCTTCAGCAAATTGACTTTGATTTAAAAAACGGTGACCGTAGCGGTCTCGTCGGCCAGAACGGAGCAGGTAAAACAACCCTTGCCAGGCTTATCTTGGGGGAAGAAAAGATAGAAGAAGGAACCATAGAGTTCTTAGTAAATGCAAAAATAGGTTACCTTCCTCAGGCGATTGAACTGAAGCATGTCTTTTCTGAATTAGATATAGAATTTGATAATCAATTTGAGACACATGCGAGCCGACTTGGCCTTGATATTAATAGCCTGGATGAACAACAGGCAGATAAATTAAGTGGTGGTGAAAAACTCAAGCTAGCTCTTTCGCTGCTTTGGCAAGAGGAAACGAATTTTCTTATCCTGGATGAACCAACTAATCATTTAGATTTAAAGGGGATTAATTGGCTTGCGGAAGAATTGAAGAAATTCACGGGACCAGCGATCATTATTTCCCACGATAGGCATTTTCTCGATCGAACTGTAAATAAGATTTTCGAATTAGAAAAAGGAAAATTGCAAATCTATAACGGAAATTATAGCGAATATCGGGATGAAAAAGAACGCAGAACAAATTTACAGCTTCATCAATACGAGACCCAACAACGTAATAAAGAAAGGATCGAACTACAGCTGCAGCAGCTTCAAAATTGGTCAGAAAAAGCTCATAATCAATCGACAAAACAGGATGGTTATAAAGAATACTTTCGCGTGAAAGCAAAAAAGATGGATAAACAGGTAAAATCAAAAGCAAAAAGACTTCAGCAAGAGCTTGAAAAGAATAAAGTGGAAAAACCAGACGAAGAAGCAAAGGTTTCATTTCAATTTGAATCTGCAGGAAAAAGAGGAAAAAGGATTATCGAAGCACGAAAAATAACAAAAAAATACGGTAATCGTACTGTCTTCAATAACAGCTATTTTTATATACAGCATGGTGAAAAGATTGGTCTATTTGGAGAGAATGGAAGTGGAAAAACAACCCTCATTAATTGTTTGCTTGAAAAAGAAAAACTGAACGATGGGGAGATATGGACAAGTAAATCGTTGAAAATCGCCTATCTAAGTCAGGATGTCCTAGATATGCCTTCTGAAAAGTCGGTTTTAGAATTTCTTGATTTGAGTAACAGAGAGCAAATCCAAAGTGCGCGGACACTACTTGCAAATCTCGGCCTTGATGCTTCCCTTATTTCAAAACCACTTTCCAAATTAAGCCTGGGAGAAAGAACGAGAGCCAAGCTGGCAGATATGTTACTGAAAGAATACGACGTATTAATATTGGATGAACCGACAAACCATCTTGATCTACAAGCAAGAGAACAGTTGGAAAAAACACTTCAAGAATATTCAGGGACGTTGATTGTTGTTTCACATGATTTTTATTTTTTGAACAAGTTATGCAAAAAGCTGCTTATCTTTGAACACGAAAAAGTTCAACGATTTGAAGGAACTGCAGATGATTTTATTAATAGAAAAACAAAACCTGTAGCTGATAAAGAAGCATCAGATGAGGAATCAAAAATCCTTATTGAAAATCGGATAGCTTCCGTTTTGGGCGAAATTTGCCTCCTTGACCCAAAGGATGCAAAATACAGGGAGCTTGATGAGGAGTACAAAAAACTGATTAAGCTAAGAGGGAAACCGTTATTTTGAAGGCTGTTTTCTAAAAGATTGTTGTTTTTAAAAGCAAATCGTTGTAAAAGAAGTTGATTGGAACGGAAGGTGCGAGACTCCTGCGGGATCAGCGGAAAGCGAGCATCCTGTAGTGGAAATCAACTACTCCTTATATAGCAACAAAGTATACGGAAACAGCCAATTTAAAACAAAATGAGCCCATTTTTCAGACAAATCTTGAATTATTAAAAAATTTCTTCATTCATAGATATTTTAATGATAAAATGTGCAGGGAATATATATACAATGTGCTTCCTCATTAAATAACACTTTGAGGATATAGAGGAGATGGCAGAATGGCAGATACCTTTTTAAGTTCGGTATCATATGACAATGGAATATTAAAGATCCTTGATCAGACCAAAATACCAAACGTAACGGAATTTATTGAAATCGAAGATATCCAGGATGCTTGGGATGCTATAAAGCAATTGAAAGTTCGTGGAGCTCCAGCCATTGGCATCGCAGCAGCTTATGGATTGCTGCTTGGTATTAAAAATGCTCCCGAAACTTCCTTTGAAGATTTTTATAAAGTTTATAAAGAACAATCAGAATTTCTGGCTGGCTCCAGGCCGACTGCTGTTAACTTATTCTGGGCACTGAAGCGAATGGATGAACGTGTTCAAATAGAAAAGGCTCGCCCTATATCTGAAATAAAAAATGCTTTAGAAAAGGAAGCCCACCTAATCAGGCAGGAGGATGAAGAGGTTTGCCGTTTAATTGGCGAACATGCACTCACCCTTCTGAAAGACGATATGGGGATATTAACTCACTGTAATGCTGGCGGCATTGCTACTGCAAGATACGGGACTGCTCTTGCCCCTCTTTATTTGGCAAAAGAAAAAGGCTGGAATCTTCGTGTGTTTGCTGATGAAACCAGACCATTGCTACAGGGTGCCCGTTTAACCGCCTGGGAGCTGCAGCAGGCTAATATCGATGTTACGTTGATTACTGATAGCATGGCGGCAATGGTTATGAAAAAAGGCTGGATTCAGGCTGTAATTGTTGGCTGCGACCGAGTAGCTGCAAATGGTGATGTTGCAAATAAAATTGGGACCTACGGAGTTGCATTGCTGGCTAAGGCACACAACATTCCCTTTTATGTCGCTGCTCCGATGTCTACAATCGATCTGGAAACAGCAAATGGTGAGGATATCCTAATAGAAGAACGGGATTCGAGAGAAGTTACGGAAGGCTTCGGACAAAGAACTGCCCCTGAGGGAGTAAAAGTGTTCAATCCTGCCTTTGATGTGACTCCTGCTCATCTAATTACTGCTATCATTACGGAAAAAGGAATCATCAAAGAAAATTTTCCGGAAGAACTTCAAAAATTGTTTAAAAACTAAACAAGAACAGAGGTTATGATGACAACTGAAAATAATTTAAAAATACAGATTTGCGAGATAGGAAAAAGAGTATATGATAAGGGTTTTGTTGCTGCCAATGATGGAAATATCTCGGTTCGTCTGTCTGAGAATGAATTCCTTGTTACCCCTACTGGGATAAGCAAAGGTTTTATGTCACCAGACATGATTATTAAGGTGGATGGAGAAGGAAATGTACTTGATGGACATTTCAAGCCTACTTCAGAAATAAAAATGCATTTACGGGTTTATAAAGAGCGACCTGATATTGAATCGGTTGTCCATGTCCATCCCCCTTATGCTACCGCATTTGCGATTGCAGGTCTTCCATTGGACCAGGCCACTATGCCAGAATCAGTAGTGTTGCTCGGAACCATCCCTGTGGCAGAATATGGGACTCCCTCAACAGAGGAAATCCCCGATTCGGTAGCGAGGTATGTACATGACCATAATGGGGTTCTCTTAGAAAACCATGGGGCTCTGACATGGGGTAAGAATCTAGAGCAAGCTTATTTTTTAATGGAATCACTGGAGTTTTGCGCTAAAATAAACTGGATTGCGAAACAGATGAACGGGGACCGTGAATTATCTTTCAGAAATGTTGAACGCCTTCTGGACTTAAAAGCTAAAATGGGAATAAAGGGCGTTTCCCCCAAGGTGTTTCAGGCGAAGAGAGAGCAGCATCCAAAAAAACTTCATCTCCATTGGAACGGGCTTTATCTGAAGAAGATATTAACAAGATTGTTGAGAAGGTAACTTCTTCTGTGATGGCCGAATTGAAGAGAAATCTTTGAAAAAGCAAGCTACCTGCTTGCTTTTTCACGTTGTGCTATATTTAGATATCTTAAGAAAAGATGGTTTGAAAAGCAATTGTTTGGGGAATCGTCACATTTCTTCCCTTTTACAATCTTTATTTCAACTTACTTTATAGTGTAAAATCAGCTTAGCATTTATTTTTCCAAGTGAAGGAGGAAAAGCATGATAAAAAAAATAATCGCTGCTGTTCTGTTAATTGCCTTATTAACTGTAGCCATTGTTCAAGCAATGGATAAAAAAACTGATACACAAAGCGAAACAAATGAAACAGCCCAGAGTGAGGGACTTAAAGCCGGTTTAAAGGCACCCGATTTCGAACTTAAAACTTTAACAGGTGAAACCGTAAAACTTTCAGATTTGAAGGGTAAAAAAGTAATGCTAAATTTCTGGGCTACATGGTGTCCTCCTTGTAAGGCTGAAATGCCTGAAATGGAGCAATTCTTTAAGCAGGACCATAAGGATTTGGAAATTTTAGCGGTAAACATAGATCCTCAGCTCGATGTTAAAGGGTTTGTAAATCAAAATGGCATTACGTTCCCAGTCCTACTAGACGATAAAGATGAAGTGAATACTAAATACAGGATACTATCTATCCCAACCACCTATTTTATCGACAGTAAAGGGGTTATACAGGATATTTTTAAGGGTGCAATGCCGCTTGAGGCTATGCAGCAGTATACCGAGGACTCAAAATGATTATATTTAAAGCACCCGCCATCTTCAGGCGGGTGTTTCATTACATTAAACAGGATTTTTAATACGATTTTTCGACAGTTATATCCTTAAAAATTTAGAAATTTACATTCCGATTAAATTTTCAAAAAGTTGTAATAATTGAAACCGTTTCCGGGCATAATAACTGTTAGTATAGTGAATAAGGAAGGTGATTAACATGAGAAAGCCAAGAAAACGGAGCTTTGCAGAACTAGTGATGGAAAATAAAACCCAGCTTATGAAGGATCACGCTGCTATGGAGAGAATCGAGCAGCGTCTAGAAGAAAAGCGATTAGGCAAAGCCGAATAATTTCTCATCGTTTTCCAAACATTTTTCTCTCCTTATTGGAAAGTATATTAATGAGGAGGGATTTTGAAATGGGTAATCCAAAAAAAGACAGCAAGCATTTTGTTCCTAGCCATATTGGCACACAGCCGCGAGGTTTTAGCGGAAATAATGGAAAAAAAATGCAGGATAAATCTGGAGAGCATCCACAAGTCATTCAGACAAAAGGTGAATGAAATAATACCCAAGGCCGAGAAGGCTCGGGTATTTTTGTTAAAAAAATGTGATATTTTTTTTGCCTCGTAACAAACTATATTTGTACCACTTACATCACAAGGAGGAACGAACATGACTAATAATACACCAAAACCGGATGACCGTAGTGATAACGTTGAAAAACTGCAATCAATGATATTCCATACGATTCAGAATATGGAAGAAGCAGAAAAATCAATAGCTTCCTCAAGTGACGATGAACAGCGCAGACAGATTGAAGAAAAAAATGAACGCCGACGCGAAAGCATCGAGTCATTCCGTTCTGAAATCAAAGATGAAGCCCATGCAGGGGAAAGCGAAAATCAATTCGAATAAATAAAAAAAGTGGCCTGTCATTTTCCGGACAGGTTTAATCTTTGAAGGTCTCATTTTTAGTGAAGCCACTATAGTTATGATAAGATATAAAGGGAAATTATTAAAAAGAAGTGATGAAAATGATTCGACAGAAATTAAACAGTAATGAGTTGTACGAACAAATAAAAATGTGGGAACAAGAACTTGCTGATAAACAGCAGCTATCAAATGAAGCAGCCCTTTATTCCTTTATTAATTTATTACAAGAAGAAAAGGATTCCAAAACTTTATCCATTTTACTAACGATAGCAGCGAGATCAAGGATTGAAAAAAATAAAGGCGATTCTCTTGCCCGCGCTTGGATGGAAAGGGCACTTGCACTGGATTCTTCAAACAAACAGGCTAATGAGTTCTTGTTAAAGTCCTCCTGGAAACAAAAGAGAAATATTCTTGAACAGCTTTCATTCCCGCTTATCAGAGAAACAGATAATCGAACAGCTAAGAAGAAGGTTGCTGATCAATACATACAAATTTGCCGAAACTTCCTGGAAGAGGCGGATACCCAGCTCGAAGATGTAAGCTCTATGAAGGAGCAGGCGTCATCCGTTACTGGTGGGAAGAACTTTGAAATTTATAATAATCTTTTTAATTTATTGACAGAAGCGATTGCTGAAACCAGTCAACTGTTAAAGGCGTCAGAGGAATATGAACAGTCTATAACAGGAGTCTTTCATACTTCAATCCATTTCCAGGAATTGAAGCTTCATCTTGCAAGATTAGAGGAGATTCAATCCGAATGGATGACCTATTTTAGAGAAGAAGAACTGGAAAAAGCCAAATCTGATAATTCTCTTGAAGAATTAAAAGAGATGGTTGGGTTGAAAAATGTTAAGAACCGTATTAACGATTTTTATCATTTTCTAAAATACCAAAAGCAAAGGAAGTCTCTTGGATTCAAAACGAAGGATGAGTTAAGCCTCAATATGATTTTGACTGGAAATCCGGGTACTGGAAAAACAACTCTTGCCAGGCTGCTTGCAAAAATCTATTTTGAACTTGGAGTCCTACCTCGCCAGGAAGTAATTGAAGCAGACCGATCGCAGCTGGTTGGTGCATTTGTTGGCCAAACAGAAGAAAATGTTAGGTCAGTGGTAGAAAGAGCTGTTGGAGGGGTCTTATTCATAGACGAAGCTTACAGTTTAAAACGGGAAGGGCAATCAGGGAACGATTACGGCGACGCTGCTATTGACACCCTGGTTTCATTAATGACAGGAAGGGAATTTGGCGGTAAATTCGCTGTTATATTAGCTGGATATCCAGAAGAAATGCGGTCATTTCTTGATGCCAATCCAGGTTTGAGAAGCAGATTTCCTAACTCTAATTTTTTTCATTTGCCGGATTACAGCAATGAGGAATTGATTCAAATTGGTGAAATGGCAGCAGAGGAAAATGATTATATTCTAACAGAAGAAGCTAAAATGGCACTTGACCAGCGCCTGGAACGCGAGCGGGTAGATGAAACATTTGGCAATGCCAGAACAGTACGAAATATCTTACTAAATGCCATTTTTAATAAAGGCTCCAAGAGCAAAAATGAAGATGAGAATTTTTTGCGTTTTACATTATTGGATAAAGATGATTTTGAAGGCAATGAGATATCAGACGATGTACCTCCAATTGACAAATTGAATCAGCTTATCGGTATGGAAAACTTAAAAGAGGAGATACAATCTCTTATTTCATTTGTCAGGATGCAACAATATAGACGAGAACAAAATTTGCCGCCGATTCCTATTCAGCTGCATGCTGTTTTTACAGGGAACCCCGGTACTGGGAAGACAACAGTCGCAAAAATTTACGCAGAACTATTAAAGGAATATGGAATATTGAAACGTGGCCATCTGATTGTCGCCAGCAGGGCCGACTTTGTAGCTGGATATGTTGGACAAACATCTGCAAAAACGAAGAAAAAAATTAGGCAGGCTCTGGGCGGTGTGTTGTTTATTGATGAAGCTTATTCCCTTTTAGGACAGACTTCAGGCGACTTTGGGAAGGAAGTAATTGATACACTTGTCGATGAGATGACCCGGCAAAATGAAAATCTAGTTGTTGTGCTGGCAGGTTATCCAAATGAAATGGATATTCTGCTGGAGAGTAATCCTGGACTCCGATCAAGGTTTAAGAAGTTTTTCTATTTCCCGGATTACTTGGCAGAAGAGCTTTTGGCCATAATGGATGCTTATGCAGAAAAATATAAATATCAAATTTCCAAGGAAGCCAAAGTATTTCTAAGAGACCAGCTTGAGGAAGAAATTGTCTCTGGAAACGGTCGCTTTGCCTCCAACCTTGTCGATGAAATGATTCAGGCACAAGCGATGAGGCTGATGAGTGGCGGATCAGTGGAAGACTTAATCGAAAAAGCTAATACTTTAGAACTGGAAGATGCCATAAAGGCATTCAACAAGGCACGGAATGGGGACATATAAATGGTAATTGCAACGAAAGAAATCGAAGTTCGATATGCTGAAACAGATCAAATGGGAGTCGTTTATCATGCGAATTACTTTGTTTGGATGGAGCTTGGAAGAACAAGCTTTATTGAAAAGCTAGGGTATAACTATGCTGAAATGGAGAAGGATGGCATCATTTCTCCTGTCATGGATATACAGGCATCCTATAAAAAACCAATTCGCTATGGTGAAAAAGCCACAGTAAAAACTTGGGTTGAGGAATACGATGGAATCCGGGTAACTTATGGGTATGAAATACTGACAGAATCAGGGGAAATTGCCGTCATCGGTCTATCCCGGCATGTTTGTGTGAAGAAGGAAAGCTTCAGGCCCATTTCTCTTAAAAGGCTTTATCCTGAATGGCATGCGGCATACGAAAAAGCAAAAAAGAAACAAGCTGAAATAAAGAGGTAGGTTGCACCCATGGCATTCGGAATCAAAAAAGCTGAATTAAAAGTTTGGAAAGAAAAAATCGATAGTGGAAAAATCGCTTTCTTGACCCATTATTGGCTGGATGACCGCTTCCCCGGTTGTACAACAGTCACCAAAGTGGGCTGTAATGATTTAGAACAGCTTGCCAGGTGGGGAAGTAAGCACGGCTTAAAAAAGGAATGGATTCATATAAGGCCGGATGGCTATTCCCACTACGATTTAATAGGAAGCCGCCAAAAAGAGATCCTTATAAAAGAGGGTAGACTTGATCTTATTTGGGAATAAAATATAAAAAGGCGGCATAGCCGCCTTTTTATATTTTATGATAATTAAAAACAGGCTCCTTAGCCTCAGGATGGAAGTCAACATTTAAGTCATGTCCGTCAAAATACCAACTATCTTTTTCCTCAATGTAGTAAACAATTCCATCCTTTTCTGATTTCACACTCGCATCCACAGGTTCTTCATTTATAACACCGAGAGAAAAACCGCTCTGGACAGTACTGCAGCCACCATAACGGACAAAAAACTTCACATAATCTCCCTGTTTTAAGCTCATTTCTTTTTTATACCACTCTGATGCCTGATCACTAATATGTATTTTCATCATTGAGCTCCTTCCAGAATATGAAGTTCCCTTTATTAAAGTTGATTGAAGGAAATCTTCATTATCAATTTATTATAGTGGATATTTCAATAAGAATCGAGCAAGGGGCTTAATTTTAAATATTTATAAGTAAAAATAAACTATCGTATGAATATTCGGGGTATAAAGGAGAAAAATGACTCCGTTTACCGGAGCCATTGGGTCATAAATTTATGGATTTCACGGTCCTTTGCTGCTGCGTTGGCAAGGCCATAAGATCCTGCCTGCTTGAGAGGGACGACTCGGTAGTTTTTAAGATGCTGCTGGGACACATAAGTAGGATTGAAAATAGGGTTTGATAACTCTATCTGTTGACCTTTTTCACTTACATGCTTAGTAATATCCACTGTTGCCAACCCGCCTATATCTTTATAATCACGCATTTGGCCGGATATAAAATTACCTAAAGAGTAGACAGCTAATACCCTTCTCCCATCTTTTGCGATAATCCATTGCATTGGCTGCAAAACATGAGGGTGCGATCCAAAAATCACGTCGACTCCTTCATTGGCAAGAAAATGGCCAGGTCCTTCTGTTGTTCGTTAGGATACCTCTGATATTCATTGCCCCAGTGAATGCTCATGATGACAACGTCCGCTTCCTGTCTAGCTCTATGGATTTCTTCCTTCATGCTGTCCCGATTAATAATATTCACAAGATATTTTTTCTCGAGGGGCACAGGGATTCCGTTTGTTCCAAATGTGTACGAAAGAAAGGCAAGTTTTATTCCGTTTTTACTAATGACTCTTAACCTCGACCTGTCTTTTTGGTCAGTAAAAGTGCCGACATGGGGGATGCCAATGCTGTCTAAATAACGTGATTCAGATAGAATGCCTCGTTCTCCTTTATCAAGAGAATGGTTATTTGCTGTAGATACGATATCGACTCCCGCATTCTTTAATGCATCTGCCACTTCATGGGGGCTGTTAAACATGGGATAGTTAGAAACCCCTAATTCCGTACCTCCAAGAATACTTTCTTGATTAGCTGTCACGATATTCGGCTTTCCCAATAATCCATTTATATTTTGGAAAATAGGATTAAAATTATATTTCCCTCCACGGAAGGCATCCTCATAAACCCAGTCATGGATGAGGATATCTCCTATTCCTCCAATCGTAACTTTCTCTGTTACATTTTTGCCCATAACGGTATATTGACGTGAAGAAAGGTTCTCTGAAGCATATACTTTTGTTTTTGCCTCAGCTTTTTGGTATTGTTGAAAAAGCAGGGTAGAGGACAGGAACAAACAAATTCCTATCATCAATAAGGAAAAAGCTGTTTTATTTTTCATAATTGCTCCTCATTTGCTGAAAATTCAATGATAATCTCAAATTCTACTATAATATAATTTTTGGATTGCAAAAAGATGTTTTTTCAAAAACAATTTAATAAGAGGTGAAACATGTGTTTAAGATGACGGATAGTGCCTATAAAAGATTACAAACTGCACTTGAAAAAGAAAAAAACACACCAGAAGAAAAATTATTTATACGCTTAGGTATGGGCATTGGCTGAGGCGGTCCAAAGTTAAATCTGTCTCTGGAAGAGCAGATGCTTCAAAATGATCAGCTGTTTGAATTTGAAGAACTTCAAATCCTGATTCATGAAAAGGATAATGTGTATTTCGATAATACCAAACTAGATTATACAAAGGACGTCTTTGGAAATGGTAAATTCCAATTGTTAAAAATATAAAAAGCGGAAAACCTAAGAGGTTATCCGCTTTTTTCATTTTCTTGGACATGGAATTTCCTAAACTTTAAAATACTTACACAGGTGTTTCTTCCATTTGCTCCATAAACAAAATTAATTCGTCAAAGTTTCTTACTACTTTCATCGGTATACCTGAACATTTCATACCATTTGAAGAGGTGAAAAATTCAATTGTGAATTCATCCCGTGACTGACATTCTGTTACTTCAGAAGTATATACCAAGTTTTGATTTTCCCAGTTGCCGCTTTTCATATAGAATCTCCTTTCAACAAGAAGGCTTACTATTATTTTACAGCAATATAGCAACTTAACGATGATTACTTTTTGAAAATTTAATGAATTCCTCGCTTCTAAAGGAGCTTTAGATTAAAATCGGATAGTTGGATTTCCTTAGGTAAGAAAATATCAGTAATTAAGCCTAACAGCGTTCTCTATAAACATAGTGGAAGGGAAGGAAAGCCTGAAGATGGTACCTGCACCAGGAGCGCTTTCCACCTGAATCATACCGCCGCTATCTTCCACTATTTTTTTACAGACACTTAGTCCAATTCCAGTTCCTTTTTCTTTTGTCGTATAAAAGGGCAGGAAGAGTTTATCGAGCGTTTCTTGTGTCATGCCGCATCCATTATCCTTTATCACGATCAAAGCCACTTCCTGATTGATTTCTGTTATTAAATCAATTTTTCGTTCATTTTGAGGCTGTTGAACGTCATCGAGTGCCTCGATGCTATTTTTTATAATATTTATAAGCACTTGCTTTAGTTGGTTTGCATCCATTCTAATCGTTATATCCTCGAGGCTTAGGAAAGACCGAATTTGAATATCTCTCAGAATGGCTTCACTTTCATACAACAAGGCAATATCTTTTACAAGGGCGTTGATCGAGCGGATAAGCTGAGTGGCCATTTGAGGTTTAGAGGCGTTCAAAAATTCAAATATGATTCCATTCGCACGGTCTATTTCTTCCAAAGCAATATCTGCGTATTGTACTTTATCGATTTCCTGCAAATAGGGTCTTATTAGCTGAATAAATCCCTTAACAGTAGTGAGAGGGTTCCTAATTTCATGTGCAATCCCTGCTGCCAGATTCTCTATGCTGTCACGACGGTCGGCTTCAACTGGCCGCCTCTTTTAGTAGTTGAACACTTTCCTCTAAAAATTGTTTTTTATCCATTAATTCGACATTATATTGAATAAGTTTTTGTTCAACCCGGTTCATCATTTCCTGTAATTCTGTCATTTCAGTTTTAAATGGCAGACAGTAGATATGAATATTTCTAAATTCGTCTTCCGCTTTAAAAATTTTATAGGAATTTTTTTTATTTTTTTCGTTCATAAGGACTTCAATGGATGCTTTTCGCGAAATTGACAAAAAGAAATCAATCGCTTCCTTTTGAAATGGTGTGTCGATTAGCTGGATAAAATCTTCTGTATGAGGAAACAATTCCTTAGCCTGCTTTGAAGCTGCTAGGAAGGACAATGCCTGGTCATAAATAAAATAAGGGAAAGGAACTTCTTTTACAAATAACCTATTAAAATCCATTACATTACCATCCTTTAAAATATTAGAAAACTAAACTATGCATAGGGCGTTGGCTATAATAAATAATAATGTGGTATATGTCATTTGTGTTATGTCCGAAAACGATACATTTTGTTAGATTATAAATATAATACCAAATTATTCCTTACCTTTACAATTGCTTACATTGCAATAAAATCAACAATTTCAGCAATCTTACAGCAAGAAACGACACTTAATAATAAAGGGGCAAAAAGAATGGCTGTTTCAACACTGGAATTGAAATCTTTTTTATTAAATCATGCCGGCGATATGACAAATCAGTGGTTATCATTAAGAAAAAAAGAAGAAGAAAAATCAGTGTACTCGAATCAAATGCCAAATCGATATGTTAAAGAAATTAAATCAAGAAATCTCAAATTAATAAAATCGATTGCAGAAAATATTGGTAACGGAAAAGATATTGATCTGGAATCCTGGGGGGAAACTGTTGGAAAAACAAGGGCAAAGTACGAGTCCCCCATTTATCGTTCGATGGAGCAATTTAAATTATTCCGAGAAATATTTTGGGAATATTTCTCGAAATTCATAGAATATTGGCGTTTTAATCGTAGATACAATGGTTGCACAGGAATTATTTAAAATCATATCTGCACTTGAAATGACTGGGGTAGAAGTAACACTTACCGGGATGAGACCTGAACTTGCTCATTCGGTCGTTGCACTAGGTGTTCGATTTTATGAAGTGAAATTGTTTAATAATCTTCATCAAGCATTAAAATCATTTGGAATCGTAAGGAAATGAAAAATGGCTATAAAGGACCCAATTGGGTTCCTTTATAGCCATTTAATTTTTGGTTCAGTTTTGTTGATAATTCGCTTGATATTTGCCCGATGCCTGTAAATTACAAACAATGACAGGAGAGAAACCACAACGATTAGCGGAACATCCTTGCTGATGAAGATTGCAAACAATACGGATGTGAGAGCAGCAATCATGGATGAAAGTGACACATACTTAGTCGTATATAATCCCAGTATAAACATAACGAGTGTCGTGACAAACAGGTCCGGTGCACAAAACAACAATACACCTCCAGAAGTGGCAACTGCCTTTCCACCCCTAAAACCTGCAAATACAGGATACATATGACCAACCACTGCTATTACTCCGGGAATAAGTGGATTTAAGTCATTTGCATGAAATAAAACCGGAAGTGAAGCTGCGAGCGTCCCTTTTAAAATATCAGCGAGCGTTACAGCAATTCCCGCTTTTTTTCCCAAAGTACGAAAGGTATTCGTACCCCCTAGATTTCCGCTGCCATGCTGGCGAATATCTTTACCATAGAATGCTTTACCAATAATAAGTCCTGAAGGAATTGAACCAAGCAAATAAGCAAGGATCAGGATAATGATTGTTATTGCCATTAAAAATTTCTCCTTCTATAAATTGATCCAGTTTCTTTATTGTACCATGCTTTTATGAAAACGCCATCCTTGCATTTCCAATATAAACAGAATCTATAAAGCGGATGTGCTGTTAATAGTTTAACCATTTTCCTACAGGGAATTAAATAGAGAACGCCATTTAACCTAAGGAGTGATTATCAATGGACAAGCAATTTAATGAAGGAAAATTACAAAACGAAGTGAATAAGAATTCTGAGGTTTTATCGAATTTTGATGAGTTTAAAAGCTTTCTCAGCGGTAAAGTAAGCATGGGGGAAAAATTAGGGATGGATGAGGAACAGCTGGCTAAAGCTGCCGAAAAGGTTGCCGGCTTCCTGGCTGAAAATCAGTCCCCTAAAAACAGTGAAGAACGACTTCTTCAAGAGCTATGGAAAGTGGGCACAAAAGAAGAACAACATAAACTAGCGCATATGCTTGTCCGTTTAGTAAAATAATGAGAAGTGACAAAAAGGCCAGGTGGCCTTTTTGTTTTGTCTATAAAGAGAAACTGGCTGCCAGTTCTTGTCCTTGTTAGCATGAAAATTGTATGATTATAGAAATACAAGAGAAGGGAGAACAATCTTTGACGAATGAAATTATAGAAAATTCCAAAGTACATAGAATAAAAGAACTATTTATTGTGGCGCTCAAGCTTGGACTTACTTCATTTGGCGGTCCGACCGCACATATAGGGTATTTTCACAATGAATATGTAAAAAAAAGAAAGTGGCTGGATGAAAAAGCCTTTGCTGATCTCGTGGCATTATGTCAGTTTCTTCCGGGCCCTGCAAGCAGTCAGGTTGGAATGGGAATCGGAATGATGCGGGCAGGTATTACAGGCGGTGCAGCTTCATTCCTAGGGTTTACCCTTCCTTCCGTCATAATGCTTGTTTTATTTGCTTATTTCCTAAAAGGATTGGATATTACGCATCAAGGTTGGCTGCATGGATTAAAAATTGTTGCTGTCGTTATTGTTTTCCAAGCGGTCCTTGATATGGGTAAGAAGTTAGCAGCCGGAAAGTGGAAGTCTGGAATTGCGATTTTGGCAGCGGCAGTAGTTCTATTATGGCCTAGCAGCATCTCGCAATTGATGGTAATTGCTGCATCAGGAACAGCAGGCTACCTTTTTTTCAAAACAGGAAGTGTGGAAAAGAAGAATACATTACCTATTCCAATCAGTAAAAAAACTTCCATAACGGCAGCAGTATTATTTGTATGCTTCCTGATAATATTGCCTTTTCTTGCGAAATGGTCAGGAATTGACGGACTTGAACTATTTGATCGGTTTTACCGCAGTGGCGCACTTGTTTTT
Source organism: Neobacillus sp. PS3-34 (assembly GCF_030915465.1). Lineage (GTDB taxonomy): Bacteria > Bacillota > Bacilli > Bacillales > Cytobacillaceae > Neobacillus_A. The sequence continues at coordinate 4,471,485 of NZ_CP133267.1, forward strand.
GGCGGTGGCCATGTTGTTCTGCCATTACTAGAAAGAGAACTTGTACCTACAGGCTGGGTCAGCAAGGAAGCCTTTTTGGCAGGTTATGGAGCAACACAGGCTGTACCTGGTCCTCTTTTCACTTTTTCTTCCTACCTTGGTGCTGTTATTGGAGGGTGGAAAGGTGCTGCAATTACGACTGCAGCAATCTTCCTTCCAGCATTTTTACTCATTGCGGCTGCACTTCCATACTGGGATTTATTAAGGAGAAAGCCGGGTATTCAGGGGGTTTTTGCGGGAGTGAATGCGGCAGTAGTCGGTATTTTGCTTGCCGCGCTTTATAATCCCATTTTTGTTACTTCCATTTTAACGGGAAGGGATTTTGCATTTGCCGCCGTTTTATTCGGATTGTTCAACATTTGGCGGCTGCCACCATGGCTCACCGTAGTTCTTGGGCCATCGGAGGTATATTATTTTTATAATTAGTTAAAGGCTTTCGTCCTGAGCGAAAGTCTTTTTTAGTCAATATAAAATAAAAATTCCAAATAAAGAGCCTATGATCTAAAGAATTACACCAAATAAAATAATTTCAGTGCCAAAAATCCCTGTTCATTTCCAAATGGATTTATTAGGATAGAATGAAGGGGGAAACGAAATGGCAAGAATTATACATCATAAGAAAAATAATACGACCAGGTGGATAATTGGAGGGTTAATATTTGCATTGTTTCTAGCAATAACAAGTATTTTCCTAATCTTGTATCCTTTTGCTTCTAGAGTTAAAGAAGCATATTTCAAAGGAGAATATCCTATTCTTTTTAATGGGAATCAAATGGGTAATGCTTTAATAGATGGGAAAACATTATATGTGCCTCTAAAGTTCATGAAAGAAAATATAGACAGCCAGCTTTTTTATGATGAAAAATCTAAATCGGTCATTATCACCACGAAAGATAAAGTGATACAAATGCCTGCTGAGTCTTTAACGTATTTTGTTAACCAAAAGCCCGTAAAGCTTCAGATATCTCCAATTCTATCCAAAGAAGGGCAAGTATTTATAGCGCTTGATTCTATCCTGCCATTTTATCCAATACAGTATGAAAAGTTAAAAGAAAGCGGTGCAATCTGGATTCAAAGGAATGGAGATAGCTTCCGGAGCGGTTCGATTGCCAGCGGCGATGAAAATCCTGAGAAGCTTCGGCTTAGAGTAAAACCTGAATGGCAGTCACCCTATACCGCTGAAACCAAAAAGCATGAGACGGTATATATAGAAGATGAAAAGAAAGATTTTTATTTTGTAAGAAAAGAAAATGGTATTGGAGGATATATACGAAAAGAGTTTGTTAAACCTAGTCAGCAAGTTAAGATTGTGGTTAACCGGCAGCAAGAAAAAATCCACAAACCAGCTTTGAAAGCCCCAATTCAATTAACATGGGAAGCGGTTTACAGTCGAAATCCCGATTTTGAAAGCATACCACCGATGCCAGGTATTAATGTTGTATCTCCTACATGGTTTTCACTTACAGGGGCAGATGGAACGATTAAAAATCTTGCTTCACTAGAATATAGCAAACGGGCAAAGAAAAAAGGTTATCATGTCTGGCCATTCTCTAATGGATTTGATCCGGAACTAACCCATGATGCCTTAAAAGATTACGAAACGAGACAAAAAATCATTGTACAGCTACTTCATTTTACGCAAATGTATCAGCTGGAGGGAATTAATTTTGATATTGAAAATGTCAATCCGGAGGACTGGCGACTCGTTACCCAATTAATGAGAGAGGCAACCCCTTATTTACACGAAGCAGGACAGACTGTATCCATGGATATTACCTTTGCTGCTGAAAATAGTAATTGGTCTACCTTTTATGAACGAAAAAAACTCGCACAAATTGCAGATTATTTAATTGTCATGGCATACGATGAGCACTGGGGTAAAACATCTGGATCCGGAAGCGTCGCTAGCCTGCCATGGGTCGAAAGCAATTTAAAGAATTTGCTGGCAGAAGTGCCAAATGAACGGTTGATTCTGGGAGTACCGCTATTCGCAAGATTATGGAAAGAAGTCATACAGGAGGATGGAAGCACAGAAATTACAACAAAAGCATTTTCCATGGAAAAAGTAAAGGAGTGGCTGGCTGAACACAGTTTGACACCGGTTTATAATCCAGACAGCGGACAAAACTATGCCGAATATTATTCACCAGACGAAAAGGCTACTTATAGAATATGGATTGAGGATGGAACCTCACTATCAAAACGCGCAAATCTCGTAAATACTTACAAACTGGCTGGTATTGCCAGCTGGTCCAGATATTTTGCCGACCAATCTGCATGGACAGCATTACAGCTGAATCCAAAAAAAGAAATTAGCAAAAAATAAAAAGGAGCCAGCACTGCTGGCTCCTTTTGCTTTCACAAGTGACAGGAATCAAACTATAAAAACAATAGTATTAATTCCTTTTCTGTCGAAAAAAGGAACATTAAGAGGCAAATTCATTACAAAAATGTGAAGAATTTTTAAACAATTGAATCAATAATTGAACTGTTAACACTTATACCAATATAATTTAAATAAGCCTAATATTTCTAATGGGTTATATTAATTTTTAATTAAATTAAACCTTTTCAAGGGTGGTGAACTTATGTATGAAGAAAGAGAAAGCGAAGGGAAATATCGGGCATTGGCAGAGGAATATGAAATACTTAACCGAAACCTTCAGTTACGAATTCAGGAGGAGATTGAAAAAAACATGCTGAAAGACCAAAAACTCATTCAACAATCACGTCTGGCAGCAATGGGAGAGATGATAGCGAGTATTGGACACCAATGGAGGCACCCGTTGAATAACTTATCGTTACTCATACAGGATATCAAAGAGGCACGGGAATTCGGTGAAATAGACGATCAATATATTGACCGTTTTACTCGTGAAAGCTCGATTCAAATTGAACATATGTCACGTACCATTAATGATTTCCGAAAGTTTTACCGGCCAAACAAGACAAAAACCGCATTTCCCCTCGCAGAATCCATTGAAGATGCTTTATCTATTTTTTCCTCCAGCCTAAAAAACCATGATATTCATGTACAATTTGAATATCGTGGTCAAATAATGGCGTATGGATATCCAAATGAATTTAGCCAGGCAGTCCTAAATATCTTAATCAATGCACGAGACGCTTTTATCCAGAGAGGGATTCAAAACCGCAGAGTAGTGATAAGAATTTCTGAAACAGAAGGCATATTAACGGCTGAGTTTGAGGATAATGCAGGCGGAATTGATCCAGTAGTACTAAATAATGTATTTGAACCGTATTTTACGACAAGGCCTAAGGGTACAGGCTTGGGCTTATATATCGCTAAAATGATAGCAGATAACATGGGAGGCTCTATTAAGGCTGAAAATATTTTGGAAGGTACGTGTTTCTCCCTTTTTATTCCTCGTTTTCGGTAAGCATAAAGACAGAAACTACAATTGGCAAGTGCTTAACTGAATCGTATTTCTTTAAATTGCGTGAAGCCTCCTTTATGTTTTTTTTTCGCAAAAAAGGTAAAATAAATATAAATGCAAAAGGAGGAAGAAATATGACGATTGAAATTCCATCAAGGGACGAACTGGGTGTCATTTTAAAAAAAGCAAAACGGATTGCAGTCGTAGGTCTTAGCGACAATCCTTCGCGAACATCCTATATGGTTTCAGAAGTCATGCAAAGAGCCGGTTATGAAATCATTCCTGTCAATCCAACGATTGATGAAGTGTTAGGAGTAAAGGCGGTTGCCTCCTTAAAAGAGATTGAAGGACATATTGACATCGTAAACGTTTTTAGGAGATCAGAACAATTGATGGATGCTGCAAAGGAATTTGTCGAGGCGGATGCCGATGTTTTTTGGTCCCAGTCTGGCTTGGTGAATGAAGAGGCTTATCATTTCCTTAAAGATAAGGGCTATACGGTAGTAATGGACCGCTGCATCAAGGTTGAACATGCATTGACAAAATAGGATCATCTTCGTTTGCATGAGGGCTTCTGCTCCATGCTTTTTTATTTAAAATATCATTTTTTACATAAAATGTTCGTTTTTATAAAAAAATGGAGTAAAACAGCGGTGGATTTAATATAAAAATTTGTTATTTATTAAGAACTCATTTGCCAAATCGAAATAAATCGATACAATAAAGCATAGACGCAAGGCGAACATATGGTAAAATAAAGTAACGAACACGCGTTCCGAAAGGGAAAATTCCTGGATATTTAAAGGAAAACGGTTCGGTTGAGACGAATACAATAACGGACATTTTTCAGCAAAATTTTAAGAGGTTTTCTTTTGGAAGTAATGAAAGGGGTATTTTAGTGGCAAGAACTCAGCAAGCATTTGATTACAATGATGATGCCATACAGGTGCTCGAAGGATTAGAAGCGGTCCGTAAACGCCCAGGCATGTATATTGGAAGCACTGATTCACGTGGACTCCATCACCTGGTTTACGAGATTGTCGATAACTCTGTCGATGAAGCATTGGCAGGCTACGGAAATCAGATTATTGTCAAGATACACAAAGACAATTCAATTAGTGTAATTGATAAAGGTCGTGGAATGCCTACTGGTATGCATAAAATGGGTAAGCCAACGCCTGAAGTTATACTTACTGTTCTCCATGCCGGAGGAAAATTTGGCCAGGGCGGCTATAAAACAAGCGGCGGTCTACATGGAGTTGGCGCCTCAGTAGTAAACGCGCTATCCGAATGGCTTATTGTAACCATTAAACGTGATGGCTTTGTATACGAGCAGCGATTTGAAAACGGCGGAAAGCCTGTTACGACGCTCGAGAAAGTTGGAAAAACAAATCAGACAGGAACAACGATCCATTTCAAACCGGATCCGACTATTTTTTCGACAACGAGCTATAACTATGAAACGCTATGTGAGAGGTTAAGAGAATCAGCGTTCCTTTTAAAGGGCTTTAAAATAGAAATTATCGATGAGCGCAATGACTTTCATGATGTTTTTCATTTTGATACAGGTATTCAAGCCTTTGTTGAATATCTAAATGAAGAAAAGGATGTACTGCATCCGGTTGTCAGCTTTGAAGGTGTCCATAATGGAATTGAAGTGGATTTTGCCTTTCAATTTAACGATGGCTATTCAGAAAATGTACTGTCATTTGTCAATAATGTCCGTACAAAAGATGGTGGAACCCATGAGGCTGGTTCAAAAACGGCGATGACACGTATTTTCAATGACTACGCACGCAAGGTTTCTCTTTTAAAAGAAAAAGATAAAAACCTTGATGGTGCTGATATTCGTGAAGGATTATCCGCGATTATCAGTGTAAGAATACCTGAAGAACTTCTTCAATTTGAAGGGCAGACCAAAGGAAAGCTAGGAACGAGTGAGGCTAGATCAGCGGTTGATGCCGTTGTTTCTGAGCATTTATCCTATTTCCTTGAAGAAAATCCTGATATCAGTTCATTGCTTATCCGGAAGGCGATAAAGGCATATCAGGCACGCGAAGCAGCACGTAAAGCACGTGAAGACGCTCGAAGCGGCAAGAAGAGGAAACGTTCTGATGCAGTCCTCTCGGGTAAACTAACACCTGCACAGTCACGCAATCCCCAGAAGAATGAACTTTATCTGGTGGAGGGCGACTCTGCCGGAGGCTCGGCTAAACAAGGGCGAGACCGCCGTTTCCAGGCTGTTCTCCCATTAAGAGGTAAAGTAATTAACACCGAGAAGGCGAAGCTTGCTGATATATTTAAAAACGAAGAAATTAACACAATCATCCATGCGATCGGCGCGGGTGTGGGAGCCGATTTTAATCTTGAAGATATCAATTATGATAAAATTATTATCATGACTGATGCGGATACTGACGGTGCACACATACAGGTTTTGCTCTTAACATTCTTTTACCGCTATATGAAACCCCTTCTTGAAGCAGGCAGAGTTTTCATTGCACTGCCACCCCTATACAAAGTCAGCAAGGGGACAGGCAAGAAAGAAGTTATTGAATACTCATGGAGCGATGATGACCTTCAGGATGCAATCAAAAAAGTGGGCAGAGGTTATATGCTCCAGCGATATAAAGGACTTGGCGAAATGAATGCAGACCAACTATGGGAAACAACAATGGATCCTGAAACCCGTACATTAATACGTGTTAAAATAGATGATGTCGCAAGGGCTGAAAGACGCGTCACAACTTTAATGGGTGACAAGGTAGAGCCACGGAGAAAATGGATTGAATCAAATGTTGCCTTCGGACTCGAAGAAGACGACAGTATCCTTGAAAATGAAAATATATCCGTCGCAGAGGAGGACACAGAATGAGTTTAATAGAAAAATTCCGCGACCTTCCTCTTGAAGACGTAATAGGAGACCGTTTTGGAAGATATAGTAAATATATTATTCAGGAACGTGCTCTCCCTGATGCGCGTGATGGTTTGAAGCCAGTACAACGAAGAATATTATATGCGATGCATTATGAGGGTAATACTCATGATAAAGGTTTCAGAAAATCGGCAAAAACTGTAGGTAACGTCATTGGTAACTACCATCCGCATGGTGATACTTCTGTTTATGATGCAATGGTGCGGATGAGCCAGAATTGGAAGGTACGGAATGTCTTAGTAGAAATGCATGGTAATAACGGAAGCGTTGATGGTGATCCACCAGCTGCCATGCGTTATACAGAAGCAAGGCTTTCCGCTATATCAACAGAATTACTGCGTGATATAGAAAAAGAAACAGTTGATTTTATTCCTAACTTTGATGACACATCAAAAGAGCCAACAGTACTGCCTGCAATGTTCCCAAACCTTCTTGTTAACGGATCAACAGGAATATCTGCCGGATACGCAACAGATATTCCTCCCCATCATCTTGGTGAAATTATTGACGGGGTCATCATGAGAATGGATAATCCGGATGTTACTGTCGAAGAGCTAATGACCGTCATAAAAGGCCCTGATTTTCCTACTGGCGGCATTATACAAGGGATAGATGGAATTAGGAAAGCATACGAAACAGGCAAAGGAAAAATCATCGTCCGTGGCTTGGCAGAGGTTGAGGACCTTCGGGGCGGTAAGCAGCAAATTGTCGTCACTGAAATCCCGTACGAGGTAAATAAAGCAAACCTTGTAAAAAAAATCGATGAGTTCCGTCTCGACCGTAAAGTCGAAGGAATATCAGAAGTCCGTGACGAAACCGACAGAACCGGGCTTAGAATCGTGATCGAGCTTAAAAAAGACGCAGATGCCGCTGGCGTGCTGCATTACTTATACAAAAACAGCGACCTTCAGGTAGCGTTTAATTTTAATATGGTAGCCATTTATAACAAACGCCCGAAACTAATGGGTCTGCGTGAACTTCTGGATGCCTATATCGGGCATCAGAAAGAAGTAATTACAAGAAGGTCAGAATTCGAACTTAGAAAGGCTCTGGAGAGACAGCATATTGTTGAAGGACTGATGAAGGCCTTAACCATTCTGGATGAAGTTATTGCTGCAATCCGGGCTTCTAAAGATAAACGGGATGCAAAAGATAACTTAATTGCCAAATTTGCTTTTACGGAAGCACAATCCGAAGCAATTGTTTCTTTGCAGCTATACCGTCTGACAAATACGGATATCACTGCACTTAGAGCTGAAGCTGAGGAACTTTCTAAAAAAGTAGCCGAGCTCACATCTATTTTAGAAAGCGAAAAGAAGCTTTATTCTGTTATTAAAAAGGATTTAAAAGACGTCAAAAAACGCTTTGCTGACGAACGCCGTTCAAGAATTGAGGCGGAAATTGAAGAAATAAAAATTAATCTTGATGTGATGGTTGCAAGTGAAGATGTTATCGTAACCATTACGAAAGAAGGATATATAAAAAGAACAAGCCAGCGTTCTTTTGCTGCATCCAATGGCCAGGATCTTGCCATGAAGGATACAGACCGTCTGCTTGCCAGACTGGATATGAATACGAAGGACGTCCTGCTTCTCTTCACCAGCAAAGGAAACTATTTGTATTTGCCTGTTCACGAGCTTCCTGATATCCGATGGAAGGATCTCGGACAGCATGTTGCAAATATTATCCCTATTGAGAGAGATGAGGATATTATCAGGGCGATTGCCATAAAAGATTTTGAAGCAGAAGAGTATTTAGTGTTTGTTACGAAGAATGGCATGGTTAAGAAAACGGAACTTAAGCAATATAAAGCGCAAAGATACTCTAAGCCACTTACTGCTGTAAATTTAAAGGACGATGACAGGGTAGTCGATGTCCATATAACCGATGGCAAAAAAGACATATTCATTGTCAGTCATTTCGGCTATGCTCTCTGGTTCGCGGAAGAAGAAATTGGTATAGTCGGTGCGCGTGCTGCCGGTGTAAAAGGAATCAACCTAAAGGATGGCGATTACGTTGTTGGAGGGAAAATGATTGAACCTGATTCCAAGTGTTCAATTATTATTTCAACCCAGCGCGGTTCAGTCAAAAAGATGAAATTGAAAGAGTTCGAGAAAGCTTCCCGTGCCAAACGAGGTGTAGTTGTTTTGAGAGAATTGAAAGCTAATCCGCATCGCATCATTGGCTTTGCTGCAGCAAACAATGAGGATGAAGTCTTTATTCAAACAGAAAAAGGCTATATTGAAAGCTTTAAGGCCGCTGAAATGAACTTCAGTGACAGATATTCCAACGGATCTTTCCTTATTGATGAGACGGAGAGCGGAAAGTCATCTCTTCTTTGGAAAGAAGAAGCAGCAACAATCGATCTTAAATAATCATTCTAGCCACCTGTTTTTACAGGTGGTTTTTTTTGCATGTTTTTTCCAATATTGAGCAAGATATGAATATATTGATCGGCTGGGAGGGTATGAAATGGCGAGAGAACTGATTTTTTCATTTGCAGCATTCTTTATGTTGTCTTTGACGGCAATTACGGGAGTTTTTGCAAATGAGGAACATTCCAAAATCATAACGATTTCTAAAGATTCGGTTGACATAACAGGGGATGGGAAAAAAGATGCCGTTTATATGCAGGCTATACCATATCAGGATGAACATTCATTTTTAAAAAGCATTCTTGTCGATATAAAGGCTTCAAATGGAAAAAATTTAAAAATAAGGCTGGATAGTGGGATTCACCCGACAATATCTTTTCCTGACTTGAATCATGATGGTGTGAAGGATTTGTTCATTGTCATACCAACAGGGGGCAGCGGCGGCATCCTGCAGGGCTATTTATATACACTGAAGGGATTTGTTTTAAAGGATTTAACTATTCCTAAAGCTTTAGAAATCGAAAGCCATTTTTTAAATGGATATAAAGCAGAAATTAATATAAAAGCAACAGGAAAAACGTATCAATTCGATTTGAGAGACAGAAAGAAACAGTATGACCTGCTTGGATTATATCGCTCAGGCAGATTGAATGAGCCAACCGAGCTAATGGTTCAAGGATATTCCGTGCTTAAACCAATCTCCCTGCCTGGACAAATGAAAGGACTAAGGGCTATCCAAAGGATTAGTGGCATCGCCAATTCAGATACTATCGGTATCGTCGAATCCGTATGGGCTTTAAAGAATAACATTTGGAACCTGGAAAGAGTTTCTGTTCTTGAAGAAAAAAATAAACAGCAAGGCGACAGGAAAGAAAAACCTTAGGCGTTTGTCACGAATTATGAAATGTAAAATATAATAACGGTAAGCATGTTAATGATTGAAAGGGGTAATGCTTGCCATGAGTATGTTCATTCCTTCAAAATTAACAGTTCATTTTTTGGCTCCTGCTACACAATTTAGGCCAGTAGAGGGGCGTAAGTACACATTAACTCATTCAGATACAACAGGCCAACTATTCCTAAGTGTTGGTAATTTCTTTGATTACTCAGCTATTAATCCTAAGTTCAGGGATGAGGTTTTTGCCGAGTGGGTACCACAGCTGGGTGAATTCACATTATGCGGTAAGGTATATATAAGCGGCGGCGAATTTGATGAAAAGTATGCAAAAGTGAGATTTATGATCTTTAAAAAGGAGCTGGATTTAGCCCTAAAGGCTATTTTTTATGGGGATCAGATCTTTTTTTCGTATTTTCCATGGCTCCTCGATGCACCCATTTATATACATTTTGAATCTGTTTTTCCTGAATTTAATCAGATCCTATTTTTTGGAACACCACGACATTATTTAAATGGGTTGAGAGAAGAGACATATCAAAAACACAGGTGAATCTGTGTTTTTTTTGTCGTCTAGGAAATTATAAAATTAAATGATGTGAATAACTTCTTCAAGTTGTATTAATCTAGCTCCAGCACCCAGCCCCTCGGGGTCATAAGCCAAATCACTCCAGAAATCAGGATTTCCTGCGTGATTCGTCTTATGCCTGTCGGGGCTAACCAGGGCGCTTGCGCCTTTTGTTCATGTAACAAATTAGAACTAATCCCAATTTGATTTTGCAAATGGAGGATATACAATATAATATTATTATGTAAACTGAGATTAATAACAATCAGGTATCTAATTGCTGGAACAAAACGTACTGAACAGTTAATTGTAATCATTAGAAGAAAATAAACAATAATTTAGATATTAAATAAGAACAAAATCATTAGAGATGAATTATTAACAACAAAATATAAAATCCAGGTTAGGTTTTGGTAGCCAGTTGAAAAACTCAACAAGGATAGTTTAAGCAGCAAATAAGAACAAAATTATTAGAAATGAATTATTAATAACAAAACGCAAAATCCAGATTAAGTAATAAATTTTTGGTATAACCAGATCATTAATGAATTTAAAAATTCAACAAGGAAAATTTAGTAGCAATTATATGCACTAATAAAATAAGTTGCTATAAGTAATAAAATTTCTTTTCTGTCTCACTATTTTAAGTATACTTATGAATTGAGATGTGTTTTCTCTTTGTTTTTATAACTTCCGAGAATATATATTATGTAAACTAGAAAGAAGTATAAAAAAATAGGTCAATTAATGACCCCTTTCTATCTAGACGCGTAACCTAAAAATACCCTCTATAGTGACACAATCATTTTGAACTACATTATTGCTTCCATTTGGGTGCGCATTGTTCTTATTTTATCAGGTTTTTGTTTGAATTCCGCCAGTCAAAATGATTAATTTAATAAGACTTTGGACGTTAAGTATTTTTTGACTCAAAATAAGTTACAAAAAAAACGTTTAGAAAGCTCAAAGTCTTTCTAAACGTCTCAACACTACCCAACATTTTTAATCCTACCATTACCAGTAAACTGACTATTATACAAATCAGCATAAAACCCGCCGTGAGCTAACAGCTCCTTATGATTTCCTTTTTCTATCACACTTCCATTGTTCATCACGAGAATCAGATCTGCATCTCGAATCGTCGATAACCGATGCGCGATGATAAAACTCGTGCGTCCTTTCATCAGATGGTTCATGGCGCGCTGGATTTGTACCTCTGTACGCGTATCCACGCTGCTGGTTGCTTCATCTAATATTAGGATGGCAGGGTTTGCTAAAATCGCCCTTGCTATCGTTAGTAGCTGTTTCTGTCCTTGAGAGATATTAGACGCTTCCTCGTTTAAAACCGTATCATAGCCATCAGGCAGCGTGCGAATAAAATGGTCGGCATTGGCCGCTTGTGACGCAGCAATAATTTCTTCTTCTGTTGCTCCCTCTCTACCATAGGCAATATTGTCACGAATCGTGCTATTAAACAACCACGTGTCCTGTAGTACCATACCAAATGATCTTCTAAGGTGGTCGCGCTTTAACTCCCTGATATCCACACCATCTATTAAAATCCTGCCTTTGTTGATTTCATAAAAACGCATCAATAAATTAATGAGTGTAGTTTTACCAGCACCTGTTGGTCCTACAATCGCTACCGATTGCCCTTGTTCCACATCAATATTCATGTTTTCGATTAATAGTTCGTTTTCTTTATACCCGAAAGAAACATGTTCAAATTTTACATCACCTTTAGGAGAGTTAATCCCCTGAGCTTCAATAGATTCTGGTACCTCCTCGTTTTCGTCTAATATTTCAAACACCCGCTCCGCACTTGCAATCGTTGACTGGATCACGTTTGCAATAGAGGCTGTTTGAGCAATTGGTTGTGAAAACTGTCTGGCATATTGGATAAAAGCTTGAATATCACCAATTTCAATCACCTTTTTTGTGACTAAAAGCCCACCAGCTACGGATACCAAGACATACCCAATATTATTTATAAAAGACATTAAAGGCATAATCATTCCTGATACAAATTGTGCTTTCCATCCAGCTTGGTAGAGCGTTTCATTTATCTCCTCAAACTGTTCGATGGACTTTCGTTCATGCCCAAACACCTTAATGACTTTATGACCTGTATACATTTCTTCTACATGCCCATTTAGCTGACCGAGTGATTTTTGCTGCCCTTTGAAGAAAAGTTGAGACTTTTTCGCAATTTTTGCAGTGGCAATAAAACTCAGCGGAAGCGTCACAATAACGATAAGTGTCATCAACGGACTAATCGAAAGCATCATAATGATTACTCCAATTAACGTGACAACTGAAGTGATTAATTGGGTTAAGCTTTGCTGTAAAGTAGTACTGATATTATCAACATCATTGACAGCGCGACTTAGGATTTCCCCATGTGTCCTTGAATCAAAGTATTTAAGCGGCAGTCTATTAAGCTTTTCTTCCACTTCATTACGCAGATGATAGACGGTTTTTTGTGCTACTCCCGCCATAATATACTGCTGAATATAGGCAAAAATCCCACTCAATAGGTAAAGGCCGATTAATAAAATGATGATATGACCGATATAATCAAAATCTATTTTTGCGCCAGGTACCCCTCTCATCTTCATCATCAAGCCTTCAAACAGCTTTGTTGTTGCCTTTCCCATTATTTTGGGGCTGACAATAGCGAATACCGTACTGATCATTGCGGTTAGTAATACGGAAAGAAGCTGCAGTTTATATGGTCTTAAGTATCCTATTAATCTTTTAAGGGTTCCTTTAAAATTCTTTGCTTTTTGGACAGGCATCCCCATGGCCATTGGCCAAATCCTCCACCTGGTCCTGGTCTTCGTGGTCCAGCCCCTAGTCCAGCGTTCTGATTTTTTTCCTCTCTACTCATGCGATTTCCTCCTCTGAAAGCTGAGACATCACAATTTCACGATAGACCGGACTTGTTTCCAACAGCTCTTTATGTGTTCCAATCCCTGAGATTTGGCCATTGTCTAAAACAATGATCTGATTTGCATCCATAATCGTACTCACCCGCTGGGCAACGATTAATACAGTAGAATCAACCGTTTCTTGTTTTAAGGCAGCCCTGAGCTTGGCATCTGTTTTAAAGTCCAATGCAGAGAAACTATCATCAAAAATATAAATCTCTGGTTTGCGCACTAGTGCACGGGCAATGGATAAGCGCTGTTTCTGTCCTCCTGAAACATTTGTTCCCCCTGGGCAATCATCGCATCAAAGCCATCATCCATTGCAGAAATAAATTCAGTTGCTTGAGCAATGTCAGCGGCATACCTAACTTCATCGTCCGTTGCAGCTTTTTTTCCATATCGAAAATTTTCCGATATCGTTCCTGTAAAAAGCACGGCCTGCTGTGGGACAAAACCAATCTTTTCCCGGAGACGTTCCTGCGACATTTTACGAACATCAACACCATTTACCAAGATTGTACCGCTATCCACATCATAAAAACGAGGAATCAAATTAACAAGTGTTGATTTTCCAGAGCCTGTTCCGCCTATTATAGCGGTTACCTTACCAGGCTCCATTTTAAAAGAAATATTCTCGATCGCTGGCATTTCTGCACCAGGATAACTAAAGGAGACATCTTTAAATTCTACCTGACCTCGCACGTCTTCCGCGGATAAAGAAACAGACGGATCGTTAATATCTGCTACTGTATCAAGCACCTCGTTAATTCTCACAGCTGAAACAGAGGCCCGTGGAATCATGACAAACATCATAGATAGCATAAGAAATGAGAACATAATTTGCATCGCATATTGAATAAATGCCATCATATCTCCGACCTGCATGTGGCCATTGCTAATACGAAGACCACCGAACCAGATGATGGCGACAGTTGAAAGATTAAGGACGACCATCATAATTGGCATCATGGCCGCCATGATTTTGTTTACTTTTATAGCGGTTTGCGTTAAGTCCCAGTTTGCTTCATTAAACCTCCTTTTCTCGTATTCAATCCGATTGAATGAGCGAATGACGCGAATTCCCGTTAAGTTTTCGCGTAAAACACGGTTAAGCTTATCAAGTTTTACCTGCATAGCTTTAAATAGCGGGATACCTTTTCTAGCGATAATAACGATTGAAAGCACTAGAACAGGTAAAGAAACTGCAAGTACTAACGTCAATTTCGCATCCTTGGAATAAGCCATTATGATCCCGCCAATACACATCATTGGGGCCATGGCCATCATCCTCAGTATCATCACGAGAACCTGCTGGATTTGGGTAATGTCGTTTGTTGTTCTTGTAATCAATGAAGCTGTACCAAGTTGATCAAATTCATGTAAGGAAAAATTGCTTACGTGAGAAAATACCTTTGAGCGCATTAATTTTCCAAAACCCGAGGCTGCCTTCGCTGAAAAAAGCTAGCTGCAATCGAACAAATCATCCCTCCAGATGCCACGAGCAGCATAAAGCCCCCAATTTTCCATATGTAGTCCGTATCTCCTGTTACGACGCCCTTGTCAACAATATCGGACATTAACGTTGGCAAATAAAGCTCAGCTAATGACTGGAGGAGGACAAGGACAAGAACCAAGTAGATTGGAAGTTGAAATGCTTTTAGATATTTTGTTAATTTTAACAAGATTGTTCCCTCCTACCTGATTATCGACTTACATCATTAAAATATTGTTGGACTTTAAAAAGTAAATCTGCAAGATGCTTACTTTCTTCTTCTCCTAAATAATCAACCAATCCAGTAAAGGTTTCAGTAAATGCCTTTCTTCCATCCTCGGTTGCTTTAATGCCTGCTGGTGTAAGCTTTATTTTTACAGCTCTTCGATCCTCAGCATCTACAGTACGTTCGATTAAACCATCTCTTTCAAGTACATTGATAATTTGAGTAATGGTTGGGGGTGTCACCTGCAGCAGTTGACTTATTTCCGACACCTTCATCTCGGTATTTTTCGCATTTGCTTCCCGGTAAATGGCGATAAGCACTCTAAATTCACTTGGATTAAAACCAGCTACTTTTTTATCGTGCCAACCCGTTTTTCTGAATTGCATAAAGGATTGAAGAAGCTTATGTGCCGTACTACTTTCAATATTAGCCATAATAATCACCTCTTTTCTAAAATACTTAGGTAACTAAATTATTTATATACCTAAGTATATTCTCGTTAAGAAACCTCGTCAAATTAAAGAAAAAGAATCTCTTTCAGCACAAAAAAACACAGGTTTTTTCCTGTGCTTTCTTTGTTATGGGTGTCTTTTTGTCAGATTTTTATCAATACAGCGGTTGGTAAGCCATTGAAAGGCAGTACACTATAATGCGAACCTTAATATAACCATTTATGAGAACATACTTTCTTATGGTATACTTAGGAAGTACAGTAAATTGCAGGGTGGGCGGCGACCTTCCTCCATTTCTTTGGAAAGGAGGTGCCGCTTATGGTTACTTATGAAGCAATGAACCTGGTAATATCTTTTGCCACTCTAATTGTTGCAGTAATCGCAATAGGTGTTTCTTTAAACAAAAAGAAATGACCTACCCTGCATCCGCTAATGTTTGAGTAGGTCATTTCTATTCACACTTTTGGCCGCTGCACTTCACGCAGCTTACTGTACATTGAGCTTCCAGTTTCAGCTGGGAGCTCTTTTTTATCATATGGAATGTCTACTTAAATTATAATAAATAATACTCTCAATGTAAACTTATTAGGATTTATGTTTCAAATTCAATTCGATATATTATTTTTAATATATTTTTCTAATACTAAAAATACCATCTCGATAAAGGCAGCTTACCGACGAGAGATTTCCAAAATAGGCTTCCCTGGCGCAACGCTCATTAAAATAAACGTTGAGGGTAAAATATTAAATATCAACGGAACTGCTTATACCGTCCTTTTATATAAACCACTTCGAATTATTTACAAAATTTTATTATTCCTTTAAGTTTTTAATAAATTTCGGTAATATAATATTTAGTAAACCGAAATTTATTTAAGAAAGAAGGTTCCTTACCTTGAATCAGAAGGAGACCGGAAAACGTAATTTATTCATTATGTGGTTTGCCAACTTCTTTGTTGCCGGCAGTATGACGATGGTCATGCCTTTTATTTCGTTGTATATCGAGTCGTTTGGAAATTTTCCGGAGAAGTATGTTCAGCATTGGTCAGGGTTAACGTTTGCAGTTACATTTGTCTCTGCCTTTCTCTTCTCACCTGTATGGGGGAAAATTGGTGACCGATATGGACGAAAAAAAATCCTGATCTTTTCCGGATTAGGAATGGGGATATCCATTTTCTTAATGGGATTTGTTCACTCAGTTTGGGAATTATTCTTTCTGCGCTTTTTTATGGGCTTTTTCTCGGGTTTTATTCCAATGTCACAAGCTTTTATCTCAACGCAAACTCCAAAACAGATAGCCGGACGTGTACTAGGTACATTGCAAACCGGCAGTATTACTGGTTCATTGTTAGGGCCAATGCTTGGCGGAATTCTTGCTGATTCCCTTGGCTATGCCACCACTTTTAAATGGACATCTATTTCTATCTTTATCTCGGCACTTCTTGTTATAGCCACAAAGGAATATCGAATTGACGTTGATAAAAAAGGTACGAAATCGCATTATTCAAGTAAGGAAGTTTTTTCACATATCATCCGGAATCCCATATTACTAACTGTCTTGCTTATCTCTGCACTTGTGCAAATCGCCCACTTCAGCATTCAGCCGATCTTATCTTTATTTGTCAGTGATTTGCATGGAAAAACAAATGTAGCGTTTTACTCCGGGATTGCGTTTTCCGCGGCGGGTCTTGGAAATTTACTGATGTCGAGGAGCTGGGGGAAAATAGCAGATCGTTATGGCTATATCAAAATACTCGTTATCCTTCTATTCTTGGCTGGAATCGTCTACCTGCCAGGAGCTGCTGTAACCCAGCTTTGGCAGCTGGTGATTATCCGCTTTGCACTTGGGATCACAATTGGAGGCATCATTCCTGTCAGAATTGCCTACATAAGGCAAGAAGCTCCGATTGCAATGCAAGGTGAAGTACTTGGTTACAATACGAGCCTCCGCTTCCTTGGCAATGTTTTTGGACCGATGCTTGGCGGTTTTGTTTCTGGTTACTATGGGTTTTCGGCAGTTTTTGTCAGCACAAGTACATTGTTGATTTTAAGTGGTGTAATCCTTTTATTATCTATGCTCAGGCATCCTAAGCTGGTTAAACATACAGCCTGAACAAAAAAAGACCCACTTGACTGGGTCTTTTTTTATTCTATAAAATGTCACTATTAAATCTGTATAGAAACAAATGTTCTATCTTGTATTTTAAGCATAAAATTATAAATTTACTCAAAAGAATCTTCCGAAATGGCTTACTACTTCCCCATTATTTCTTATTGATGATCTTGTCGATAATCCCATATTCGAGTGCTTCCTGAGCGCTCATAAAGTAATCCCGGTCCGTATCCTTTGCTACTTTTTCAACCGGCTGGCCGGTCCGCTCTGAAATGATACTGTTAATATGTTCCCGCAGCTTCAAAATTCTTCGGGCGGAGATTTCAATTTCCGTCGCCTGCCCCCTTGCGCCTCCTAGCGGCTGGTGAATCATAATTTCACTGTTCGGAAGAGCATATCTCTTCCCCTTTGTTCCCGCAAGAAGCAGCATGGCTCCAAATGAGGCAGCCATCCCGATGCAAATCGTGCTGATTTCTGGTTTAATATGCTCCATCGTATCAAAAATGGCAAAGCCTGCCGTCGTGGACCCACCTGGGCTATTAATATAAATAGAGATGTCTTTTTCAGGATTATCAGCTTCAAGAAACAGTAGCTGGGCAATCACACTATTTGCTACCTGGTCGTTTATTTCATCACCAATGATGACAATACGATCCTTTAACAAACGGGAATAAATATCGTACGAACGTTCCCCCTGTTAGATTGTTCAATTACATATGGTATGGTACCCATTTAAGTTCCTCCCTTTTTATGCTGCCATGCAATATAGGCTGAGAGGTGAGCCGGAGTGGTTTGGCTTAGCCAGCTTTGGAACTTCTGCCAACAGTGGGATACGTGAAATGGAGTCAATTAATATGCCAGGGTCCTGGGATTCAAGTGATTTGTAAAGCAGATCAGACAGCAATTCCTTCTCTTCTTCACTCCAGAAGGAATCAGTGGATTGAAGAAGGCTTTGTTTTTCTAGCCGGTTCTTTGATCGGTGCAGTAAAGATTTCACCGCTGTCTCAGTAGTGGACAATAAACCGGCAATTTCCTTTGCTTGAAAGTTAAATCCTTCTTTCAACATAAAGATAACGGCCTGTTTTGGGGTCAGATTGTTTATCAAGAGCTTCACAATATCAATTAACATACCAGGTCTGGATGTATCTTGCCTTTCAATAACATCCCCCTCAATCCCGACAACCTCATGCTTTCTCTTTCTCAGGGTGTCAATCCAATGGTGGTAAGCAATTTTGTTCAAAAGCGAAGGGGTTAATTGGGATGGATGGTAAGACTGAATTCCCTTCAATAGGGCTTCTTGGACAAGATCATCTGCTTCCCAATTGTTTTTGGTGAGAAAACGGGAATATCTATGCACACCTTCATATAATTCAGCTAAATCAATTTGACTTGCAATATGTTTGACCCTTTCTTCGCAAAACAAGCTTCTGCTGGCAGTCATTCTGTTCACTCCTTTTGAACATCTCTGCCCTTATAACGGAATACAGGAAAGGAAAGATACGGGTATCTTTAAAAAACTTTTGAATTAAAAGGATGTCTAGAAAACATCCTTTTAATAATTTATTATACGAAAGTCTTAAATGTTAATTAACTATATTATTAGCTCTTAATCGCACCTTCAATATTATAAAGTGTCAAATCTAGTTCCAGCTCCAATCCAAGAGCGAGCTTTGCCAATTCAGATCCCAAATAAGGTCCCATCGTTAACCCGGAAGCACCTAACCCATTAGCTGCTAAAATCCCCTTCCATCCAGGTAGGGGCCAATCACCGGAAGGAAGCCAGGTGTAAAGGGACGATATCCTACTCGGGCTTCGATAAACGTGCTATTGTTCAATCCAGGCGCGACATTCAATGCCTTGTTTAAAACTTCCGCCACTCCGCCAGCTGTAATGCGATCGTCTAAATTTTCAAGATCCTCATGGGTAGCGCCTGCTACTATTCGTTGTTTATCAAATGCCAATAGGTATTGGTTAGTCGGCGGCATTATAACCGGCCACTCATTTGTATTGCCATCTTGTATTTCCAAATGGACAATCTGTGCTTTTTGAAAAGTAACCTGAAGGTCCACTCCAAGAGGCTTTAGCAATGAATTCGCCCAGGCTCCGGCACAAACAATGACTTGATATGCTTGAAATTCCTTATCTCCTGTTTTGACCCCTGTGACACGACTTCCGCTGAATTGCAGCACCGCATCACCATTAATAATTGAAGCACCTAATTTTTTGGCTGCTGACAATAAGGAATCCCTCAATAAACGTCCATCTACACGGGCAGCACCGCTAATATGTAAGGCATGGTAATCTATATCTAAAACAGGAAACAAACGGTTTGCCTCTTCGGGTGAAAGTTCAGTTACATCTTCAATTTCCGGAGCATCTCCACGTCGTAATGAAACTCGTTCTCCTGCCTTTTTAATCTTTTCTAAATCTTTATGAATACTTAGTGCACCGACCCTTTTATAGCCGGTGTTATCTTCGCCTGCTTTTTCAAGCTCATTTATTAAATATGGATAATAGCGCGCCCCCGCTTTTGCTAATTGGTACCAAGCTTTGTTTCGCCGTTGTGTTAACCAAGGGCAAATGATCCCCGCTGAGGCATCCGTCGCCTGCCCTTTATCCTTCCTGTCAATCAGTATGACTTCTGCTCCCTGTTTGGCCAAGTGATAGGCTGTAGAGGCGCCTAGTATTCCGCCACCAATGATAATGAATCGTTTCATTTTCAGCTTCCTTTTCGTTTTTAGTTCTATAATATTAGCAATGTTCCCTCACTACATCTTATAGCATACCAAGGACAATAAAACCAGAATGTCTTTTGGTTCAAAAATAATAACATTTGTGTAACAGCGTCAATCTCTCAATAATGGTATGAAAAAATGGCTGCCTCAAAGACAGCCATTGAACCTTATCAAAATAATCATCATTCATTAGAATGTCTATACTTTTATGGATGGTAGCTGCCATGGCCATGATGATAGCCATGACCAGGGATATATGTGCCATGGCCATGATGATACCCATAACCAGGGACATATGTGCCGTGGCCATGGTGATAGCCATGACCCGGATAATAACCACCGTGTCCATGGTGATAGCCGTGGTCAGTATAATATCCGCCATGACCATGGTGATAACCTTGGCCAGGATAATATCCACCATGTCCGTGATGATAGCTTTGCCCAGGGTGATATACTTGCCCAGGCTGACCGTAACCTCCAGGGAACTGTCTTTGCATTTTATATCTCCTCCTCAACTGTTTCTCCATAGTGTATGAGTCCAGTTTCAAAGAGGAATAGGTACCTGCCTATTTTAATACTTTCCGGATTATTCTTTTGATTGTAGTATCCTAATATTTCCTTTTTTAATTTACAATGGAGGCAGATCCAGCTTCCCTTCCTCAAACAATTCTTTTATCATATGCTTTGTATACCCTGCTGCCTGGCCAAACGTAATCTTTGCCGGCATAGGAGCTTCTTCTGGATCTACAAGGACGTCGATGATGCACGGCTTTGATTGTTGAATCGCACTTTGTAATGCTGGTAGTAAATCATTGGGGTTCTCAATGCGGAAACCAATACCGCCACATGCTTCTGCATATTGCGCAAAGTTAGGGTTTACCAGGTCTGTTCCGAATTCAATGTTTCCCATTACTTCCTGTTCAAACTTAATCATAGCGATCTTATGATTGTTTAAAACAATGACCACAATTGGCAGGTTATATTTTACTGCCGTTACAAAATCGTTCATTGTCATCCCAAAACCACCATCACCGCAGACTGCAAAAACTTGTTTTTCCGGAAAAGCAATTTTCCCGGCAATTGCGCCTGGAAGGCCGCAGCCAAGCGTAGCAAGCCAACTGGATATAATGAATTTTTGATTGGTCATATGAAAATGACGTGCCATCCAAACCGTAACATTTCCAACATCTACTGAGAGCACAGCATCATCTTTTGCAACCATTTGCAAGGCGTTAATAACTCGCTGTGGCTTGATAGGCATAGAATCATTCTCTTCTTGACGATCCAGCCTGTTCCACCAATTTTCCATCCTCTCCTGGCTTTTTTCCAAAAATGTCCTATCCTCTTTCCGTTCTATATTTTCAGTGAGCCATCCGAGCGTGATCCCTGCCTCCCCAGCAAGTCCTACGTCAACAGGAGAACGCTTCCCTATTTGAGAAGGGTCTACATCAATTTGAATGGTTTTGGCCTCTTTTGGAAGAAATCCGGTAAATGGAAATGAAGTGCCGATCATAATAAGCGTATCTGTTTCCTGCATGCCTTCATAGGCCGCTTTTGTGCCAATCAGACCCAGCCCTCCCAATGAGTAGGGATGCTTGTCAGGGATTACTCCTTTTCCAGGTAAAGTCATTACGATCGGGGCGGCTATTTTTTCAGCAAAAGGTATTAAAATATCACGAATACCTTGTACTCCTCTTCCTGCTAGGATGATTGGCGCTTTCCGCTTTCATAATTAGTTCCTTTGCACGATGTAAATCTTCCAATAAAGGAAAAACTTCCTGTTTTACCAAAAAGCTTGAAGTCACTCTTGCTTCATTTCCTACCTCAAACCTTTGAATATCGTCAGGGATGGTGAGGACCGAAACACCTTTTTTGGCATAAGCTGTCCTGATCGCCTGATTCACTACAGCAGGCAGCTGTTCAGCAGACATAATCCGTTGATTGTATACAGCGACATCGTCAAACATCCGTTCCAGGTTTACTTCCTGGAAAAAGTCCGTTCCAAGCTGGTCTGATTCAATCTGACCTGTTATAGCCAAGACTGGTACCTTGTCAAGCTTTGCATCATACAATCCATTCAACAGATGGATTGCACCTGGCCTGCAATCGCGGTGCAAACGCCTATTTTCCCTGTCAGCTTTGCATATGCTGCCGCAGCCAAAGCTCCGGCTTCTTCATGCCTAACCTGAATGAATTTAATTTTGTCTTGAGCCTTTCTTAAGGGCTCGATAATCGAGTTTATGGAATCACCAGGCATTCCATAAATATGATCTACTCCCCATTCAATTAGTAATTCAATTAACACTTCACCTGCTTTTTTTTTAAACACGTTGCCACACTCCATTTAAAAAAAGATACTTGTAGTGTTTTTCTAATAAACAATATTTACTCAATTATTTCCAACATAAAATGTAAATACTGATAAAAAACTGATGTAGGTGGTTTAAATTGAAGAAAATTGTCTTTATTAGGCACGGACTTAGCCAATACAATGTAGAAAATCGATTCACAGGATGGAAAGATATAGACCTTACAGATCAAGGCTATAATGAGGCAAGAGAAGCTGCTTTAGTATTAAAAAAACATGGTTTTATCTTTGATACTGCCCATACTTCTGTTCTAAAACGAGCGATTAGAACACTGTGGATTATACTTCATGAAATGGATTTGATGTGGATTCCTGTACTTAAATCCTGGCGATTAAATGAGAGGCATTATGGTGCACTGCAAGGATTGAATAAAAACGAGGTAATTTCAAAATATGGTGAAGAACAAGTAAATATATGGAGAAGATCTGCAAGTATCCGGCCTCCTGAAATTTATCAAGAAGATCATATTTTTGATCAATCAGACCCTAAATATAAAGGAATTGGAGCAGAAAATATTCCACTCGCCGAGAGTCTTGAAGACACCGAAAAACGGGCGATCATATATTGGAATGAACAAATTGTCCCTAGCTTAATACTAAATCAGCGTATCATCATCTCTGCACACGGCAATACGTTACGGGCACTTGTTAAATACTTGGACAATATTCCCCCTGATGGTGTGATAAGTTTAAATATCCCTAACAGTATTCCGCTAGTTTATGAAATGGATGAAAACCTAAAACCGCTTCGGCACTACTATCTTTGTCAGGAAGGCGAAAGGAGTGACGATACCATGCCGCTTAATCAGGATTTGAATGATCCAGATTACTGTGATTGGCTAGGATGAAATTTTGATTAACCTCCCCTTGCTGGAAGATGTGGTAAGGGGAAGTTGCCGAAAAACTTCCTAATAAAATTAATCAATTTTTTTTGATAAAACAGATTGACATTAGTAAATTTTGGATTTATAATTACTTCATCAAGTAAATTTGATTTAAAGGCGAAAATAGGAGATTCCTACAATGCTTTAGATTGGTATCAATTACATCAGTTTTTTTTGAACTATATATCAAAATAATTTGATTTAAAGGAGAAGATAGTATGTTATTTCATGAATACGAAATGGTTGCCCAATTACAAAGGCAGGAAGTTGAACGTGTCTCACGAGAAGCTTGGAAATATGTTTATGGTAAGAAAGAAAATCGTCTACCCAACCTTATTAGTAAGCTTAACCTAATGTTAAGGGGTAACACCAATAGTACCTGCTCTTGTGAGTGCTAGCAGTTTTGAAAATTCCCAATAAAGAAATGGAGATGGTCATGATGTTTGGTCTATTTAAAAGCACAAAAAAAGGTTCAAGCTGCTGCAATATTGAAATCAAAGAAGTGAAGGAAGAAGAATGCTGTGCAGCAGAAGAAAAGCAAGCGTGCTGTACAGACACTGAAAAACAGGATTGCTGTTCAACAAAATAAGCAATTTTAACAAAGAGCCTGGCAAAATCCGGCTCTTTGTTTTATTCTCCTGATCAACAATCGCTTTCATTCCCCAAAAGGACTAAGCCATTGTTTTCCCTATCATAATCAAGGATCAATTCCTCAAGGTACGGTTCAATGTTAGGGTCGATTGCTACTTGGATTTCGTTTATTAGTGTCACAATATCATCTTCTTCTGGCTCATCCAGAGCCAGGCTATCTCTGGCTGTCCTCAGCCAAACCCAGCAAAATATACTCTTATGCCACTTATTTTTTGTTCTTTTAAAACCTGAAATAGGAGCTCACGTGCTTCATCTGTGATGTTCATGTTGCCCCCTCCCTTCTATTACAAAATGATGCAATTGACCATTTCCCGCTTTCTAGTGATAAAACATGGAATGACCTTTATGTTCATTTCACTGTAGCGGAAAATTTTTCTCCAATGCTTGGCACCCTTTAAAGAATACGATACAAAGGGAATCTGGTAAATAGGTAGGCATTTTATTATATCGGGAAAAAGGATTATTAGATTCTTTCTTAACGAGGCATAAATAAACTGATATGATATTAATGATTGATGTATAGATATTTGAGGAGTGAAATCATGGGTGTTCAAAAAGAATTAGCACAACATGCTGAAAAACAAAATAGAAGTTATCAAGTATTTTTAGAGTTGGATGAAATACGTGAAAACTATATTGAAGAAGCTGTCGAATTATGCAAACAAGGTCAGCCTTTTACAACAGAAAAAATAAATGAAGTGACCAATAAGATCAACAAAATTAATTTGCGATTTATTCCAACCAGAAAAAATGTAACGGTTGAAATGGTTGAGGAGTACGTAAAATCACAAAAATAAAGCTAAAGTTCTTTAAAACCCGCGGATCGAAATTGTCCAGCGGGTTTCTCTTTTTAGAAAGTATGAAAAAATAATGGAGATATTTAACCTTTGACCGAAAGCAGTTTCTTTGCTCCCTTTCAAGATAGTCTTTCCCCACTAAAAAAAACAAAAATAATCCCCCTACTTGACTCATATTCTATTAAAAGGATTTTAAAGGGGTGAGATTTCATGAATTCCTTTTTTAGAGGAACCATCATATTGATTGTGGCCGCATTTTTTAGTGAATGTGCAGAATTTTTTGTTAACATGATACTTGCCAGAGAATTGCGAGAAGAAGGTATGGGAATTTACATGTCTATTTTGCCCATCATCTTTTTGATTTTTGTAATTGCTAGTCTTGAATTGCCCATTTCTATTTCAAAATTTATCGCAGAAAATAAAAAAAGCTTTCATTATAACTTCCTGCAACACGCTGTAAAATTAGCTGCCTTGGTTATGTTTATAATGTTAATAGTAACTATCAGCGTGTTATCTTATCCTTCAATAATGGACAGGTTTCACCTTAATGTAAAATGGTTACTGGCTGGATTAATCCCGATTTCATCATTTTCATCCATTGCAAGAGGCTACTTTATGGGCATTCAGCAGATGGGAAAAATAGCCTTCTCTAACTTTCTTAGAAAAGCATTTCAATTAGGTGTTCTGCTGGTTGTCTTCGATATTTTAAAAGTTGATAAAGACAGCTCTCTGCTTATGGCTCTTAGTGCATTAATTGGCAGTGAATTAATCGTATTTCTTTATTTAATAAGTTTATTGATTCTCCATATGCAAAAAATGAAAAATTCTTCGAACGCCATTTTGACAGGAAAACATGCTCGTCAAAAGCTGCTTTCGGTCTCACTCCCAACTGTGGGGGTTCGCATTTTTCATGCGATAACAAATAGTATTCAGCCATTCTTAATTCAGTCCGCTCTTATGGCAGCAGGGTTCAGTTCCATTGCAGCGACAAAGCACTTCGGCATGCTGTCAGGAGTTGCTATGACAATCGGTTTTTTTCCAGCGTTTATTGCCCATTCCTTAATGGTTATGTTAATCCCAAATGTTTCAGATGCATTCGCGAAACACGACTACGAAAAGTTAAGAAACCTATTTCTGCAATCAATGTGGATTACGATGATTTATGGAATTCCAGCTGTTCTTTGTATGAATTTTTTTGCAGAACAAATAACTTCTCTCTTCTTTTCATCCATGAGTGCAGCGTTATATTTGAAATTAATGTGGCCATATTTCTTGTTTCATTTCTTTGTAATTCCAATGCAAGCCTACCTAATAGGATTGGGATTAGTGAAAGACATGTTTCTTCATACCATTTGGTCCCATATTATCTCGTTCTCCGTTATGTATTTCTTAGGGTCCCAATTTTCATTAAATATAGTCGGCATCATTTTGGGCTTAAATACCGGTGCTGTTTTACTTTTTATGCTTCATTACCTTACCATATGTAAAAAAATAGGGATTACTTTATGGTTAACGAACTATAAAGAGGCATAGAAATGGTGCTTGTGGTTCATTTATAGTACCCAATCCCATCCTATATATAATTTTCTTGCCCATAAAGTTTAGTAATACGTGGCTGAAATCAAGGGATAATAATGTGGTGTACGAAAGGGGGAACATCATGAGATGGCAACGGGAATTGCTTAAAATTATGCAAAACAACAAAGAAAAGAAGCTGGCTTTAGTCATTGATACCTCGAATAACCAAACCGACCAAAAGTTAATTGAGAATGTAGTAAAATTTATCGGGGAAATGAATCCAGAGTCAATATTAGTTCAAGCGGATTTTAAAATTCGAAGTATTTCCAATATCAAAGAATCTGAAGGCATTAAGTACTATACTCACGGAAAATCCTCCTATACGGAAGTCTTTGAATGGGCAAATGAAGAAAAAATCGAAACACTAATGTATGTGACAGACGTTACTGGCTTTTTATATGATGAATTGGAAGTGAAGCCATATGTTTACTGGCTCATTCCAGATCAATTCAAACCCAAAGTCCCGTTTGGAAAGATATTAAATGTTGTTTAAACAAATGTAAAGGCGTGTCTCATATTATTGAAACAGGTCCTTTGCAACTTGTTAGTAATAACTGAGCTATAGCTATCAAAATTATGTGAAGACTGAGATGGATTTTATTGATGTTAATAGTGAAGCAATTGTACCAACCAGAGAAATAATGATAAGTGAATATAAAAAGGTTATCTCTTTAAAAATTAGAACCCCGCTAAGTATTATCACTGTATCGATTATGAGGATCACCAATCCTACGTTAAGTGAGAGTGATTTTGATACCATTAAAGCAAGTAAATCAATACCTCCCGGACTTGCATGAATTCTTAACATGATCCCTACGCCTGTGCCAATAAATATTCCGCCTAAACAAATATTGAGCAGGAACGGCAAATGGAATAAACCGTTTAAAGGATTAAGTAGGCTGATAATGATTGCTGAAATAAAAGTTCCAATTAATCCATAAAAAAAATAATGTAAATCATAATACATTGCAGCAAAATAGATAGGTAAATTCAAACAAGTAAATGTAACGGCTAGTTTCCAGCCCCATAAATAATGGATCAATAAGCTGATTCCCCATATACCTCCGTTTATTACATGAGAAGGTATGACAAAAGCATTAATTCCTATTCCGATTAAGACACTAGCAATAATGATCGTAAACAATTTAATAACCATACATCCTCCTTCCTTTCCCTATCCTAGTCTTTTTATATCCTATGACTTGTTTTGCCGGATTCATTCATTAAATTTGTCCACTTATACTAATGCCTCTTTCATACACAAAAAAAGAGCCTGCATTATCAGGCTCTCTTTCGTTAATCAAATATATTTTTGAAATGATTCTTCTATACCCACTTCTTCTGGAAAGCAGCGATACTTTCATATTCTTCCTGCAGAAGCCGTGAAAGGCGGATAAAAATTGGTGTTAAATCCTCATATATTGAAACATTTTCACTGTTTGGAGTATGCTGATGTGTAGCTCCTACCATTTCAGAAACAACGTTCAGTGAATCAACCTCTCCAAGGCTGTAAAGGCCAAGGATTGCTGCTCCTAAACATGAGCTTTCAAAGCTTTCCGGAATGATGACTTCATGATTGAAAATGTCAGCCATCATCTGCCGCCAGACCTCTGACCTGGCAAATCCGCCGGTTGCATGGATTTTATTCGGCTCTCCAATTAACTCGGACAATGCTAATAGGACTGTATATAAGTTAAATATGACACCTTCCAGAACGGCGCGGATAAGATGTTCTTTTTTGTGGTGCATGCCAAGCCCAAAGAACGATCCACGTGCATTGGAGTTCCATAATGGTGCCCTTTCTCCTGCAAGATACGGGTGGAATAACAGTCCGTCAGCTCCAGGGGTGACCCTATCTGCTATTTCGGTTAGAACTTCATATGGATCTTTTCCTAAGCGTTTTGCGGCCGCCACTTCTGAATCTCCAAGTTGGTCCCTCACCCATCTAAATATCATGCCGCCATTGTTAACGGGCCCACCAATAACCCAATGGTCTTCAGTTAAAGCATAGCAAAAAATTCTTCCCTTGGGATCTGTAATCGGGCGGTCGGCTACTGCACGTATCGCACCGCTTGTTCCGATCGTAACAGCCACAACCCCTGGCTCAATCGCATTTACTCCCAAATTAGATAAAACCCCATCCCCTGCCCCGACAACAAAAGGGGTGGAAGGAAGCAAATTCATTTCTTTCGCATAAGCTTCATCAAGTCCATCCAGCCTGTATGTGGTTGGAACAGGTTCAGAAAGCTGTTCAGGAGTTACACCAGCCATTTTTAATGCTTCTTCATCCCAGGTTAGTGAATAAATATTAAACAGCCCTGTTGAAGAAGCGATAGAATGATCGACTACATATTTTCCAAATAGCTTAAAGAAAATATATTCTTTTATCGAAATAAATTTATAGCTCTTAGAAAACAACTCTGTATAATCGTTTCTTAGCCAGACCAACTTTGCTAATGGCGACATTGGATGTATGGGTGTTCCAGTCCTAAGGTAAATATCGTGGCCATTCATTTCTTTTTTAATTTTTTCCACCCAGTCTGAACTTCGGTTATCTGCCCAGGTAATACATTCTGTTAATGGCTTTCCTGTCTGGTCTACCGCAATAAGACTATGCATAGCCGAACTAAAAGATACACAAAGGATATCTTCTGGCTTGACATCGCTGCCCTGAATTGTTTTTCTGACAGTATTTATGACCGCCCTGAAAATTTCTTCAGGATCCTGTTCAGCTGTTTCAGGTGTTGGTGAATATAAAGGATACTCTATTCCATGGCTGGATATGACGGTACCATCCTTTGAAAATAGAACTGACTTAGCACTTGTTGTTCCGATATCTACGCCTATTACATATTTAGTATTCATTATTCTTCCTCCTCGAAAAACTCTTGGATGCAGTTTGGTTACAGCATATGATGAATGTTTTTCAGTTTTCTTCTCAAAAAAAGCAGTATATTCTTGGATGCTATTTTTTTGCCATTCCAATCCTAAATACTGATATTCTATGAAAATTTTTTTCATACATTAATTATTATACGAAAAAAATTTCATAACGCAAACGTTTACAATAAAAATTTTTTTCATCTTGCAATTATGCTATACTCCAAGTAGGAACTTGGAAAGGGAAATCGCTTATGACGCAAAATTGCTTAGGGACTATTCGTTCTTATTATTCTAAGTTAAGTGAAAAAGAAAAAAAAATAGCTGATTATATCTTAGAGAAGCCTGAAATTA
The DNA here is from genome assembly GCF_030915465.1 of Neobacillus sp. PS3-34. Taxonomy (GTDB): domain Bacteria; phylum Bacillota; class Bacilli; order Bacillales; family Cytobacillaceae; genus Neobacillus_A. Next base: position 4,501,155 of record NZ_CP133267.1, read on the forward strand.
TTATACACCGTACGATTAATGATGTAGCAGATGATTTAAATATTGCAGACGCAACTGTATTCAGATTTTCAAAGCGCATAGGGTTCAAAGGCTTTCAGGCAATGAAGATCGCGCTTGCCTCTGAGATCATGAGTTCCGGACGCAATATTGCAGAAGAAAGCACAGAAAAGGATACTGAAAAAAATCTTACTGAAGAAATCTTTAAAACAAATATCAGAAATCTTCAAAATACCCTGCACCAGCTGGAAAACAATTCAGTAACGAAAGCGGCAGATCTAATCATAAATGCCAAAAGAGTCGAATTTTATGGAACAGGCGGTTCGGCTGTCATTGCAATGGATGCGTTTCATAAATTTGCCGAGTCAGGCATTAAAGCATCCTCATTCCTTGAAGCACAATTTCAGCTTATGTCTGCGGCTCACTTAACAGAGGATGATGTTGCAGTTATCATATCTCATTCTGGAACAAATAAAGATACGGTTCAACTTTTAAAAGCAATAAATGAAACTGGTGCCAAAACAATTGCCATAACAAGCGCTCCTAATTCTCCAATCGGTATGAATGTCGACATTGCTCTTTTTACCAGTGTAGAGAACTCGGAGTATGTGCCTGCATCATTTTCCTCACGGATAGCCCTGTTAGCCCTCATTGATGTATTATGCCTGAATGCTTCAAATAAAAAAAATGAAAGGGCGATCTTTATCCAGGAACAAACCCGGAATCAAGGATCCCATTCTACAACATAGCTCCTATATTTCTTTGTTTCATATAGTTTTACCAATAGACTATTTGTTTAAAATAAAAACTCCCTCAAAATAAAATGAGGGAGTTTTATTATTACTATATAAACATATCCAGTATTAAAGCACCTATAAAAGCAGTGAAGGAAAGAATCGTTTCAAGAACTGTCCATGTTTTAAATGTTTCTTTTACGCTTAATCCCAGGTATTCCTTAACCATCCAGAACCCAGCATCATTGACGTGTGAAAACATTAATGAACCTGCACCAGTAGCAATTACAAGCAGCTCCAGGTTAACGCCTGACATATGCTGGATTATAGGTGACACAATTCCGGCTGCAGTTGTTAATGCAACAGTAGCAGATCCTGTAGCGATACGGATTAATCCTGCAATGATAAATGCAAGCACAAGCGGTGATAATGATAAGTTCTGTGACATTTCACCAATTGTATTGCCAACACCGCTGTCTATCAAAATTTGTTTAAAGCCGCCACCGGCACCGATAATTAAAAGAATCGAACCTACTGGCAGAATGCATTCTTCCGTAAACTTTTTAATCACGTTTTTATCAAAACCCTGACGGAAACCTAAGAAATAGAACGCTGCAAAAACGGCAATTAATAAAGCGATCAAAGGGCTGCCGATGAAAATGAAGAATTTCATTAATCCAGCAGGAAGGCCAGTATAAGGTGCCAGTGCGGAAAATATCATTAAAATGACTGGCAGTAAGATAATGAAGAAAGAAATTCCTGTACCAGGCAATTTTTTATATGCCATGTTGATTTTTATTAATTCTGGTTCTCCTTCAGGAGTTACACGTTTGTTAATCCATTTAGCAAATACTGGTCCACCAAGGATGGCTGCAGGAATCGCAATGATAAGTGAATATAACAATACTTTTCCAAGATTGGCATTGTAGATTCCAATTGCTGCAATCGCGCCTGGATGTGGTGGAACCAATCCATGGACAATTGATAAACCTGCGATTGCTGGAAGTGCAATAAGTAAAATGTTTTGTTTTGATGTTTTTTGAATAGAGATAACCAAAGGTAATACAATTAAAATACCTACTTCAAAAAATACAGGTATACCGATGATAAAACCAGCTAGAAGCATTGCCCAAGGAAGCTTTTTCACGCCAAACTTTCTGACGAAGAAATCAGCTACTTGAATTCCGGCTCCTGACTCAGCCATCATTTTACCCAAGATGGTACCAAGCGCCAATATTCCAACTAAATCGCCAAAACCCCGCCAACTCCGGTTTCAATTCCGGCAACGATTTTATCCATTGATAAACCTGATACAATGGCGAGAAACAAAGTTGCTACTGTTAAACTGATAAATGCGTGCCATTTAAACAAGGATACACCTAGTATGACAATAATGATTGCTAGTAAAGTAACTAATAAATGAAACATGATAAATTCACCTTCCCCTTTTTTGTAAGCCCTTTCGAAAATCTTTTTAAGAGTTTACCTTTTTTTCATCGTTTAACCTAACCTCTGCCTACCCTTTGAAATTCTTTTTCTTATTTTTGGCCAAAATAATTTTGAAAGCACTTTCAAAATATATCTTGATTATATGAAAAAAAATTTCTTTTATCAATGTTTTTTGAGAAAAAAATTTTTTTATTTTTTTTTATCTTATTCTACCCCCTTTTTCAAAAATATTTTCTAAACAGAAAACTCCTAATAGAATTCCCATTCTACGAGGAGCATATGGCATTTAATAATTTTTAGGGAAAAATATTTTCATCCAGATCTAAATTTTTGCATTTGAAAGGGATTACTTACGATGCGGTGCCGTCCTCTCCCACTTACAATATACCAATAAGCCAATAAATATGTATGAAAAGTGTAATTGTATATACGGCAGATGCAAACATTGCAAGGCCATACAAGAAAGGTCTTTTACTTTTTCTTAACTTATAAACAAAAATGATTAGGGAAATGGAGAGCGATACTTTTAAAAATAAAAACAATGCTGGACTGATATGGTAGATAAATTCCATTATGAAATTGTCCTCAGAAATGATATTTAAATGAAGGCCAAAGAATGTTGCAACTCCATCAATCAAGTTCGCTGCAGATAAGTATATTAATAACTTATTCATACTTCACATACCTCCTCAACCATTTAACATTAACTCTTTAATAAGAACGTTTTTGATGGAATTAATTTATTTTGTTCTTAAATAAGAACAATCATTAACAATATACCATTTTTAGCAACTAAAAAACAGGCCAAAAATGGCCTGCTTACTATTAATATTATGCTTATACAGTTATTTTATTACTAATAGCATTTAATCTTTCTTCTACCTGTTCCGAGCTTAAATCATGCTGTGCAATATAACGGTTTCTTGGATGCACTCGGCATTCATGCGAACAGCTCCGTAAATATTTATGCTCATTTTCCTCAGAACACAAAATCTTTTTATTGCACTCCGGGTTTGCGCAATTCACGTAACGCTCACATGGCTCACCTGTAAAATAATCTTTACCAACAATTACATTCTCTTTTCTGTTAACAGGAACACTAATTCTTTCATCAAATACATATAGTTGGCCATCCCATAATTCTCCCTGTACTTCCGGATCTTTACCGTAGGTGACAATTCCACCGTCTAATTGGGAAACATCTTCAAATCCTTCTTGTAATAGCCAGCCTGAAAATTTTTCACAGCGAACGCCGCCAGTACAGTAGGTAAGAATTTTTTTATTTTCAAATGCACTCTTATTATCTTTAATCCATTGTGGCAGCTCTTTGAACGTATTAATATCAGGTCTTACTGCGCCTCTAAAATGCCCTAAATCAAATTCATAATCGTTTCGGGCATCAATCACAACTGTATTTTCATCTTGCATTGCTTCAAAAAATTCTGCTGGCTTAAGATGTTTTCCAGTTAATACTTTTGGATCTACATCATTTTCTAGCCTTAAAGTTACCAATTCTTTTCTCAGCCTTACCCGCATTTTTTTAAATGCATGCTCGGATGCCTCATCAACTTTAAAAACTGTTTCAGAAAAAAGCGGGTGTTCATTCATAAAATGAATGTAGGCGTCTGTTTGTTCAGGCGTACCTGACACAGTTCCATTAATACCCTCAACTGAAATAAGGATTCTTCCTTTTATCCCCAGGTCATTACAGAACTGTTGATGTTCCTTGATAACTTCCTCAGGATTTTCTATATCTACATATTTATAATAAAGTAATACTCTATATTCCTGACTCATATAATCACCTTTTATTTAAAGTATTGAAATTTCCACTTTATTTATATTTAACTTTCCTACTATATCAAAGAATCTATATATATTTCAAGCCTTGCAGCTTATAAGCCTTTACCCTCCCTTGTAGAAACTGAAAAAATAAGCCTTTTTTCATAAACTTTGTTGCTATTTAGAGAGAAGTTGATTTCCACTCCAGGATGCTCACCTGTCCCGCTGCGCCCGCTGGAGTCTCGCACCTCCCGCTCCAATCAACTTCTTTTTCAATGATTGGCTTTTAAAAACCTATTTCAAAAACAACAATCTTTTAGAAAGGCTGTTTTCGCAAAGATTGTTGTTTTTGAACAAATCCTAATATGAGAGTTTGTACCGAAATTCCATGATTCAGACACGATTGCCCTTGATTTGATTGAACCTGTCCGAATACGCTAGAGGAGAGAATGGTTTTCATAAGGTGGATGAAGCCCGGTACGCCTGCCATAAATGCCAGAAACGGTCTTCATAAGAGAGGTAAAGGCCAAAAACTCACCAAAAAAGATATCCAAAGGAGGGATGAAGACCCAAAAGCCCTGCCGGTAGAGCAGAGAATGGTCTTCATAAGGTGGATGAAGCCCGATACGCCTGCCATAAATGCCAGAAACGGTCTTCATAAGAGAGGTAAAGGCCAAATTCTCACCAAAAAAGATATCCAAAGAAGGGATGAAGCCCCAAAGTCTTGCTGCCACAGATTTGGACAGGATTGCCCTTGATTTGATCGAACCTGTCCGAACTCAACTCTTATTCGGACTAGATTTCCTTTGAATTCATCAAAACTTCCCTTGAGTCGCCTCTAAGATTATTACAGAAGCAACAAACGAAAACAGCCTTTAGAATAGAGCCAAAAATAAAGAAAGGTCCCAATACCATTAAAATGGTTTTGGGACCTTTATGGGAATTATAAATTTAATCCCTTCATGGATGCTTCAGGGTAACGCAAGCCTGATGCTGCACCAAGGGGCGCAGCATCATTTATGCGGGCCAGGTCCTCTGTTGTAAGTTTTATTTCTACAGCTTTTACATTTTCCTCTAAATATTTTCTTTTCTTTGTTCCAGGAATCGGCACAATATCTTCACCCTGTGCGAGCAGCCATGCCAATGCCAGTTGTGATGCCTGATAGCCTTTTTCCTGGGCGATCTCTTCAATTTTATTAACTAATTCAATATTACGTTCAAAGTTCTCTCCCTGGAAACGCGGGGAGAACCTGCGATAATCGTCCTCAGCCAAGTCCTCAAATTTTTGAATTTGTCCTGTTAAAAAACCTCTTCCAAGAGGGCTGTAAGGGACAAATCCGATTCCAAGTTCTCTAACAGCAGGAAGAATTTCATCCTCTACATCACGGCTCCAGAGGGAGTATTCTGTCTGGAGAGCGGTAATTGGGTGGACCTTATGGGCTGCGCGAATCGTCTGTGGAGCAGCCTCGGACATGCCAATGTAGCGTACCTTTCCTTCTTTAACTAATTCAGCCATTGCGCCTATTGTTTCCTCAATTGGTGTATTAGGGTCTACACGGTGCTGGTAATATAAATCAATGTATTCAACATTTAAACGGCGAAGGCTCGCCTCACAAGCACTTTTTACATAGTCAGGACGGCCATTGACACCTAAAAAAGTGCCGTCTTCTGCACGGACATTCCCAAATTTTGTAGCAACGATTACGTTTTCACGACGGCCTTTAATTGCTTGCCCTACCAATTCCTCATTTTTGCCGACCCCATACATATCCGCAGTATCCAGAAAATTCACTCCAAGGTCAAGTGCATGCTGAATCGTTCTAATTGATTCTTGATCATCGCGCCCCGCATAGAAATCAGACATCCCCATACATCCAAGCCCGATGGCAGATACCTCAAGTCCTGTTGATCCGAGTTTTCTTTTATTCATGGTTTTTTTCTCCTTCCATCATTCAATTCCGGAAAATCACTTTCTAGGGTAACCATTTTCATTATCATGGATTCTTCTAAAAAAAGCTTTTAATTCGCCTATTTTTCCTTAAAGAAAAATTCCCTTGTATTAGATAAATAGATAGGTTGATATTACCACAACAAGGACGCTTGTTATTTTGATATAATTTTATAGGTAAATGATTAAGAGGAGGAAAGCATCTTATGGTAAAACGCAATCTCCTTCTTTCATTGGTAATCGTCATTACCTTATTGGGAGGATTTTTTATCGGGGTTATTTACTCTGAGAAAAGTACCCATAAAGAAAGTTCACATAAAACAAGGTTAGAAATAAATCCGATGCCCAAATCGGAAACAAAACCTGAACCTAAGCAAATCCCTAAGCCTGCAAAATCAAAAGTGCTTATTGGATATGTACAGGATTTTCGAAACCCGTCAGTGGTAGATTACTCGAAGCTGACACATGTAATTTTTTCATTTGCCCACCCTGCTAAGGATGGAAGGGTTTTATTAAATGGAAAAATGGCTGTAGATAATCTTAAGGCCATGACAGCAAAAGCACATCAGCAAAACACAAAAATCATGCTCGCCGTTGGCGGGTGGTATCATATACAAGGCGGAGAATCTTATCCATACTTCAAAGCTGCCATTACCAATCCTTCTGCCAGGGCCAAACTGATTAGGGGACTTGTCAATATCACAGAACGTGAAAAACTGGATGGCATTGATATCGACTTTGAACATCCACGCTCACAAGCTGATGCCGAGAACCTGGATATTTTCATTAAATCATTAAGTTCAAGGCTTCATGCAAAAAAGAAAGAATTGTCGATTGCAGTTCATCCGAAAATTCATAGTGTGACCAAAACAGAAATTCACTTTGTTGTCTATAAACCGGAAATGTTTCAATATGTAGACCATGTAAATATTATGGCTTACGACGGCCAATGGGATGGAGGGTATAATGCATCCAATTTGTCTCCCTACCCGTTTACTGAAAAAATAGTAAACTATTGGGATCATCTTTTTGAAAACTATAAATTGCCTAAAGAAAAACTTGTTCTGGGAGTTCCATTATACGGCCAGCCGGATAATCCTGCCATTAAGCAGGTATCCTATGCAGCTATCCTCCATAATAATCCTGCTAACGCTGGGCATGACACGGTCGCGATGAACGGTACAACCTACCATTACAATAGTCAGCTAACTATGCAAAGGAAAACGAAGCTTGCACTGGATCACGGGTTTGGCGGGATGATGCTCTGGGAAACCGGTCTGGATGCAACAGGGCAAGGCAGTGTAACAGCTACAATTTCTAATGTATTGAAAAGTTCGGATAGGAACAAAGAACGTTTTTACACTGATGCTAAAAGGTAGTCGAAATGTGTTTATTAATTTGGGTATGCTGAATAAGCATTCCCATTTTTTTAACCAATTTGTTCCTCATTATGGTCGGGAGTTATTAAGGATCGTTTATTTGGCAGAATAGTAAGATTTGACCTTTTTAATAAGTAGTCAAGATGTTGAATGGGCATGGCGCCTCGGCCCTTTCCCTCTCCAAGTGTGAATTGTACAATACTTCCATCATTGCTAGTCACAGTTAAAGACTCCGCAGAATTGAAATTGCCTTTAACTGCTTGAGAAATTTGATACTTGGTTCCTAAATCGATAGCCATAAGTTCTGTCTCCTTATTTGAAAATATTTCTTATAGTGTTCCTCCCTTCTTTTAATGCATACATAAATTTCCTTCATTGTTATAAAAACTTTGCATAAATTCCCAAAAACTTAAAAAATACAGGGGAATTCTCCCCCTGCATAGGACATTCTAAAGAAATATTATAGATAGATTTTTAATAAGCGATTTTTTCCACTCTTTTTAACAACCGTTTTATTGAATGGTTTGCTTCTTTTAATACAATCGCCTTATCGACTGTATTTAATTTTCGATTTTCCATAACCAGTTTACCGTTAATAATCGTGGATTCGACATCTGCTCTCGTTGCAGAATAAACAATTCTTGAAATGGGATCAATCTCAAATGAGGGATAAACATGAAAATCATTTAAATTCAAAATGGCGAGGTCTGCTTTTTTTCCCGGTTCAATGCTGCCGATCTCATGCTCCAGCCCAACTGCCCTTGCTCCCCCTATAGTTGCCATGCGAAAAACTGTTCTCGCATCCATGGCTGTTGGACCATGTATTGGCTTTTGGATAATTGCAGCAAGCCTCATTTCATTAAACATATCAAGGTTATTGTTGCAAGGAGCTCCATCCGCCCCAAGACTTACAAAAGCTTGTGTATTCAAAAGAGACGGAATTTCTGCTACTCCGGATGCAAGCTTCAGATTCGAACCTGGGCAATGGCTTACTTTTATTCCCCGCTTTTTAATAATTCTTTTTTCTTCTTCATCTAGCCAAACACAATGGGCCAGTATCAATCTTTCATTTGCAAGACCAATGCTGTCTAAGTAAACGACATTCCGCACCCCATGTTCCTTTTCAACCAGCATGATTTCGTTAATATTTTCGGATGCATGTGTGTGGACCCTGACATTGTAAGCGGATGAAAGGTCCCGAACATTTATTAGCAGCTCTTCCGTACAGGAAACAACAAACCGGGGACAAAACGCATATTGGATTCGGCCGTTATCACGGTTATTCCATTTTTCCAGCAGGTCTATACTTTGTTGAATTGAATCAGAAGTCTTCTCCCTAAGCGGGATAGGTACCTCTTCCCCTTTATCCATCATAACTTTTCCGGCAAGAGCACGTATTCCACTTTCAGCAATGGCCTTAAATGCCGATTCCGTGTGGTTAACCGTTTCCATATCAACGACTGTAGTGGTTCCGCTTTGTATTAATTCACCGATCCCGAGCATCGCAGAATAGTAAATTGACTCCTCATCATGGGAAGCTTCCAGCGGCCAGATTTTTTGCTTTAACCAGTCCATTAATTCAAGGTCATCAGCCTGGCCACGAAACAATGCCTGGCATAAGTGGATATGGGTCTGTATAAATCCAGGGATAATGGTACGTCCTAATGCGTTTATCACTTTATCTGCAGCATGCATTAGGTGTGGCCAATTTCTATAATTCTGTCATTCTCAATATAAATATCACCTAAGAGGATTTCTTCCTGAGCGTTCATTGTAATGATTTCAGCATTTTTAATTAGTAAACTGCTCATTGCATCTCTCCTTCCTAAAGACGATCTTTATTTTCGTATGCTAATATCAAATTTTTATAAAATTCGATTGATCTTTTATAGCAAGACACGCTCACCCATTCGTTTGGCTGATGGGCCAGCTTTTCATTGCCCTGCCCATAAATTAAGGTCGGAATTTCGCTTAGCGGATTGAGAACTGCTGCATCGGTATAATAAGAAACTCCAAAGCAATCAGAGCCATCATTCCCTTTAAGTGAAAGTGCATCCTGGATAAGGTTTTTTGAAGGAGAGGTCAGGATTGAAGGGCGGTCTAGTATCTTGGTAACCCGGAATTTATATATATCATTCATTGCCACAAGGCCGTTTAGCTTCTCACCCAGGTCGTTAATTAGCTCATTATGTGATTGCGGTGGAACGGATCTGATGTCCACTCGAATGGTACATCTATCGGGTATAACATTGGTCTGTATTCCGCCTTCTATCATCGTTACAGCCAAACTGCTTCTCCCAAGCGGCAATGTTTCGATTTCCCATTCTGCTCTTAGCATATCAAGCAGCTTTACGATCTTAACCATATGGTCTACTGCATTTATTCCCTGTTCAGGCATGGAACCATGAGCTGTTTTCCCATACGTGGTTATCTCCAGCCAAAGAGCCCCTTTATGGCCAATAACAATTTTTTCATTTGTCGGTTCGCCAATTATGAGAGCATCTATTTTCCTTTTTTCATTTTCTAAAAGAAATGCTCTTGCGCCGCAGCTATCCACTTCTTCCCCGGCAGTTGCCAGAAAAGTAACACTTGCGGGAGGTGAAATATTTTCCAAAAATAAGGATTCAAGAGCTAAATACATCGCAGCCAATCCGCTCTTCATGTCAGAGGCACCTCGTCCATACACCCTGTCACCAACAATTTCCCCCGAGAAGGGAGAATAATCCCATTCCTGCTCACCTGGGGAAACCGTATCCATATGGCCGCATAGAAAAAGGTGCTTTTCTCCTGTTCCTTTTAGCGTTACCTCAAAATTGCTCCGATTTGCTCCGAGTGAGGCTACCTTGAAGGGCAATCCCTTTTCCTTGCAGCGTTCCATAAAAATTTCTGTTATTTTATGTTCATTTCCTGGAGGGTTTGAGCTGTTTATGCGGAGCAAATTTTGAAGAAATTTTACTTCATCCATCATGTTGCCTCCACAATTTGCATTTTTAGCGGCGTGACCTTAAAGCCATTTACCGGCGCCATGTCCTGGGAACAGGTAGTACAAGCTATGACAACATCGTCTAAAGCTTTAAGCCTTATATAGTCCCCCGGTTTAGAGAGTGGTTCATGGATTTCATAATCGCCTATATCATCCAGTACATTGTTCATAAAAATATTGATAGGATCTGGAATGTTGTTTGGGTGAATATTATATTTTCTTAATGCTGTTTGAAGATTGTCATGGCAGTTGGGATGATCGTCTGTATCAAAGTCTATTTTGTATCGGTAGTAATCACAGGCAGGAAAAAAGAAATCATGCTTACCCACGGTATCCTCTACGAGCTGCATAAGTGGGCGTCGGCGGTTGCTATAAAGGAAATCTCCGATTTTTAATCTTATGCTGCTAAGTGAAGCCCTCATATGAACAGGTGAAACATGCTCTTCCGGATCGGCATGATTAAAGCAGACAAAATCACCAACCTGTTTCCCTTCCATATCAATGATGATCAGCTCTTCACCTTTGCGCAGCATGGCACTTCTGCCCTCATAAGGAGGAATGATTATTTCATCGCGAATTCTTTCTATTTTAACGGCACCCACCTAATCACCTTCCATCTATTATTCAATGAAAACCGCTACCGCCCGGACGGGAGAACCCGTCCCCTTTCTGATCCGAAGCGGAAGCCCAAAGTATAGAAAACGCATTCCTGCGATTTTATCCAGATTACATAGATTTTCGGTATTTGTTATCCCATATTCTCTGCACACAAGATGCCCGGAAAACTTCGGGTCCTCTGGATGGTCGATTGCCGGTGCGTCGATTCCTATATTTATTACTCCACTATCAGCAAGCCACTTGGCAGCACTGTAATCAAGTCCAGTATAGGTTGTAAGCCATTTTTCAGTTCCGTAGGACCTATTGTAATGCCCTGTATATAAGAGTACTATATCGCCTTTATCCAAATGCTGATTGGATCGGCGCAAAGCTTCCTCAAGATCTTGCCTCGTAATGAACCTTTCCGGAGAAACCCTGGACAAATCTAAACAAATAGCCGGCCCATAAAAATATTCGAGCGGCATTTCATCGATATATTTACCTTGTGGGTCATACTCGTACGTAGCATCGCTGTGCGTTGGTCCATGTTCGTTGATAAGCAGATTATTCGTGGCAAATCCGAAACCAATTTGTTTCTCGCTTTCTTCATGCGATATATTTGGAAAAATCATTGTTTTTTGATGAAGGGGGAATACCGGCATTCCCTGATATATTTCCTGAGTTAAATCAACAAGCTTTACTCCCATGGTTTCCCTCCTGTTTATTCTAGTCCAGGCATTTGTGCTGTTTAGAGAATGGTTGGTATGATTTCAAACTTATTCACATCTATTAAGCCCATATCTGTAATTTTCCATTTTGGACTGGTTACGAGTGACCAAAAAGATAAATGCATAAAAGGAACATGGATCCCGCAGCCAAGTTCGTCTTTTGCGAGTCTCGATAATTCCTCTACTTTATCGCTCATCTCTTTGCCTGTGAATTCATCGGTCATTAACCCTCCGATTCGGAGCGGCAGGTCCCCTACAACCCTACTATCTTTAATCATGGCGATACCGCCATCCATCGCAATAACACGATTCACTGCAGTTACCATATCCTCATAATTGGTTCCGGTAACAATAATATTATGTGTATCATGAGCAACGCTTTCTGCAATTGCGCCGCTTTTTAAATCAAAGCCATTCAGAAAGGTTTTTCCGATTTTCCCTGTTCTGCCATGTCGCTCAATTACAAGCACTGGCAAAACGTCTTGTTTTAAACATGGCTGTACAATTCCTTCTACTACATTTAAGGTATACTCTTTGCCCCCTGTCAGATTTTGATCAGGAATCGCTTCAATCGCCCGGACTCTTGCCCTGCTGCCAGTTGCCCTTATTAATAGGTCCTCTTTTTTAACCGGTTTCCTTTTAATTGATTTCTTTACACTTTCCGGATATATGTAAGGAGCGATTTCAATCGTTAGCTCCCCTTTTTCGGCTGCCTTTTTGCCTCCAAGAAAAACCTGGTCGATTTTCATTTCATTTAAATCGCTAATGACTGCAATATCAGCTCTTTTCCCTGGAGAAATTACTCCTACATCCTTAAAGCCGAAGTGGGTCGCGGGATTAATGGTGGCCATTTGAATAGCTTCAACCGGATCAATCCCTTCAGCAATCGTCCGCCGGATAATGTCATTCATATGTCCGTATTTTAATAGGTCTGCCGGTACCATATCATCTGATACGACTATTGCCCGCCGTGAATCCAGTCCATCTTCAGTAATCGCCCGGATACATTCAGCCATATTGCGTTGTGAAGAGCCTTCACGCATAAACACACTGACACCATAACGCAGTTTTTCCACTGTCTCCTCCTTTGTTGTTGTTTCATGGCAGGAGACATGCGTTCCGCCGCTTATGATATGTGCGGCGAGCTCTTTTCCAAATAAGCCTGGCGCATTTCCTTCGACAGTCTTTCCAATACTGTTCGCATAAGCAACAGCGGCTACCAGATCATCAATGAGTTCAGGTGCGTGTTCGTACACCGGTTTAATATTGCTAAAGCTTTGGATTTCTCCAATTCCCTGCACATAGGGATCTGTCAGCAGATCCTTCATATCCTTGGCAGAAACATCAAAGCCGGATGTTTCCAAACCTGGAGCATCCGGAACGGCGCATGGAACCGTAAATAATATGCGGTTCGGCAGGGTTTTTGCTTCCTCAATCATCGCCTTCATTCCCTGCACTCCGAGGACATTTCCTATTTCATGAGGGTCTCCGATTAAGGTGGTTGTGCCCGTAGGAATTGAAAGCTTTGAAAATTCAGTACATGTCAGCATTGCGCTCTCAAAATGCATATGGGAATCAATAAATCCAGGACTTACAAATTTCCCTTTAACATTTTCCACAGTTGTTTTTGGACCAATTAAATCGCTTGCATCCCCGACCATTAAAATATACTCACCTTTAACAGCCACATCCGCTTCATAAATTTCACGGGTAATGACATTAATAAAATAGCCCCCTTTAAGGACCAGGTCTGCGTAAAGAGTTGAATCCAAAAGCACATCAATTAGTTTTCGGTGTTGTATTGCTTTTTTAATTTTTATAGCATCCATGGATTATCCCCCCAACATTGTTCCTTCTAAGCTATCAATGATCCCAATGATCGCAGCATCTATTGGGGCATCTTTGTTTTTGATAGCCCTCGACGCCATGCTTCCTGTTACATAAATAACTTTTTCCCCGATTCCTGCTCCTACAGTATCTACGGTGATAATGGGGTTCGGTAAAGCACCACCATCCAAACCGATAGGCTGTGTGATTAATAGCTTGGCGCCTACCAGGTTTTCATCTTTCCTTGTTGCCGTTACACGACCAACCACTATCCCCATATGCATGTAAATCTTCTCCTTATTCCATAATCAGTGCGATATTTAATTCTTTCGCGGTGTCTCGAGCCAAAGGTGTAATAATCGTGCCGTTCATAACGGCTAGTTTCGAAAGATTTTTCTGATGGATATATCGAATCGTCTCGTCTGTAACCACTGTTTTTTGCAGTGCTTTCCTCATTCTGAATTCGGAAGTATTTCCTGCATCAATCAGCTTTATTCCGAGTGACTTAAGCTCAAGTAAATGCTCATTTAGTTTTCTTTTAAGTGAAACCGTTCCTTTATCCAGTCCTTCTAATGTCCATAGCGGATGATACGGATCTGCTCCAATTTTTAACCCAAATACTTCTTTGCCAGAAAGTAAAGCTGCAATAATCAGCCTTACAAATGGACGTTGTTCATTGAATGACAGGATGTCAGAGACAATTGAAAAAGAGAGGATAGGTATCAACACCGCATCCAGGTCCTGAATGATGTTATCAGACAAATGAGTGTGTGGTATCCAGTCATCATTGCCGGTGGCTTTTACAAGTTCCGTTTTGGCAAACCGTCTAAAGACTTCCTCTTCCGCAGAAATTCGAATGGTTATATTCTCTTCTTCGAGCCTTTTTAAGTATGAAAATCCCGGTTCCATTCCAATCATATGAGAGGTTAATAGAGCCAGGACATATGGTTTAAGCTGGGACCTGCTTCTGTTATTGCGCTGAAACAATTCCTGCAGAGCGTGTTCCATCATGGCACTCTGCTTTTCAGTTTTCATTTTTATTCACCATTCGTTTTGGATAATAACGCTCTTTCAACCTCACTGTGAGGTCGTGGAATTACGTGGACAGATACCAGCTCACCCACACGTCTGGCGGCTTCAGCGCCAGCATCAGTTGCGCCTTTACTGCACCTACATCTCCTCTTACCATTACAGTAACAAGTCCAAATCCTACTTTCTCATAACCGCAGATTTCCACGTTAGCCGCTTTTACCATAGCATCTGCTGCTTCAATCGCTCCCACTAATCCTTTGGTTTCAATCAACCCTAATGATTCACCCATTTTAGTTCCTCCTAAAAATTAAATTATTGAAACGTCTTTCCACCACGTTCATCTTAAAAACGATGATTCTCAAGTATAACCATTGTGGATTGTTACATATTTATGATAGTAGTCATCGTTTGATATCTCCTATTCGTTTTCGGGTGCAGCTTCCTGCAGCAAAGTGTTTTTCTCCAGCTTGAACCTTGGCAGCAGCTTGCCTGCCACTTCATTATGGGCTCTTGGAATGACGTGGTGCGAAATTACTCTTCCTATGCGCTCTGCCGCATTTACTCCGGCATCTACGGCTGACTTAACCGCAGCTACATCTCCGCTGAAATGGATGGTTACACCCAGATAGCCGCTTACACCTATTACCTTTTCAATTCCCACAATTTCTACATCTGCTGCTTTAACTGCAGCATCAGCAGCGGAAACGGCTGTTGTATAACCAACTGTTTCAATAAGTCCTAGTGCATACAATCGGATCCCCCATCTCAAGCAATCTATGTTTTGAAATGTCCTAAACAAAAATATTAATTTAACCTGTCAGCTTCTTTTTTTAGTTCTTCTGACACTTGAGAAACAATCTCGAATTTACCATATAGCAGCAAGTAATTCTTTTCTATTAAGTAATCAAAATTCGTTTCGCTCGCCTTTTTTAAATGACGATCCATCAGCAGAATGGAGGTATAGTAGTCCACTCCTTCTATAACGGCAACGCCATTAACAGATGTCGTTAATTCCAGCTGCTTTGACAGCCATGGGCTTGGTGATTGAACTTTAAAAATTTGTGTTGATTTATATGATTTTTGAGAAAGTTTTTGATATAACGTTTTTACTACCATTGAAAGTCTTTCAGAATCCTGTTCATATACCTCAAGAACAAATTTTTCCTTGCTGCCCTTATCCCAGGTTAAAAAATATTTTATTGACGGAAACTCCCTTAGGATGTCATTTAAGATAAAAAGCTGCCCTACTGTGCATCTTTCTGAAGTAATAACACCAATTGAAAAAGCTGTAAGGGGGCGTTGAATGAAAGGATGCAAACTTGAATCAAGATTGGAGAAAAGCCAGGCTTTGACACCATCAGTTGTTTGTCCAAGAAATTTACTTTCCTCGCTCGGGCGGTTTTGTTTCGATGCAGTCGGGCCAGGGTTACTATTGTAACGAGTATTTCCCTGTACAAGTGACATCGTTTGCAGTTTAGCAAGAGGTCCTTCGGAAAAACCTTTTGTTATTGTGGAATCATTGACCTTTATGTGGGGTTGTTCATCATTGCGGAATACATGATCAGCTTTAACGGATAGTCTTTTTTGAATTTTATCTCTCTGGTAATTCGGACGGTGTATTCCTGGAATGCCTTGATTCGTTACATTTGCTGATTTTGTAGAAGAGCTCTTTCTTTGCTGAAGGCCTTGTCCACTATTGATGGGATTTTCCTTTGTGTGTTGACGGGGTTTCAGCACTTCTTCAACAACACTTTTCATAAACTCAGACACACATCATACACCTCCTTTATAGTATCTTGGTGAGTTCTGTATGCGGGCGGGGAATGACATTGAAGGAAACAAGTTCTCCTCCGGTCATGTTATGGGCTTTTTTACCAACCTCAACAGCTGCTGTAACGGCAGCTACATCGCCCTCTACTATTACCGTTACAAGCCCTGAACCCACTCTTTTTAAATCCAATAGATTTACATTAGCTGCTTTAGCCATGGAATCCAGAGCTTCAATTGCAGCTGTCAATCCTCTTGTTTCAATCAATCCAATTGCTTTCATTGGTATCCTCCCCTATAAAGCTGGTTATACCTTGGAGAAAAGCGCAAGCGTCCGTTCAGCGACGTATGGACTGGACCGCTCCGAACGAGATAAAGGAAACACGAAAAGCGATAGCGATTCGATGTTGACTTATCGTAAGGAGGAGAGAGAAGTACACTAGGCGTTGGGCGCTGGAGCTAGACATCTGTGCTTTTAAAAAAAATATTCTTTATTATCTTTTTAACCTTGAACCGTTTATTCCGTTATAAATAGTCTTCTAGAGTCACTTTAACCGGTATAGAAGTTCTTTTAAATAACTCTTCTTTCCCGAGAGGATAGGTTGCATCAATTCCCATTTTGTCAGAAACACCTTTAAGATTATGGGACGCCTCTAGAGGTGATCCTTTTGCGCCCGGGACAATAAAAATATCCTCAGAAGCCTGAACTCTTGTTGCCACAGCCCATTCTATGTCGTCGGAGTCAAATATATCCACATCGTCATTTACTACGACAACATGTTTTAAATCTTTATCGCTCGCAAATGCTGCAAGAGCCGCTTGTTTCCCATCACCCTCTGACTTTTTCTCAATTTGAATGACTGCATGATAGCGAGCCACTCCGCCCATTGGGATATGTACCGCTTTTATGTTGGGAACGACCTGCCTTACAGTACTGAACAATGTTGCCTCACGCACTAATGCCATTGGAAGTTTTTCCTCATCACTTGATGGAAAAATCGTCTGGCAAATTGCATTATTTCGATAGGTGACAGCCGAAAATTCGACAATCGGCTGTGGTGAACGAAACCCATAGTAGCCTGCCAATTCCCCAAATGGACCTTCCATTTCCCTTTCATGCGGTAGCATACGCCCTTCAAGAACAATTTCCGCCTCAGCAAGCACATCCAAATCTACCGTTTTGCATTTAACCACATCCAGGGATTGTCCAAGAAGAGCCCCTGCAACGTCCAATTTATCTGTATGGTAGAGATGAGTGCTAATTTGTGAACTTAAAACGACTGCAGGAACAATTCCGAACATAACGGCCACTTCCATCGGCTCACCGAGCTTTTCGAAGTGAGCGTATTGTTCCTTCAATTCATTAGAAGTAATTAAAATGTTTGTCCTATTTCCCCCTAAGTACTGCATTCTCCTGATGGAAGTATATCTTTTCCGTCCGGACAAATCCTTTACAACCAGGATGCCTGATACATAATAAGCACCAGAGTCATCTGCATGATAGGTTGGAATAGGAAAAAGGTCTGCCAAATCAAAGTCACCTGTTACCAAATTTTCCTGAACCGGCGTGTAGCCCTTAGAGTGGTTGGAATAGGATTAACAATGGAATCAATTAATTTTGGAAGCAAATCTGATGAAGAAATTCCCATGCTGTCTGCCAGCAGATCTCTGTCTCCACCTAATCCGGCAGCCAAACTTGACCTGTAGCCTTTTATCTTTTCAAAAAGGAAGGGTTGTCTTCCGTTTTTTGTGTTAATAACCGCTCCTAGCTCATAGCGGGGATCAACTTCTTTTTTTATTCGGTACAAAAGTCCTCTGCTTTCCCAATCATCTAATAACGCCCTCATCGTTACAGGGTTCATTCCTTTTCCCCCCATCTTTCCAACAACTTATGATCAATCCCAAGCATATCCAGGATGCGAGCCACCATAAAGTTGGCAAGCTCCCAAATTTCTGTTGGCTTGTGATAAAATCCGGGAGAAGCAGGCATGATACAGGCCCTGATTCCGCAAGCCTGGTCATATTACGAAGATGTATCAAATGAAAGGGTGCTTCTCTTGGCACAATGATAAAATTTCTTCTTTCTTTTAACACTACACTTGCTGACCTGCTTAACAGAGTGTCACCAACTCCATTTGCAATTGCCCCTAGGGTATTCATCGAGCATGGGACAATAACCATCCCATCTGTCAGGAATGATCCGCTGGCAATGGAAGCAAACAAGTTTCGATTACTGTGAATAGTGGCATATTCCTTAAGATCTGCAAGCTTTACTCCGCATTCAAATTGCATAACTTTTTCTCCCATGTCCGTTGCAATTAAATGCGTTTCAACACCTAATTGATGAAGAGCGCGGATCAATGTATAAGCATACAATGATCCGCTTGCCCCTGTAATACCCACTAGTATTCTCTTTTTTCTTTCTAAAGGCTGGATAGGTTTAGACAACCTGTTCGTCATGGGAGAATTTATTTTTTGCTGCTTCTTTGTATTCTTCTGTGGACATGATATCTCCGAAAATATCGATATCCCTTAAGCCGGATACATGCATGGAATCATCCTGGGATGCCGTACCATCTGAAAGACAAATGACATTGTAGCCATGATAAAGTGCATCTGAAGCTGTGCTGCGGACGCAAACATTTGTCCAGACACCCGTAAGCACTACAGTATCAATTTCCTCTTCCCGTAAAAATAAATCAAAGTCAGTATAGCTGAATGCACTATGCCGTCTCTTCTGGACGATATAATCTCCTTTGCTTTCATCAGGCTGCAGTTCAGGAATAAATTCGGATCCCCATGTGCCTTTAATTGCATGTACAGGCCTTACCCTGAAATCACGGTCATTTTTTCTGTGTGCTTCCTGGATAAAAGCCACCTGGATATTATGATCATGGGCAAAATCCACCAGCTCTTTGATTTTAGGGACGATTTTTTCGCCATTTTCACAGCGAAGCGCGGCTTTTTCTCCGATAAAATCATTTAGCATATCGATGACTACAACACAATGCTTCTTTCCTCTTAACTCCATCGAATTCACCCTCACTTTATTAATTCTTTTTCAACTACTTCTGTCTTTACCTCTGCTTTTTGTTCACTATATTTTTCATATTTGAATGTTCTTTCCAGGCGTTGGATGCTTTGGCGTGGTACATATTCACCATATCCTGCCTGGCCAACAACACCACCCGCTTTTTCATCGTAAACAACTTTTCCACGGATGATCGTTTGTACTGGCCCACCTTTTAATTCCATTCCATGTAAAGGATTATATTTTGCCATTGATTCTGTCTGTTGTTCATCTATAACATATTCCTTATCAAGGTCAATGATCGTGAAGTCTGCATCTGCTCCAATTTCCATTGAACCTTTCTTCGGATAAATTCCATAATGGATTGCCGCATTCCGGCTTGTTACTTCCACAAATCTTGATAGTGACAAACGGCCTTTATTTAGACCTTCACTGACAAGGATTGGGACCATTGTTTCTACTCCCGGAATTCCTGGGAAGGTATTCCAGATGGTAGCTCCTGGATAATCTTTTTCTGTCGCAATCTCGTAAGGCGCATGGTCTGTCCCTACAAAATCAATTGTTCCGTCAGCCAGCGCCTGCCAATGTGCAGCATTATCCTCTTTTCCTCTCAGAGGAGGAGCAATTTTGGCAAATGATCCCCTCTCGCTCATGGAATCCTTAGCATTAAGAACCAGATAATGATGGCAGGTTTCAGCTGTTACTTTTACTCCGCGTTTTTTAGCTGCCTTAACAAGCTCTGCCCCTTCTTTTGTAGTCATATGAACCACATGGACTCGTGCATCTGTAGCTTCCGCGAAGCTGATGATTAATTCAATTGCAACTTTTTCCGCAAGTACTGAACGGGCTTCTGCCCAGGCAGGGCCATCCAAACGTCCTTCTTTCTCCAGTTTTTTAGAGTAAAAAGTGCAGATATCGAAATTCTCTGCATGTACTCCGATTGGCATCCCTGTTTTGGCCACCTTCGTGAATATTTCAAGCATTTCACCATCTGAAACCTTAGGGAATGTAGGTACCGAAGGAGTCATATAGACTTTGAAGGCAACAACCCCTTCATCAATTTGCGGATAAATGTTATCAATCCAGCCTTCACGTGCATCTTCGCCTGTCATCCCGCCCCAGAAACAATAGTCAACATATGCCTGGTCACGGATAGGCCGATTTTCTTGTTAAAGCTATCACCATCGCGAACAGACGGCTTGCTGCAGCAAGGCATATCAATGATGGTTGTTAATCCTCCTTTGATGGCTGAACGGCTTCCAGTTGCAAATGTTTCCCTGTGCGTAAAACCTGGATCCATAAAGTGTGTATGTGGGTCAATACAGCCTGGCACAACAAGTTTTCCCTCTACATCTATCACTCTATTAGCTGTTAAAAAGCTAATATCATTTGTGTACCCCACGATTTTCCCGTTATTTACAAGGATGTTCGTCAGCACTTGACGATCCCCTTGTGGAATGTTTGCGTTTTTCAAAATTAGATCCATTTTTTTTACTCCTATCTATTAGTATATTTCTGCTTCACTCCTTTGGAATGAAGCAGTTTTCAATTAAACAGCTCAGGCACTCTAGATGAACTAGTCCGACTTTCAGCTATTAAAACGCCTCAGTTGTATGTTCACTTTTGAGCTGTTCAATTCTTTCACTTTCACTTATATTTAAATCTTTATGATTAAATACCAAATTCAACAAAATTGCCGTTAAACTTCCTAAAACGATTCCATTTTCTACCAATAACCGGATGCTGGTTGGAAGGTGTGTAAAAATGGCAGGGACGACCGCAGCGCCGAGTCCGATTCCTACTGAACAAGCCACAATCAGTAAATTTTCATTCTTTGTGAAGTCAACTACTGAAAGCATTCTTACACCGGAGGAAATGACCATTCCAAACATAGGAATCATCGCACCACCCAATACCGGCATTGGAATGATTGTCGTTAAGGCTGCAACCTTTGGCAAAAGACCAAGGATCATTAAGATAACTCCAGCTGTAATGACAACATTTCTTGTCTTTACTTTTGTTAGTGCGACAAGTCCAACGTTTTGTGAGAAAGATGTATATGGAAACGCGTTAAAGATTCCGCCGATAGCCACGGCAAGGCCTTCAGCACGGAGTCCCTTTTTTATATCATTGGATTCAATTTTTCTTTCACAGACATCTCCGAGTGCAAGAAACACACCGGTTGATTCAATCATGCTGACAATAGCTACAAGTGTCATAGTGAGAATAGCGGAGAAATTAAAGGTAGGGAAACCGAAATAGAATGGCTGAACTATATGAAACCATGAAGCATGGGAAACCTGGTCGAAGTTTACCATTCCCATGAAAGATGCGACTGCAGTTCCTGCCACCAACGAAAGCAATACTGATATCGCTCTCAAATATCCTTTTAAAAAGCGGTTCATTAAAATGATCAGCAGTAAAGTAATGGTTGCTAGAGAGAGGTTTTGCAAGCTGCCGAAGTCCGGAGAACCCAACCCTCCTGCTGCGTTATTCATAGCAACGGGAATCAAAGAAACCCCGATAATCGCAACGACTGACCCAGTTACAACAGACGGGAAAAAATGCATAATTTTACTCATAAACTGAGCTAGAATCATGACAATAATCCCGGAAACAATAATGGCACCATAAATCGCCGTCATCCCCTGCAGCTTCCCGATTGCGATCATTGGCCCTACAGCTGTGAAGGTACATCCCAAAATAACCGGCAATTTTATGCCAAAGTGCCTTCCACCGACTACCTGCAGCAAGGTCGCGATACCACATGTAAATAAATCAATTGAAATCAAGTAAGCCAGCTGTTGTGCATTAAGTCCTATCGCAGGTCCCACAATCAAAGGCACGATTACAGCACCAGCATACATGGCCAGTACATGCTGAAAACCCAATGTCCATAATTTCCAAGGATTTAGCTTTTCCAAAGACTTCCCCTCCCGGTTTTTTCCTTTGAGCAGCTTTTGCAATTAAACGAGCAAAATTAGCGTGTTTATATCACCTCCTAAATTGGAATAAAAAAAACCGCAGCAATAGAAGGCATCTCAAAATAAGATGGTCTATTGCTGCGGTTTCACAAAACTCTCGTTAAACAAGAGTTAACGTAACCGCTTTCATATAAGATTAAGACAATTGCGCCTTGCGCAACTCTCCCTGAAACACGTCGTTAGTTTAATAAATCTTCAAAGTAAATAATTGTACAGGCTTCTTCGGTAACAGGATCATAATCTTTTAAAATTGTTTTAACTTTAATGAGCAATGCATCTTCAATGTACCCCTTTAACAATGATTTAAATTCAACAATTAATGCTGAATCAACCGAAATTGTCAGGGTCTGAAAGTTTCTGCTGAGCATTTGCAATGCTTGCACACGTTTATGCTGTGCAAAGATCATCACTCTGTCGTCAAGGCATTCAATACGCTGTTTTTTAACCCCTACACCATAAATCTCCTGGTTTACCCGATTGTATAACTGGGCAAGGCTTTTTTTCAAAGCAGGATGGAATTGAGAATAAATAGTGGACATATTTTCCTCCTGTTAGTCACTATATTATTAAAAACAAACCTTTCAGTCAATACTATTTTCTGAAAATTTAGACTTGACAAAATATTAGAGCGGCAATTACACTACAAATCAACTCCCCCGCTTTTATGGAAATTTATTACTGCTTCCCTTCTCGGGTTTAGAAATTGAATAACTTTTTACTTTCGTATAACCTCAATAATTGGTTTGAGGGTTTCTACCAGGAACCGTAAATTCCTATCTACGAAAAGGTTTTTCTATCTGTTAAAAACCTTTTTGTATGGGATTTTTTATCGTTATTCGTTTATTAATCTAATTTTCTTACACAAATGTCCTCATGTAAATGCATTCAACAATAGATACCAAAATCTTTAATTGATTCGACCATCTTTTACAAAATAAGCTTTTCTTTTTAAGAGATTCATGTTTAAGGAGGTAAAAATATTATCATGAAAACTATTCATTTTACGGTTAACGGTGTAGCCTGTTCTGTTAAATGCCCACCTACTAAAACTCTTTTGGATGTATTAAGAGATGACCTGAATCTGACGGCAAGCAAAGAATGCTGCGGCAAGGGTGAGTGCGGATCCTGCTCTGTCCTCTTAAACAAGGAAGTCGTCTGTTCATGCCTGATCCTTGCTGGCCAAATTGAAAAACAGGAAATTTTGACGTGTGAAGGCGTGGGACTAACATCAAATATGGATATTGTTCAGGAAGCCTTTGTTGCAGAGGGAGCCACACAATGCGGCTATTGCACACCGGGAATAATTGTTTCCGCAAAGGCCTTCCTGAATGAAATTAATCATTTACCTTCTGTTGATGAAATAAAAACTGCATTGGGAGGAAACCTTTGCCGCTGTACGGGATACTCCAAAATAATAAAAGCAGTTGAATCAGCAGCAAAAAGAAAAATACAACTAGAAAGTGCTTCACTCTAATGGGCGGTTCAGCAATTCTACTTGCTGCAGGAAGATCCACCCGAATGGGCAGCTTAAAAGGATTGCTTCCATGGCACGGAACCACACTATTTGAGCACCAGCTGAAGGTATTAAAAAAAATAGCTTGGTTAGATGAGATTATCGTAGTTCTGGGATTCCAGGCTGAACTTTTTAATAGAATCGCAAAAAATTATCCTGTTAAGATCGTATATAATCAACATTTTCTTTCTGGTAAATGCTCCTCCATCCTTTGCGGTCTGCAGGCTATCGAGAAAGTTTCCCTCCCCATACTCATCACAGCAGTCGACCAGCCAACAAATCCTGAAATAATTAATAGACTCGCAGAATCACTTCAAAACAGCAATGCCCAGATTGCCGTCCCAGTTTATAAAGAAAAAAGAGGTCACCCCGTTCTTTTTTCAGAGCGTATGTTGGGTGAACTCCTCTCTATCACTGAAGAAACAAAGGGGCTCCGTGGTATTTTTCAAAAGTACAAACACAACGTTCGTGAGGTACCGGTACCCAATTCTGGCATTCTGCTTAATCTTAATACCTACGAAGACTATGAAAAAATAGTAAGAAACTAACTTAGGAGGTCAATTCATGCTAGTGACTGAAATTGATATGGTCTCTCCCGCCTCAATCACAGAATGCCTCACCTTAATCTCAAAATTCGGAAGTGATTACAGATTAATTGCTGGCGGCACGGATGCAGTGGTTCGAATGAAAGAAGGCAAATGGCGGCCAAAGGTTTGGGTTAACATAAAAGGTTTACAAGAACTGCGCTATATAACTGAAAAAGAAGGCGCTATTCATATCGGACCGTTGACCACGCATACAGACATTGTCAAATCTCCCCTGCTTCAAAAAAGGCCGACGTTCTTGTCGAAGCAGCTCGTGAAGTAGGTGCAACCCAGATGCAAAATATGGGGACAATTGGCGGAAATATCGGCACCGCATCACCTGCCGGGGATACCATTCCGGCATTATATGTTCTAAACGCTGTAATTGAGCTTAGTTCTATTGACTCTACACGGCTGGTTCCAATCGAGGAGTTCTTTAACGGACCGGGAAAAACCGTCTTAAAACAAAATGAAATGATAACAAAAATTATCATTCAGCCACAGGGTGAAAATGAAATTGGGATTTTCCAAAAACTCGGTCCCCGAAAAGCGCAGTCCATTTCAATTGTTAATGTCGCAATTTCGTTAATTATGGATCAAGGCCGTCAATGCCTTGGAGCAAAAGTTGCCTATGGCTCGGTTGCACCAACGATTATTCGAGCAAGAAAATGTGAAGCGTTGCTTTCCAATAACTGCCTGACGGAAGAACTGATCCAAAATATCGCAAAAATTGCCTGGAAAGAAGTCATGCCGATTACGGATGTTAGAGCAACCGCTACATACAGAAGAGATATGGCAAGTGCCCTGCTGGAACGCGGGCTCTACCGTCTAATGAGGAGGTGGGAAAACAGATGAATGATAGCCAGAGCTTAAATTGGGTTGGAAAACGAGTCAGAAGGATTGATGGGCCTGAAAAAGTAACCGGCGAATTAAAATACATGACCGATTACCATTTTGAAAATATGGTTTGGGGAAAAGTACTTCGCTCAAAATATGCGCATGCCAAAATTAAATCTATCGATACAGCCAAGGCAATGCTGCTGCCTGGTGTGGTTTGCGTGCTTACCCATAAAGATATTCCTGGATTCAATGGTTTTGGGATTGTTGTACCTGATCAGCCAGTTTTATGCTCCAATGTGGTTCGATGTACTGGTGATGCCGTTGCATTGGTTGCTGCGGAATCGCAGGAAATTGCCGAGCTGGCGCTTGAATTAATCGAGGTGGATTATGAGCCGCTTGAGGTTATCTCGGATGCTGAACAGGCGATGTCTGCATCTGCTTTGAAACTTCACCATGATGGGAATATTCACAGCCATATAAAAATCAAAAACGGTGATGTTGAGAAGGCGCTTCAAAGAAGCAGATCTTATTGTTGAAAATACGTTCTATTCCCCTCGCCAGATGCATGCTTTTATCGAAACGGAAGGCGGCTGGGGTGAAATGGATGAAGATGGTTTCATCACGATTCGCTGTCCAGGACAATATGCTTATCGTGACCGGATGCAAATTGCGCGTGCACTTGCCTATAACCCGGAGCGAATCCGAGTCATTTCAAGTCCAATTGGAGGGGCTTTTGGAGGAAAAGATGAAATTACAGTCCAAATTTACCTCGCTTTACTTGCCATGCATACGAATGGTCGCCCAGTGAAAATTCATTACAGCCGTGAAGAATCAGTTATTGCTGGAATCAAAAGGCATCCATTCAAGGTTTATATGAAAACAGCTGTTAAAAAAGACGGTACCTTACTAGCAAATCAGGTCAGAGCAGTTGCAGATACAGGTGCGTATGCTTCGCTTGGAGGAGAAGTTGTGGCACTTGCAATAGAACATTCCTGCGGCCGTATAAAATACCAAATGTTAACCTGGAAGGATTTTGTGTTTTTACTAACAATGGCATATCTGGAGCTTTTAGAGGATTTGGAGTCAACCAGGTTTGCATGGGAATTGAAACCCATATGGATATGATTGCAGAAAAGCTTGGGCTCGACCCTGTCGAAATCAGAAAGAAAAACGTCTATCATCATGGAGATGTTTCCAGCATCGGACATGTTATTAAATCAAGTGTCGGTACCTTTAAAACACTTGAGACAGCAGAAAATTGCGACCTTTGGAAAAACCGTGAGAAATATAAAGCAGAAGTCAGTGAGCCATGGAAAAAAAGAGGTGTGTCTCTGGCAACCTCCTTCCATGGTATCGGAATGGGAATTGGATTACCTGATTATGGGGCTGCTTCAATCGAACTTCTTCCGGATGGAAGATTTCTGGTCGCTGTAGGATGTGAAGAAATCGGCGGCGGAAACAGCACCGTTTATGCCCAGGTCGCAGCTGAAATCCTTAATTGTGATATCAATAATATTAAAGTAGTTCAGGGAGACACCTCCCGCACACTTGATGGCGGAACTGTTACTGCCTCCCGTTCGACTTATACTGGAGGAAGAGCGGTTGCTACTGCAGCACCTAATATGGTGAAGCTTTTAATAGAAACAGCCTCCGAAATACTTCAGATACCTGTCACAAATATTGAAATGGCACCTAACCATATTAGCTCGAATGGTCAGCAGCTTACCTATAAATCGATTTTTGATTATCTTTATCAGCATCACCGAAAAACCAGAGTTGAAGGCCATTTTATCCTTCCGAAAGAAAAAGAAGAGATAAAAGGATCCGGAGGCGCTCCCCACCATATGTACGGGTACTTAACACATGTTGTCATGGTTGAAGTTGATACGTTAACAGGTGAAACAGAGGTGCTCCGTGTTGTGTCCATTCCGGATGCCGGGAAGGTCATTAATCCACAAGGGCTTGAAGGGCAAACAGAAGGCGGCGCTGTCATGGGGATGGGCTATACACTGTATGAAGATGTATTAATTGAAAATGGATACCATAAAACTCGAAATTTCACGGATTATATTATCCCGACCATTCGCGAAACACCGATTATTGAAACATTTCCTGTCGAAGATGCGATTGAACAATCAGGACCATTCGGTGCAAAAGGTATCGGAGAAGTAGTGATGATTCCGATCATTGCTGCCATCATGTCTGCGATTTATGATGCCACCGGTGCCCGGTTATATCATCTTCCAGCCACACCTGAAAGAATATTTAACGCATTGAAAATGCTTAAAAAACAAGAAGTCCAATCATCAAGGTGATAATATGATGAATTCTGCTCTGTACGAAAAGCTTGTTGAGTCACTAACTGAACAAAAAGAAACGTTTCTCCTGACCATTACCGACCATCCGGAAATTCAATGGGTTGGTGTAAAAGCTCTAGTATGGCCTAATGGGGATTTTTACACTGAATCTCCTTTTCCACAACTCATGTGGAGCGAATTAATGGAAATCTGTAAAATGTTTTTAATGAAAAAAGGTCTGGAACGTATTCGTTCTCTTGGAATGAAAATGAAATAGAATGTTTTGCGGAGTACTTCCCTGCTCCTCTCCACTTAATTGTTGCCGGTGCAGGCCATGTTTGTGAGCCTGTGGCACAAATGGGGAAAATGCTTGGTTTTTTTGTAACGGTCATTGATGATCGGCCTGAATTTGCAAATAGAGAACGTTTTCCCACTGCCGACGAAGTGGTTTGCCGATCCTATCTAGATTACTTTAGCGAGGTTGTACTATCCGAACACACCTATATTCTCCTTCTTACCAGAGGCCATAAATACGATGTTTTAAGCCTGAGAGAGCTTTTAAAACGTGATGAAAAAGCAGCGTACATTGGAATGATTGGCAGCAGAAGACGAATTTCGGGAGTATTCGAGGAATTAAGAATAGATTTTCCAAATGAAAGCTTTAATCATCTCTTTACCCCTGTTGGACTAGATATTGGTGCTGAGACCCCAGCTGAAATTGCAGTCAGTATACTTGCAGAAATATTAAAAGTTAAAAATCAAAAGTCCGGGAATTCCCTGAGCACTAAAGTTAGAAAATACGCGAAGCTGGGATTCCATGAGGGGGTAAAAAATGGAACAGCTGCACCTTATAATGCGTACAAATGAAATCCGGAAAGGAGGTGAAAAAGCAGCACTCGCGACCATTATTCGAACAAAAGGATCAACGCCACGGAAAACAGGCAGCAGGATGATCGTTTATCCCTGTGGAAGAATTGAAGGAACCATTGGCGGAGGGTGCGGGGAAGCATTAGTGATAGAAAAAGCTTTTGAAGTTATTCATTCAAATCTTCCATTAAAGCAGCGTGTAGATCTTACAAAAGGACTTTTCTACGAAGATGGAGGTATTTGTGGTGGCATTATGGATGTTTTTATAGAACCTCTGTAAATCTTCTTTTAAGACCAAAGAATAAATAGTGCCACTTTCTGTATTTCGGGATTGTAAGTGTCTTTCAATTGTTAAATCTATGTTAGGAGTGAATCGAATGTCCATGATTGGGAAAGATTTAGGAACAGGTCTCCCGTCCCCCTCCAACTCAGGTTTATTGGAAAAATTATTTAAGCTTTCCGAACGCAAAACGAACACAAAAACTGAAATCCTCGCCGGATTAACTTCTTTTTTGACAATGAGCTACATTATTTTTGTTAATCCGATTATTTTACACGATGCCGGTATTCCAAAAGAAGCTGCATTGGCTGCAACGATTTATGCGAGCGTTTTTTGTACATTATTAATGGCTCTTTGGGCAAATTTCCCCGTAGCTGTTGCTCCTGGGATGGGTTTAAACGCGTTTTTTGCCTATACAGTGGTTCTCGGGCATGGATTATCTTGGCAAACTGCCCTTGGTGCTGTTTTCATTTCAGGGATCGTGTTCTTATTATTGACCATCACCGGTGTCCGCCAAAAAATTGTTGACGGGGTACCCAATATATTAAAATCAGCCATCGCGGTTGGCATAGGATTGTTCATTGCTTTTATCGGCCTAAAAAATGCAGAGCTCGTTGTTGCAAATAAAGCTACTTTTGTAGGCTTAGGTGATCTTACAAGCAAAGGTCCCCTTCTCGCGATTTTTGGTCTAATTGTTGCTGCATTATTAATGGCAAAACGCGTTAAAGGTTCCCTTTTAATTAGTATCCTTGGAACAAGTATTTTGGCTATGATTGTAGGGTTTATCGGACATCCAAAAGCGATGGGTGACGTTGTCTCATTCTCGCTTCCAAGCTTGTCAGATACTTTTTTAGCAATGGATATTATGGGAGCGGTTAAATACGGAATCCTTTCCATCATCTTTTCCTTTACCATTGTTGAAATGTTCGATAATTTAGCGACTTTGATTGGTTTATCCAAGAAAGCTGGCCTATCAGATGAAAATGGAAAAATCCATAATCTGGACCGAGCGTTACAGGCCGATGCCGTAGGAACGATCGTCAGTGCATCTTTGGGCAGCACCGCGCTAAATGCCTATGTAGAGAATGCCACCGGGATCTCCGAAGGCGGCAGGACCGGGTTAACTGCTCTTACAGTCGGAGTTTTATTCTTCTTAACCTTAATTTTCGCTCCATTAATATACTTCATCCCTTCTGTCGCCACAGCCCCTATTCTAATCCTTGTCGGAGCGTTAATGCTTACTGAAATCAAACATATTAGTTTCGATGATTTTACCGATGTGATTCCCGTTTTCTTAACGATTGTGCTGATGCCGCTAACATTCAGTATTGCCCAAGGCCTTGCATTTGGTTTCATCTCCTATACACTATTGAAGCTGTTTACAGGAAAAAAAGATCAGATCCATTGGATTATGTATTTTGTCAGCGCTGCTTTCATCATAAACTTTATTATGGGCGGCCATTAATTCTAGCACTGTTTCATTTCTGAAAGGCGGGGAGCGTATTGAAGCTCGAAATGGAAATTTTAAAAAGAAGAATTGACGTGGCAGCTAAAAGAACTCCTGCCGATCTTGTTATTAAAAACGGAAATATTGTTAATGTCTTTACAAGAGAAATTGTAAACAGGAATATCGCCATTGTAGATGGATATTTTGCGGCTATCGGGGATTATGAAGGAATTGAGAACGTGGATGTCTCAGGAAAATATATCGTTCCTGGATTTATTGATGGGCATGTTCATATTGAATCAGCGATGGTCACCCCCTCCGAGTTTGCTAATGTCGTGCTGCCCCATGGGGTTACGACGGTTGTGGCTGATCCTCATGAAATTGCCAATGTTAGCGGGGTTGAAGGGATCGAATTTATGATAAATTCATCTGATGATATTCCGCTTGACGTTTTCTTTATGCTCCCTTCGTGTGTGCCGGCAACTCCTTTTGAAAATGCCGGGGCTTCTCTTGATCTTGCTCAGCTTGAACACTTATATGCAAATCCAAGGGTTATTGGCCTTGGAGAAGTAATGGATTATCCTGCAGTATTTCATCATGATGAAAAAATAATAAGCCAGCTCGCAGCAGCAAGCTTAAAAGGCAAACGTATCGATGGGCACGCGGCTGGTCTTGATTCAGACGGCCTAAATGTTTATATGGCTGCCGGAATCCGAACTGACCATGAATGTGTCAATTCTGAAGAAGCCATGGACCGTTTACGTAAGGGTATGTATGTAATGCTCCGGGAAGGTTCAGCAGCCAGAGATTTACTGTCACTTTTAAAAGCAGTAAATGAAAATAACGCTCGCAGGTGTTTATTCGTGACCGATGACAAACATCTTGATGATCTTATCATGGAAGGCAGCATTGATTATAATGTGAGAATGGCGATAAAGGAAGGTTTGGATCCTATTCTTGCTATTCAAATAGCTACTTTGAATGCTGCAGAATGCTTTGGTTTAAAATCAAAGGGGGCCATCGCTCCTGGATATGAAGCCGATTTCCTGGTGCTTGACGATTTAAAATCTATAGTAGCAGAAAGGGTTTATAAAAACGGGAAGCTTGTTGCCCAAAACGGGGAAATGGTTTGCCCATCTGAACCTAATGTCTCACCTTCCCCATCAATTGTGGACAGTGTTAAGTTAAATTCTATTTCTGAGGAGCATTTGCAAATTACAATTGGCGATGAGAGCACGGCAAATATTATCGGTATTGTACCTAATCGTATTGTCACGAAGCATCTCATTGAGAAAGTGGATACAAAAGATGGCCTATTTCAAACCTGTACAGAAAAGGACTATTTGAAAATGGCTGTCATTGAAAGACATAAGAACACAGGAAATATAGGGCTGGGAATTTTAAAAGGGCTGGGAATTAAAAATGGGGCAATTGCTTCCACGGTTGCCCATGATTCACATAATATTGTTGCAGCTGGTACATCGGACAGCGATCTCCTTAAAGCCATTACGTATATTTCCGAAATGAGAGGAGGACTCGCTGTGGTTCAAAATGGGGAAATCCTTGCGTCCCTTCCTTTGCCAATAGCGGGCCTTATGTCTGATCTGACTTCACCGATCATTTATGAGAAATTAAAGGATTTAAATTCAGCCTTAAGGAATATAGGCTGTACGATGGAGTTCAATCCCTTTTTAACCCTGTCCTTCCTGGCTCTTCCGGTTATACCAGAACTTAAACTAACCGATATTGGATTGTTCGACGTAAAGCGCCTTTAAACATATAGAAGTCGGGGAAGTTTAGAAGCCCTATTTTATGAAAAATGAAAGATAGACAGAACGGTTTGTTCTGTCTATCTTTCATTCATTACTCTAATCACAAATTTCTATTCTTCTTCATCCATAATTTTTTCAAATTCAACCGTTACTTTTTCAAATTCCTCGTCAGTCTCGATGGCTGTTAAATCTCCCTCATCGTCGACCTTTAGGAAAAAGATATCGATATCTTCTTCAGTTTCTTCCTGTATATCTTCTACAAATCCTACAGCTACATATTCGGTTCCCTCAATATTGATTGTTGCCAGTACTTCCACTTCCTGATCCTGCTCATTCTCATCACTGATTGTAAAGATTTCGCCTACTTCGATTTTTTCCATGTCTATATCCCCTCTCAATAATGTACTTCAATTTATTATCTTCCCTATGATAATTAATTTCATTCTTACATTAAACATTTTTTATTCATTTAGAGTAAAATGAAAAGGAGTCGATAATACTTTCAGTCTACCCTAAAGGAGCACTCAAATGAACCAAAAAGACCTGCAGGAAAAAATAATCGCTAATTATCAAGGTGAAGAGAAAATGATGATTCTTGTATTTGCACAATGGTGTGTCAATCATGATCTTGATCCACAGGAATTGTACCTCCGGGCTTATCCGCATCAATCTTCAAATCCTTTCTTAATAGAAGCAATAGATTTAACGGTTCCCAAGGAAGAGGCCGGAGTGGTTTCAGATCAAACTCTGCTTGGTGTTTTATCCTTGTTTGGCAACGATGATCTTGCATTTATAGTGACTGAGGAAATAAATAAGAAGAAACAAAAAAAATAACAGGGGAAATATTTTTCCCCTGAAGAAATGTTATCTGGCAAGAACATCCTGATATTCTTTTATATCTTCGATACATGACAGGAATATTTTTGCTAATCAGCGAGTTTTCTTTATTTTTTTTCCATTACGTTAATAAATTCTCTCAAATAATCGGGAAGATCGGGTGGCCGCCTGCTCGATACGAGATGCCCGTCTACTACGACTGGTTCATCCAGCCAGATTGCTCCGGCGTTTTCCATATCATCCTTTATTCCAGGTGTACTGGTCACTTTTTTACCCTGTAAAATCTTTGCAGAAATCAAAACCCAACCGGCGTGGCAGATTTGGCCAATCGGCTTTTTGTTTTCTTCCATATACTGAATAAGGGAAAGAACCTCTGGAAAACGGCGAATTTTATCAGGTGCCCAGCCTCCTGGAACAAGAATCGCATCGTAGTCTTTACCCTGTACTTCGGTATATGAATAATCAGATATTGCAGGCACTCCGTATTTACCTATATATTTCTCCCCGGCCTTCTCGCCTGCCAGATGAACAACGGCGCCTTCTTCTCTTAGTCTTAAAATAGGGTACCATAGCTCCAGATCTTCAAATTCATGGTGGACAAGACTTACAATCCTTTTTCCTTTTAATCGCATGTTAGTTCCTCCTTTTTTACGGCCTTTAAACTTTCAAATAGACTTTATCAGTTTACCCTTTTTATGAGTGATTGAAAAATTGCAGCTTTATTAGTCTTGGAATTTGGCCATTTAATATTTTCGATTCCCCCATCATGTAAGTCTATTTCCTTCTCAGTACCTCTTTAACTGTGGAAGGTTTAAACAGAATGGCAGGCGGATTTACAAGATTCATTACTTTAATGAAATCCTTATATATGGATCGTTTTTTTGTTGAAACTAAAAAGATTTTTTTGACATACCACTGCTGAAACTTTAAGCCGAATGGTTTCTTCCCTTGGACTTTATCGTAGCGAAAATCTTCACAAACCACCATTGACCACACTGGTGCAATGATTTTCGCCATTTTCTTTTGCAGTTTTTTTAAGCTTCCTGATTTTGGCTGCCGAGAAAAATAATCCTTTATGGCCATCGCCTCGAGTGCGGCGACACTCATGCCCTGTCCGAAAACGGGATCAACCCTGCAAAACGAGTCGCCTGCTACTAGCAGTCCTTCTGGAAGGACGACTTTGTCAAAACGTCGCCATACCATATAGGGAATGTTAAAAATCTTCGTGTCAGTCAAGGATTTACCTTTTATTAATTCTTTATAAATATCATCTAATGGAAGCTTACTGGCGTACTCCAAAAAGCCATCTGCACTTTTTATGTCTTCAGCCTTTATACTATTCAGGTATCCGATTAAAGTAACAATATATTTATTATCTTCTACTTTAGATAAAGTACCCCCGATTTCTTGAGTAGGAGGATCAGGATAAAGGAGTTTAATCTTATAGTCTCTATTTTCCTCCGGCAGTTCAAAAATTCTAGTAGCATAGCATAGCCCGATGTCAACCTTGTCTTCGGGTACAGATATTCCCTGCTTCTCTATCCATGTCTTCGTAAATGAACTCGCCCCGCTAGCATCAATGACAAGCTCCGCTGGAAGTATCTTACTTTCTTTTTCGTCTTTGACTTCTACTCCTGAAAGTCTATGACTTTTCGGGTCAAGTATATACGAGATTACTTTTGCGCCATATATGTAATTGACATTATCGAGCTGTCTTACTCTTTTTTCAAGGTAAGTCTCCAGAAGAGTCCTTGTCTGAAGAAGTGTTGTAAATTCGCTCTTAAAGCGGCTTTTCCATCTTCCATGATGAAACCAGGCCAAATCGTTTATTGTATCTATTTTAATGGAACCTGAAGCTTCCATATCCTTTCGAAATCCAGGAAATAATGCTTCCATTGCTTTTTCTCCAGCCTGAAGAAGTGCATGTGTATGGTGTGCCTGAGAAACACCTCGCCAACCCTTTTTTCTAAAGGCTCAACATCCTTTTCTAAAATATGTATGCGGTGAAAATAGGGAGAGATTGCTGCGGCAAATAACTTTCCAGCGATACCTCCCCCTATAATAATTGCTTTGGTACCTCGCAAATCCTTTGCATGTCTATCTATCTGCTTGTAAACCATACAGTGTCCCCTCTAAAAACTGATATCCTCTTTTATTTTAAAAATTCCCTCAAAACAATTCCCAGTGTTATGCCAAGAAACATGGATGAAAGCGTACCAAGCAGAAAGTATTCAGCCCAGTCACGGTCATCCATTTGCTTGAACCTTGCAATCGATTTTGCTGCGACAATAAATCCAATTGCCGGATATGCGCTGTAAAAAGTTAATATTAAAACTAGCAATCTCTCAATATAGCCAATCAATTTTCCTCTGGAAAGATCATGTTTACTAAAAATCGTATAATTATATTCCTCTGTCAATCCTCTATTGCCCACTCGTCTTTCTTCGAAATGAACTTCTTTCCGTTCATTTTTAAAAGCGTATTTCCCTTCAAATGCTAAGAGCTGGGTAGGCAAAGAACCCAAGAGGATTTTAATCATATGCCCGCTTACACTTGTTGCCAAGATGACGATGATGATACAAAAAAGTATGGATGATCCGACTCCTAAAGAAACCTGATTCTTAATAAGCAATCTCACGAACAGCCCTTTGATCTCCAATCCCCAAAACAGCTGACAAGTAAAAATTATTACACCTAAGTGAAGTAGTTGATCAATAATAAAGAAACACAGCCGTTTGATGTTCTCTTCATTGGTGGCTTTTAACGTATCGACCAATTTTATTTTAAAATAATCAATTAAAAAATGCGTAATGACGATCAAAAACAATGGCATTAATAAATTCTTATTCATATTCTTATAGCCATAATCAACAGGAAGGAATAGGGAAAGCACTAGAGCATTTAAAATAAAATGGTGTGCTGTATGCTTCCAAATATTTTTGAGCTTTTCTTTAACCATATGATCCGTTTGCAGATAGAAATCCGCAATTAAATGTGCTAAAACAAGACTTAAAAGCAGCATCGTTTCCCCTTTCTGGTACTACAAATTCATAAATGTGCTGATTTCAGTTTTCAGGTGGTTCCTTATCATGCTATGCAGTTTATTATTTGTATCCTTAGGTTCATTTCCACTAGATGAATATGACTTCTTCTCTAGTGAATTTAATATATCGACTATATCTGCAAATGAATTCAGGATTTCATCACTATTTCCCTTTTTATAATGGCTGGAAATAGTGGGTGCCGTTCTGCCAAGAACCTTTGCAACCGCTTTTTGCTGCTGCAGGATAAAATATAGGGAACAAACGGCATCCTGGATTTCCGTTTGATTTTTAATATATTGCTGCTGTAATTGTAATAAGGAGTTCATTAATGTTTCGAATTCATATCTGAATTGATTGTATGCAAATGAATCACTTGTACCATCAGGAAGGAATTGATCCATTTCAAAAATAAATTGTGGTCTGTTTTGTGCCTGCTTTATTGAATCATTTGCCGTTCTTGCCTGCTTAACAAGCGGATGGATCCATTTTTCAATATCAATCGTGGCTAATTCCTTGTCAATGTCACCAAAGGACAATCCAAAGTAAGGCATATGTTTTTTATGCCTCCAAATCCTGCTTACAAAAAATGCAATGGTATATGCAGTCGAATACCCGCTGCCAACTAAAATAATTTCATCCCCTGAACGATGGCGCACAATGACTGGGTCAACTTCACTTGTCCATATCTTGATCCAGTTAACCACGTCGTCCAAATAACCTGCTAACTCCTCCCCCATTTCATTAGAAGAGGAGTTACTAACATCAAGAATAAATATGGAAATTGGATAAGTCATATTTTCTCCTTCTTTTATAAAATTAGATTATATAACCTAATTTTATAAAAATTAGCCTTATAGGTCAAATAAAATTTAAATTAGATTATATAGTGAAATTAATTTTTCCTATTTGAATCTCTTACAGCTCACTCTCCAGCCAGAAACTGCCCTATAAAATATTCACAAACCTTTTCTGAATCCAGCCTAGCTGCAATATAAGGCGGACGAACTCCCTTCACTCCTTCTAAAGGAAGCCCAAGCCAGAAAAGTTGCTGGTCTATAATGATAAACGGAAAAGGAAGACTGAAATCCAGCCGCTGATATGGCTCCAGCTCATGCCAGTTCTCCCCTGATATCACCATTAGCCTTACACGTTTATCCCTACTCTTCAACATTTCCTTCCATTGTTCCTTCATGACCGTACCATCTGGTAATGAGATTACAATGGATGACCGGGCAGATTGAAGGTCATTGAAAATTCGTTCCAGTTTAAGTGCATGAATCCATTGCAATCTTGGATGCTGATTTTTTATCCATTTTCCAATTTCTGTTGGACTGACAGTTTGTTTGTGGTTTTCCTGATGTTGTACGAGCTGTCTGAGCGTTTTGCCTTGATATACATGTTTACTAATATAGGATCGATTGCTGACATGGATAAACTTACCTCTCGTTCTTGTGATGGCGACATTAATGAGGCGTTCGCTATCCTTCCCTGTTAAAAGCATACCCGCACGGTGCTGCGGCTCACCGTCGACTGTATCAAAAATCATGACATCCCGCTCGCTCCCCTGGAATTTGTGGACTGTTGCCGAAATAATATCAGCGGCAGTGCACTTTTTTTCATACAAGTCTTCAAGCAATAGCTCCATTAGATTCGCCTGGGCACGGTAGGGGGTGACATAACCAATCGATTGGGAACCGCCTAAATATGCTTCATGAATGAGTTGGAACGATAGGAACAATTGCCACGGATTCAGCCTGGAATTGGAGGTGGGTTCATTTATACAATGATCGCCTGTGAAGCTTGTATCCAAAAGAATAGCTGCACGGTTTGGAAATGGCCTCCTCGAGACGATTTCATTTCTGCTATTCCCCACACTTTCATGGTCACCAACAAGGGATTGATATATATACTGATTGGTAAAAGCTGATATTTCCGGGTGCATTCTTCTTTGTTCCTTTAATAAAAATAAATGCGGATGCAGCTTCCCCTCATTCACCCAATCAACAACGCCGGCTCTATGGAAAATATCTTCTCTTAACCACTTTGCTGCGAGAGAATCACGGCTTGTAGCAATCGGAGGCAGCTGCTTAAAATCTCCACAAATGATTACCCTTTTTCCTAAAGAAGCAGCAAACGCTGCCTGAGGTACATACGCCATACTAGCTTCATCAAGAATGACCACGTCAAAATCCTTTTCATAAATAGAATGATCACTTGCAGACTTTGCAAGTGTAGTTCCTATTACGAAAGCATCCTTCAAAAACTGATTTTCCTGTTGGCGAATTTTATCAAGAATTCTTGAAATCTTATTCTCCAGCTCTAATAAATCATTTGAATCTCTTTTGCTAAAAGAACGTGAAAGGTCTTGTTTAAGTTTCTGCCGTTCATCGATTAACATCTCTTTTTCTTCAACCAGATGCGGATCCTTTCTCTGGAGCAGCTGGCTCGTGGTCAGGCCATTGTGGGTCGCAAGTGCCTCCCCTGTATTCAGACCATACCGAAGTACATCACCTTCACGGAAACGGTCCTTCTTTTTTATAAAGGATGAAATTTCACTAATGATCACATCAACGGCCTGGTTACTGTGTGAAAGTATGAGCACACGTTTACCCTGAAAGTATTTATTTGCAGCTGTCCGGGCGAGTGTATAGGTTTTACCGGTGCCAGGCGCGCCATACGAAGGTAATCGGGTTGTATTTGGATCTTAAAACCAACTCATGCACAATACTTTTGCTTTTTTCAGCCGGATGCTTAGCCGGCATTGACGGATCCATTAGTCTTTTCACTCTTAATCGCTTTTGCTTGGATTTCTTGATATCATCTAACCTTTGGATAAGCTGATCAAGGAGCTCCCAGGGATCATGCAGCAAAAAAGCCTCTTGGATTAAATCTCCCAGGGATTGCTCCAGCGCAACGATTACTCCTCTGCCTTCAGAAGAAAGCACGCGCCCGTTGTGTTTTGCACTGCCCCACTCGAGCCTAATCGAAGCACCAACTGGAATTCGAATCGGGACAGGTGTATCAAAATAGTAAGAGAACGATCCTTCCCTTGATAAAAGTCTTCCATTGTTAACTCTAAATTTATTGCTTCCAAATTTTTTTAAATGCATGATTTCATTTTGGAGGGCTGCTGCCACTCTTTTAAATAACTTAACGTACTTGTCATTGGATATCATCCTTTTTAACCAAGAAAGTCCAATCTATAAGAGATTGAACCTGTTTGCTGATGACAGTACTATAGCATTTATAAAAGAGTCTGCCAAATGATCTTAGGTTTTAAGGGGATTAGACGTTTCCTTAAATTAACACGCAATAGGGATACATAAAAATTTCCATTAAGAAAAAAATAACAATTGTAATTTAAAGAAAAAGGAATCTGTTTTTGCGGGCTTTTTAGGGCATAAAATTTTAGGGAGGAAGAGACATGGCATCCAATAGCCAATTTAATAATTTATCCAACGAATCCTTGCAAGAAAGAGTAGAGCAGATTTGGCAAAATACCTGTAATAGTTGGCAAGACATGAATACAACAAACCTAGAGGCGTTTTTATCACAATGCGAGGATCAAAATATTGATCCACAGTTTTGTATGGATTGGGTTGAGCAGCATAAAAATATGATTCCTGAATGGCCAGCACTCTCACAGAAAGCACTTGATTGGGTCAATGGCCATACTTCAACTGGCTCTCCATTTTCTTATAATGACTAATGATTTCACTCTTATCCTTTTTGTCTAAGCAATATAAAAAGCCTTCGCAAAACCGCAAGGCTTTTCACTATTTTAAAACAATAAGCCTTTTTCTTGGAAATTAATCGAAACAAAAGAGTGAGGAGAATTTTTATGGATGAATATCTTTTCAGAAAAATAAATAGTGTTACTGGACAATTTTCACTTTTGGATTTTTTCATGATATTCGTTTCCAAGAAAATTCGATATGTCTACATTATTATTTTGGTCATTA
The DNA here is from genome assembly GCF_030915465.1 of Neobacillus sp. PS3-34. Taxonomy (GTDB): domain Bacteria; phylum Bacillota; class Bacilli; order Bacillales; family Cytobacillaceae; genus Neobacillus_A. Next base: position 4,540,836 of record NZ_CP133267.1, read on the forward strand.
TGTGGTTTAGAAACCGAAAAATCACGATAAATGCAGTGCTATCAGTGGTTATTACATTATTAATTAACATAATAATCAGATCTTTTTACTTTAAAGCCCGGCCATTTTTAAAACATCGAGTAGGTATTCTTATTCCGTCAGCATTGGACTCTACCTTTCCTAGCAAACACACATTGCTTGCATTTGCAGTTACTACATCAATCCTACTATATCAACGTACGTTTGGGCTGATTATGTTAGGTTTGTCATTCCTTACAGGACTCTCACGCATATGGATGGGGCACCATTACCCATCTGATATTGCTGGAAGTGCTATTATAGGAACCCTAACAAGCATCGTCATTCACAAAACATCAAATTTTTTTAAATTTTTTTCACGTCAAACATAGTAATACTGATACATTGAATTATGTTATTATTCTGTAAATAACCTTCCTTTTTCCTCTCTATATAGTACAATTGTATTAAGGTTCGTACTATTATATGTAGGAGGTTTATATGAACCGTCTTACCCGCCATTTAATTGTCATTTCATTTGATTGCCTTTCCGCATTGGATCTTCCAGTTTTGGAAAAGCTGCCGCACTTTAGGGAGCTGCTAGAAAAAGGCACATATGTACCTAATGTTGAAACCATTTACCCTTCTGTTACATATCCTTGCCATACTTCTATTGTTACAGGAAACTTTCCTAACAAGCATGGAATCATTAATAATACATTATTGCAGCCTGGCAATCTTTCACCGGACTGGAATTGGTATAGAGATGCGATAAGGGGCACTACTCTATATGATGAAGCGAAAAAAGCAAAAATGAAAACGGCTGCATTATTATGGCCTGTTACTGGAAAAGCAAATATTGATTATAATATGCCGGAAATTTTCGCGAATCGTCCCTGGCATAACCAGATTTTTGTGTCTCTGATGAACGGCAGCCCCCTCTATCAATTAGAGCTTAACAGATTATATGGACACATACGGAATGGCCTGAATCAGCCAGAACTAGATGATTTTGTGCTTGAGTCTACTATCCATACGATCAAATCGAAAAAACCCGAATTATTGCTGGTCCACTTTACAGATTTGGACTCTCAGCGTCATCTCTACGGCTTTTCATCAAAAGAAGCATCTAATGCCTTACTCCGTCACCATGATCGTCTTGGCAAAATAATTGCTGCATTAAAATCCAGCGACATATATGAAGATTCAACCATTGTTGTCCTTGGTGACCATAGCGCACTTGATGAAAATAAAGCGATTAATCTTAATGTGCTTCTTAACAGGCAGAATCTTATTACAGTTAATAAGAACGGCAAGCTGATCGGCTGGAAAGCCTATTGTAAAAGCTGTGATGGTTCAGCATACATTTATATTAAAGATAAAAATGATACAGATACATACAATGAAGTAAAAAGGATTCTGCTCGAAATGCTTAAAGACCCTGACAACGGTATTGAAGACGTTATTTCTGGAAAGCAGGCAGAGGAAAAAGGGGCAGATGGCACATGTGCATTTATGGTCGAAGCTCGCAAAGGTTATTACTTTTTAGAGAATTTTAGCGGAGAATTTATAAAAACGATTAGTGCAGCTGATGTTACAAGGGATAAAAAATACACCCTTGCGACTCATGGTTATTCTCCTGGAAAGGAGCAGTATTCGACTGTATTGGTGGCAGCGGGAAAAGGAATTCGAAAAAATACCGTCATCCCGTCAATCCGCCTTGTCGATGAAGGTCCTACAATTGCAAGGCTTTTAGGTCTCCACCTTGGAGTTACAGACGGAAGGATTATCGAGGAAATGCTTGATTACTCAAACACTTAAGGAGGGCATTTAAATGAATCGTCTGTCCAAACCAGAAAAAGGCTGGGTATTTTATGATTGGCCAACTCTGCTTATTCGCTTATCATTACGACTGCAGTTTTTCCTTTGTATTTTAAAGCTTCAGCGACAGAGGCTGGAATTGCAGCATCCACTTCCACTGCTTATTGGGGTTATGCAAATTCCCTTGTTACCCTGCTTGTTTCCCTGTGTGCTCCAATCCTTGGAACAATTGGAGATTATCAAGGGTTCAAGAAAAGATTTTTTACCTTTTTCTTTTCACTAGGAATTGTTTTTACAGCCCTTCTTTCCGTCATTCCAAATCAGCACTGGCTTATGTTATTACTCTGTTATATGTTTACCGTTGTCGGGTTTGCCGGGGCAAATATTTTTTATGATGCCTTTATTGTTGATGTTACAACTGAGGACCGAATGAACCGGGTTTCATCCCGTGGGTTTGCAATGGGATATATCGGGAGTACCATCCCTTTTATCATAAGCATTGCACTAATCATTTTATCACAGCAAAAGGTACTTCCCTTTTCTGTAACAGCTGCGAGCCAGGCTGCTTTTGCCATTACGGCATTATGGTGGGGTATTTTTACGGTACCAATGTTGAAAACCGTAGAACAGGTTTATTATAAGGACCGTGTTCCTAATCCCATTGCCAACAGCTTTAAACGGATGCTTGAAACGTTTCGGCATATTAAAGCCTATCGTGCGCTTTTCTTATTTTTAATAGCTTACTTCTTTTATATTGATGGAGTGGATACAATTATCACCATGTCAACCTCATACGGTTCAGATTTAGGCATTTCATCTACAAATCTATTAATCATTTTATTTGCGACCCAGGTAGTTGCGGCTCCATTTGCAGTATTATATGGCAGGCTAGCGGAGAAGTTTAAGGGTAAGACGATGCTCCTCGTCGGGATTTGTGTATACATTATCATTTGTACTTATGCTTATTTCTTAAAAACTACTTTAGATTTCTGGATTCTTGCCATGATGGTCGCATCTTCTCAGGGCGGCATTCAGGCCTTGAGCCGGGCATACTTTGCTAGGCTTGTTCCAAAGGAGTCTGCAAATGAATTTTTCGGATTTTATAATATTTTTTCGAAATTCGCCGCCATTCTCGGCCGTTCCTGGTTGGGATTACCGCACAAATAACCGGAAATACGAACAGCGGTGTATTCAGTCTTGTCATTCTGTTTGTGGTCGGGGGCATTCTCCTTTATCAAGTTCCAGAAACATTGCGTTCTTCAGCATCTCATTCAATTTCCAACTAAAAGGATCCAGCTGCTATCCAGGCGATAGACAGCTGGATCCCTTTTAGTTTTAATCAAGCCATGGATGTTTGGTGCTCAAATTTTGATAGCTTTTACAATGATCGATTCACCCACAAATGAAATTACTTTGTTATCTTCTGACTTAATTCGGAATTTTTTCTTCACGTTCTCTCCCGCCTCAAGCATGAAGGCGTTTAACTGTTCTTTTTCCATAACAGGCAAATTCATTCGATCACACCAAGGGTCGAAAAGGAAGGTCTTGTCAAATCGATGAAATTCCGAAATCTCAAATCCGCTCAGTTCCAGCATTTCAATCCACTCTGTTTTTTTCCACGCCCGAAAATGGCTGTAATCCCTCTTTTTTTCAATTGTATTATAAAAATGGTCCAATTCTTCTGCCTCAGGGCAAACATTATCAACAAGCAAGAATTGTCCTTCTGGTTTTAATAATCGATTTACTTCTTCAACAAATGTTTTTACGTTGGGAAAGTGATGGGGAGCAATCCGGCTCGTTACGATATCATACATTTCAGCCGAGAATGGAAGACTTTCAGCATCACCCTCAATAAATTCAACATTTTCATTGCCGTTTCCTCTTATAAATTTCTCTGCTTCCGCCAGCATCTCAGGAGTCAAATCGACTGCAGTTACCCTTTCAACAAACGGGGCAAACGCATTAGCCGTGTGTCCACCGCCAGTTGCTATATCCAGCAATCTTTCACTCCCGTCTAATTCTGCGATAGCAACAAGCTTTTGAAGATCCTTTCCTTCCTTGTGAATTTTACTGACCACGTATGAACCTGCATTCTTGCCAAATTGCTGTTGAACATCCTTTTTAATATCCATCCTTAATTCCCCTCTTTTCTTTCGTTATCTTCAATATAAAATTTATTTATCATAAAAAAAATTACTGTTTTTTTATGAATGTATATAAGAATTACTTATCAATTTATTTGTCTTTACAGACATATACAATGAAGGAGCAGAAAATTAATGTTTTAAAACTTCATTTCCATCTCAACATAAAATCATTTTCATAAAAGGGGTGTATGAGTTGCCGAGAAGAAATTGTATTGCCATGCTGCTCGCCGGCGGCAAGGGCAATCGGCTGAAAAACTTGACTCTGAACATTGCGAAACCAGCGGTTCCTTTTGGCGGGAAGTATCGAATTATCGATTTTGCCCTCAGCAATTGCAGGAATTCAAACATAGATACTGTCGGAGTATTGACTCAATATCAGCCGCATGTTCTACATAAATATATTGGAAACGGCCAGCATTGGCATTTGGATAAAACGGATGGAGGTTTGACATTGCTGCCTCCCTTTGAGTCCCATAATCAAATAAGATGGTATGAAGGAACCGCTGGTGCCATTTATCAAAACATGCACTTTATTGAGCAATATGATCCCGAACACGTTCTCATTATTTCTGGTGATCATGTTTATAAAATGGACTATAGCCTTATGCTGAAGCAGCATATTTTGACAGATGCAGATGTAACAATAGCAGTTGTTAATGTACCCTTAGAGGAGGCAAGCCGGTTTGGAATAGTGAAAACGAATAAGGTTGGGAAAATAATTGAGTTTGAAGAAAAACCAGCCCATCCAAAATCAAAGCTTGCGTCCATGGGAGTATATATTTTCAGGCGGGATGTGTTGATCAAATACTTAGAAGATAATCGTATATCCTCAACCAAAGATTTTGGTCAGGATATAATTCCTGCCATACTTAAAGACTCTTCATCCCTTTTTGCCTATAATTTTAAAGGTTATTGGAGAGACGTGGGCACAGTTGAAAGCTTTTGGCAGGCGAATATGGATCTGTTATCTTCAGAAACAAATATTTTTATGGAAAAACAGGAATGGAAAATCTATACCGCAAATCTTTTGCATCCTCCCATATATCTTGATGCCAAAGGGGTCATCATGAATTCCTTAGTCAGTGAGGGCTGTAATATTTTTGGGATCATAAAAAATTCAGTTATTTGCAGTGGAGCGAAAATTGGGAGAAATACAGTAATAAGAGATTCAGTCATCCTGCCGGGAGCGGAAATTGGGGATAATGCCTTCATTCAAAAAGCAATTGTTGGGAGCAATGTCTATATTAAAGACAGAACAGTCATAAAATCCGAATTTCCAAATGAGATATCCCTTATTTGTGAGAGTGATTTTTTAAAAAAGCACAAGGAGTCTAATCCTGTATTTTTTCATCTAACCTGAAACTTGAAATTATCGAAAAAAAGGATGGCAAGTGCCACCCTTTTTCATTCCAGTCATTTCTTATTTTTTACATTCACCTTAATCTGCTTTGAAAGCATTGACAGACCACCTAGCATATAAAAATAACGCAATTCAATCACCTTTTTCATAAATGAAGCAAATCTACCTCTTATATGGCAGCCATAAACAATCCCTGTGGCATTTTTTCTTCCCATAGACAGGACAGTGCCCCTATGATTATATTGGAACGGCTTTGCTATCTGCCCATAGGCCTTTGAGGCTATATGATAACCGCAGTACTGTCCCTGCTGCAATGCAATTTGGGCTGATGGCGGTATGGGCTCTCCCTCTGGTGTGAAACTGACAGACGCATCCCCTAAAACATAAATGTCTTTATGGTCTAAAACTTCCAAATACTGATTTACCGCTACTCTACCGTTAAGGAGTTTAAATCCCTGATCATTGAATAACGAGTTCCCTTTTACACCCCCGGCCAGATAATTGTATTTGCTTTTATTTCTGATCCATCCGAAAAAAGGACACTGTCTTTTGAACAGGAAGATATACCGCTGCCTAAACGAAATTCACACAAAAGGTGTTGAAGAGATTCTCGAACATCAAGTATCATTCTTGAGTCATAACCATTTAAAAGAGAGTCAGCTGCTTCTGCACAAATCAATTTTACTTGTGATTCCTGAACATCATATTTCTTACATAATTCAGGGATATGCTCTGTAAATTCATATAAAAATTCTATTCCAGTAAACCCGGCTCCTCCGATGACAAACGACAGCCGTTTTTCATCATGGTCATGCCGATATAAGCTGAATTCATTTTCGATATGATTCTTAAGCCGCTCTGTCCCCTCAAAATCAAAGAGGAAAAATGCATTCTCCTCAAGTCCTGGAATATAAAAGGTCTGTGGCGAACCCCCTATTGCTGCCACCAAATAATCATAGGAAAGCAAGCCGTTCTTAAGAGAAACGATTTTCCTTAATGAATTTATCCCGATTACCTCATCTTGGATGAAGTTCACCCTTTCTGTATCAATCAATTCAGTAATAGGAAAGCGAATGTTTTTTGAATCCAATGTCCCTGCACCGGCTTCATGGATCTTGGTCGTTAAATAGTGATAATCATACTTGTTGACTAGCGTTATACTTGCCCTCTTCTTATGGACTTTTTTCTGTAATGTAATAGCCGTTAGCAGCCCGGCATAACCGCCTCCCAAAATGACAATTTTGAGTTTTTCACCCATGAGAATCACCTCTAAAAAGAATGAGTAAATTCATAAAATGTGAATTATTTCACAAACATTATATGTGAACTTTCCGCATCGGTGAACTCTAAAAAATTATTAAGTGAAAAATACCGAAATTTCAGCTCTGGAAAAGTGACAGGCACCTTCCAATTTATTGGAAGGTGCCTGTCACTTTATTACATTACCAAACGAAAAGCCCTACGAACATTGCGCTTAAGAGTGATACTGCCATTCCGCTCACAAGCAGCTTCCAGACATTTTTACCAATGATGCGTGATTTGTCTTCACCAAGTATAGAATTAAAGGTCCCATAAATCATACCAACCGTACTGAAGTTAGCAAAAGATGTTAAAAACGTGGTTGCGACAGCTTTTGTATGAGGTGCCAATACATTTAGCTTAGTTTTAAGATCCATCATCGCAACGAATTCGTTTGTCGTGATTTTAATTCCCATCAATTGTGCTACATACATCGCGTCGTGGCCTGATAATCCAAGAAGGTAGGCAAACGGGCTAAAAATAATTGAGAATATTTTTTGAATGGTCAAACCATGAACAATAAAACCTAAAATGCCGTTTAAACATGCAGTCAATGCTACATAGCCAATCACCATTGCCATAATAACAATGACCATCTGAATTCCAACCAGCATACTATTAGAAATGGTTGAAAAGAAATCTTTTCGTTCCTCTTTAGGAGGAACATACACTATATCTTCTTCTTTGCTGACGTCAATAGGATTTAATATACTGGCTAATAATAAGGCATTCAAACAGTTTAATGGAATCGCACTAAAAACATAAGTGGCAGGAACCATTGATAAATATGCTCCAATGATCGAACCACTGATACTGCTCATGCTCATGATTCCAAAAGTCAGCAAACGATTATCCTTTAAAACCATCATCTGCTGGCGAATTACCGCAAGAGCCTCTGTGTTTCCAAGAAACATCATTTGTATAGAAAAGAAGCTCTCAAGTTTCGGCAGACCAGAAATTTTAGAAATTAACCATCCAACTTTATCAATGATCCAGGTCAAAATTCCAAAATACGATAAAATATCAAAGAACGTAATGATGAAAATGATTGGCAAAAGAGCGCTGAAGAAAAAATCGACCGTTGGATTAGCCATGACAGACGGGAAAACAAAAGAGATTCCCTGGTTTGCGCATGAAATTAACCAAGTGAAAAATGAAGCGATTTGATTAATAGTCCAACTCCCTACCTTGGTCCCTAACATAAACCAGGTGATGAACAATTCAACGATAAACAACATTAAAAGAGACTTCCATTTAATTTTCTTCTTATTAGGTGAGATTAGAAAGAGAATCCCCACAACGACTAAAACGCCGAGAAGATTTAAGAGAAATAACATGTCAACAACTCCATATTTAATGTTTCCTGCAAAAAAGCCCTTATTTTCACACCTCCAGCCACTAGACAGAAAGAATGAAAATAAGAGCTTTTTTCTTTCATATTATGCGGCCAAATCATATGTACTCAGCAGGTTAATTGAAAACACTTTGCATAATATGTGTATTAATTCTCTATATTATTCACACTTCCTTATAGTCCGGCATTTAAGGCTGCCAGGTAGAGACTATCAGACCATTCCACTGATATTATACAAGGAAAATATTTATGAGCTTTATTGGAACAAAGCTCATTTTATTATACTAATAACAATTTAACAATTGATTAAACTAATGTTGTAATTATTTTATTTGTAAAAATTATTTGAGAAATTCGACGCAAAAAAAGGCAGCTTCACTTAAAAGTAAAGCTGCCTTAAAAATATCTTACTATAATAACAAATTATAAATTAATAAAAGAATCCTTAGCTTTTATTTTTGTTTTTACAATTTTATTGTCATACAGCCATTTAGCAACATTCTCCCATATTGCTTTATCCTGATAGCCGAATGGTTTTCCTTTTGCATCCATCAGAGGCAGAAGGATTTGTAGGCTTTTTGTTTCAACATCCTTTTCAAGTGGAGATGATTTGTCTTCATGCTTCAACAAAATTGACAATCCTTTCTCCGGATTTTCCTTAACATATTTCTGCCCCTTTGAAATTGCCGCCATAAATTTCTTAAATACTTTTGGCTTTTCTTTTAACTCTTTTTCACTTGCCACCAATACTAGTTCATAATAATCCGGAACGCCATACTCCCCAGGATTAAAAGCGTGCATAGGGTGACCCTCTTTTTCAAGCAATAATTTTTCATGGTTGATATATCCGCCGATCAGCGCGTCTGTTTTTTTCGTAGCCATTGCAGGAATTAGATCCCATCCAACATCAACCATTTTAATTTTCTTCGGGTCTCCACCGTCAGCTTTCACCATGCTTTGCACAATAGCTTCATCCAATGGAATGGATGGATAGCCAATCGTTTTTCCTGCTAAATCCTTTGGTGATTTGAGAGGTCCATCGGCTGGAACCATTAATTGATTTAGAGGATGACGGACTATTGCCCCAAACGATTGAACAGGAATATCTTCCCCTCGCGCAACTAAAACCTGTGGCTGGTAGCTGAGCGCCATGTCGATCTGGTTGGCTGCAACCAGCTTTAAGGGATCATTTGTATCTGCAGGCATTTGAATATCTACATCTAATCCTTGTTCTTTAAAATATCCCTTTTCCTGTGCAGCAAAAAGAAACGAGTGAACGGCATTTGGATACCAGTCCAGCATTAAACTTACCTTTTCTAGTTTCTTGCTGTCACCTGACTCTTTATCAGTACTAGTTTCGTTGTTCTTATTTCCTGCACTGCAGGCACTTAATAAAAGTAATAACAAACTTGCCATGATTAAAAAAGCTTTTTTCATAATTTTTACTTCCCTTCTGTACACTTCATAAATTTTATCGTTTTTTATTTTTTAATAACTGTTTTTCTAATAAACCAATTAATAAAAAGAGAATTATACCTAGTAATGAAAGCAGGAATATCGCCAGCAAATACGGCATCTGCCTGTAGACTTCCTGACATGCGGCGGCTAAAGTATCCTAAACCTTCACTTGCCCCCAGCCATTCTCCAATCGTAGCACCAACCACACAATATACTACTGACAGCTTTAATCCTGACAAAAACACTGGCATCGCCATCGGAACCTGGACCTTTTTAAAAATATCCCAACGGTTAGCGCCCATTGTCAGAAGCAATTCCCGATATTCCACTCCCCCGGTTTTCAGCCCGTCATATGTACTAACCACAATTGGAAAGAAGGCCGTCAAAATGGTTACAGCAATTTTACTCCAAATGGAATACCCGAACCACATAATAAAAATCGGAGATATCGCAATCAAAGGAACGGTTTGCGATATAACCAGAAATGGATACAGCACTTTTTCTAGTGCACGAAAAAAATGCATGCCGACTCCTAGTAAAACACCGCCTAGAACGGACAGGCCAAAACCAATCAGGACCTCCTTAAGTGTGGCGGGCAAATGCACCTGTAACAAAAGCTGTTGGTTCTCAATTAATGATGTCCAGATGGAAGACGGTGAAGGCAAAATAAATGCTGGAATCAATCCGGTGCGAACTGACCATTCCCATATACTTAAGAGAAGAAGGACGACCAATAAAAACAGGTCATAATCTTCTGTCCATTTTTTAAATCTACCTTTCATCTGAGATCAGCCACTCCAGTTCTTTTCTCATCGCAATAAACTCTGATTGATAAATAAGCTCAGGCCTTCTCGGTCTTGGCAGGTTGACTTTTACTTCTTGGATCAATTGACTGCCTTTACCTGGGAGCAGATAAATCCGGTCGCTTAACAGGATGGCTTCCTCGAGATCATGCGTAATGAACAATACCGTCTTTTGTAAATTCCCCCACAGTTCCAATAACCAGCTGTGCATTTTTCTTTTTGTCAGGGAATCAAGTGCACCAAACGGCTCATCCAATAATAAAAGGTCTCTGCCCGTCATGATGGTTCTTAAAAATGCGACCCGCTGCTTCATTCCACCTGAAAGCTCATGAGGATATGCGTTTTCGTACTCAGCTAAACCTGTTTGGGATAACCAATTTTTGATTTCCACGATCTTAGTTTTCTTATTCTCTTTCGTCATTTCCAGAGGAAGTAAAACGTTTTCCAGGACTGACCGCCACGGTAAAAGCAGATCCTTCTGTGGCATATAGGCAACTTTCCCCAATCTCTTTTCCGATGTTGATCCTTCAATCCAAATTTGTCCCTTGTCAGGATCAAGCAATCCTGCAATAAGCTTAAAAAGCGTGCTTTTTCCCGAACCGCTTGCACCAATAACTGAAACAAACTCTCCTTCATTAACCTCCAACGAGACATTTGAAAATATAGATTTTGAAATCTCCATGTTTGGAAAAGTATACGATAGTTCCTTTATTGATAAGATGGACGAATTAGACAGGCCAATCTCCTCCCTGGTAGACCATATCCCAAAACATATATTCGAACTTGGATGTGGTAATGAAATGCTCTTCAAGGATTTGTTTTTCCCAATCAGGTTTTCCTTCAACCAATTGATCTAACAAATCAATAAGCCAGCAGGCCAATGAACCAAATTCTTTTGATGAGTACATTTTTATCCACTCACCATACAAAGGATGCTCGGTCGAATTCGGATAGTTCTCGGCCAGCATCTTCCCTATCTCCCAGTAGCTCCACATACAGGGCAGCAGTGTAGATATTAATTCCTCGAGTGAACCGTTCTGAGCCACATTAAGCATGTAACGTGTATATGCCAGGTTGATCGGTGTGGGCTTGGTTTCTTCGAGCTGCTGATTGGTAATCTCAAACCTTGCAGCATACTGTCGATGCAAATCCATTTCTCCATGAAGGGTTTCATCCAACAGCTTGGCAAAAACAGCCATCGTTTCTAAATCCTTTGCCTTTACCGACCCGAATGCAAAAAGCTTTGCATAGTCTATTAAGAAGACATAGTCCTGTTTCATATAACGGACAAACGATTCAACAGGCAAATCTCCCTGTCCCATCCCGATTACAAAAGGATGCTGGTGGGTTTTCTCCCATATCTCGTTTACTTTTTTGTACAGGGTCTGTGAAAATTTCATAATTTCCCATCCTTTTTAGTGTTGCACCACTCGGCGATAAATACTGCAAGAACTTTTGCAAAATCTAATAATTGCCGGAATTCAACTTTCTCATTTACCGAATGGGCATCTTCTAATTTTCCTGGTCCAAAAATGACTGTTGGAATATCGGCTCTTCCAAGCCATCCTGCATCTGTCACCGTCGCTGACATCCCGACGACTGGTTTTTGAGCCATCAGTGTTTCATATGAATGGGTTAAACAGCGTGTTCCAGGGTGTTCTGCATCAATCTCTAAGGACGGGAAAATCTCACCACGGTCTATGATCATTGATTTTCCACCCCAAACAAATTGAGGTGGATTGTCCCTTAACCAAGGATCAGCAGCTGCAACTGCACCGATATGCTGCTCAATTTCTTTTATTACTTCTTCATAGTCTTCATCAGGATAAAAATGTACCGTTACCCAAAGCGCACAACGATCCGCGACAAATGCGGCATGCCTGCCCCCTTCAATAACGGCAGGATTAATGGTATTTGTACCTGGAGCAAATCCTTCATAGCTCTTCGTAACAGCCCAATGCCGCTCTAAATCCTGAAGACCTGAAATGATTTTCATCATTTTTTCAATCGCACTTGCCCCTTTAACTCCACCGCCAGCATGAATCATTTTTCCGCGTATGCCATCATGATAAGTTTCTTTGCTTTGAATGGTAATCCAGCCTGTGATGACGCCGCCCTGTCCTTGAATATGTAAGTCACTTGTGTCAACTACAACAGCATAGTCCGCACTATAGCCTCTTTCTGTACAAGCGAGTGTCCCAGCCTCACCTACTTCTTCTCCAATTACTGATTGAAATTGAAGATCACCTTGAAGTGTTATGCCAAGTTCCTTTAAAAGCTTAATTGCGAATAAGGATGCAGCAATCCCACCCTTCATATCGGCCACACCACGTCCGTAAATAAAGGAATCTTTGAGATATGCAGTAAAAGGTGAAGAAACCCATTCGTTATCATCACCTACCTCTGCCACATCAACATGTCCGTTGACAATCAAACTATTAAATTGTCCGGAGGATTCTCCAGATAAAATACCGACAACATTGGGATCCCCTGGGTATATATCCCACTTATCTGTTTTAAATCCCAAATCATCGAGGTATTTTTTTATAAATTCCTGTATGTCATTTGTATTTCTGGCAGGAGGGCTTACTGTAGGGAAGGCAACTAATTCTGTCAATAATTCGACCAATTCTTGCTGCCTTGATTCAACTTCCTGTGAAAGCCTTTCAAGTAAAATATCCGGTTCGATTCTCAAATTCTCACTCCCTTTTAGACTAATATTGCCCCACTAATAAGAGTTTTATCGCACTGCTCAATTAAAGAAAATAGACAAAATAAAACCCACTCACATCCGGAGAAATGAGTGGGTTGACGATAATGCCAATTAAAATTCAGAAGACATCAAAGGATCGCTCCACTTCCCTCCGCTGGTATTGTCCAGATCAGGTTCAAAGGGTCTGGAACAATAGTTCCATCTCAGCCAATTGGCCCCCCTAGTGTATTTCAATTACTTTATTCAGTTAAAGTCTAAATTAAATATAGCACACAATATTCATAAGTAAAGTAAAAAACACTTTACCAGGTGACAGGCACCATCCATTTATTTGGATGGTGCCTGTCACCGTACTTTATTCGTTCTTTTCAGGAATTGCACAATTGCCGTCTGTACAGCTTGCATCTTCAACACTATTGGTTGATAGATCCATCAGATTTGGTAAAGCAGATTCTTCTTGCCATACAGTCTGGAGTGCATTAATGAATGTATCTGTTGGTTGTGCTCCTGAGATTGCATATTTTTGATTGATAACAAAATACGGTACACCACTGATGCCATATTGCTGTGCAATGGCTTCATCAGTTCTTACCTCGTTGGCAAAGGCGGTTTTATCATTAATAACGCTCAATGCTTCCTGCCTGTCGATTCCGGCTTCAACAGCAATATCTGCCAAGGTTTCCTGATTACCAAGATGTTTTGATTCGGTAAAGTAGCCGTATAGGAGTTTTTCAGTAATCACTTTTTCTTTACCTTTTGTTTTTGCGAATTTCGCCAGGCGATGTGCATCAAATGTATTCGTTGGCTTCATTTCATCAAATTGGAAGGTTAACCCCACGCTTGAAGCCTGTTCCCCTACATTTCTGTTAGCCTGTTTTGCCTGTTCAATGCTCATTCCATACTTTTTAGCAAGGACCTCATGAATGCTTTTTCCATCATAAACTCCTGCATTTGGATCCAGCTCAAAGCTTTTAAATTCTACTTCCACCTTATTTTTATTTGGAAATTGTTCAAGCGCCTGTTCAAGGCGGCGCTTTCCAATATAACAAAACGGACAAACAAAATCGGACCATACTTCAATTTTCATAAAATCACCTCATAAACGTTACGGATAGTTATTATAGTAGCATATTGTAAGCTAGAAACAATCTTGTTTTGCTCACGCATTAATATCTACTTCAAATTCGGAAAAACGGAAAAAATGTACTCCCCCCATTTTTTACTCCTAAATGGTTATACTAGTAAACAAAATGGAAAGGCGTGATAGCATGGACATAATTGAACCAAAGGATTTAAAGGCGGGGACGAGGTTTTTGTCATATACCATAATCCCCATACTCCTTCCGTTGCAAATATTAAACCGGCGGAAATCGTTTCACATCCAAAGGACCCAGCAAAACTGGCCTTGTTTTTACATGAATCCTTTCATCTTATTGAAGAGGATGATGCATTTTTCACCTCTGAACAAGCTGCGGAGAAAGCCTATAACGAACTTTATGGCAAATATTGACTCTTTCAAAATTCAGCTATTCTACATATTAATAAAGTACTAAAAATAGAATGCAAAGCGTAAATTTTTAACAAGAGATTTAATTCTTTTAACCCTTTACAAAGGTAAAGTGAAGTTGTAGAATATTCTGTATATTATCATTATCCTAAAAGGTTTTGACGAAGACGGCACTAAGAATTAGCTTTCAGAGAGTCGGTGGCTGCTGCGAACCGATGCTTCTTCTTATAATGCCTAGCACTTCTGAACTGGCCGGCTGAAAAATTAATTAGGCTGGCACGGCAATAAGCCGTTATCTTTATAAGAGGTTATTTTTTTTAGTAACAAAAGAGGGTGGCACCGCGTATACTCACGCCCCTCATAACAAGACGGTTATGTCTGTTATGAGGGGCGTTTTTATTTACTTTTTTTTAGAAAGGATGTTAAAGCCGATGCTAATTGATCAGAAGTTTTTATTCACTCCAGGTCCTACCCCAATTCCCGATCGCATACAACATGCCATGAATCATCCGATGATTGCGCACCGTGGAAATGATTTTCCAAAAATACTTGAAGAAGTCTCTTCCCGCCTCTCCCCCATTTTCGGGACAGAAAATCCAGTTTACTTAATTGCAGCGAGCGGTACCTCCGCATTGGAAACAGCTGTTGTCAATACAGTCGAAGAAAATGATGAGGTTATTGTAATCGTGACTGGTGTATTTGGTGACCGCTTTGCCAATATTTGTGAAGCCTTTGGCGCTAATGTTCATCGATTGAATGTCGAGTGGGGCGAAACTTGTTCGCCTGAACAGCTGGAACTCTTCATCAAATCAATTAACAAAAAAATCAAGGCTGTTTTTGCTACCTACTGTGAGACGTCAACCGGAGTTCTAAATCCCGTTAATCAATTAGGCAAGGTAACAAAGGATTTAACGGATGCCCTCTTTATCGTCGATGGGGTCAGCTGCATTGGTGCTGTTCCTATCGATATGAATGGATGGGATATTGACATTCTGGTATCTGGATCACAAAAGGCATTGATGCTTCCACCTGGTTTGGCATTTATCGCTATGAGCACGAAGGCAAGGAAAGTAATCAAAAATTGCAAAGCGAAAAGATTTTATCTGGATTTAAATCGGTATATAGAATCGTATGAAAAAGAAAAGTCCACCCCCTTCACCCCTGCAGTATCACTCATATATGGAGCGCTGGAGGTTTGCCGAATGATTGAGGAAGAAGGATTTGTACAAGTGATTCAAAGGCATCAGCTTTTAAAGACGATGGTCCGTGAAGGTTTAAAAGCTTTAGAGCTGCCGCTTCTCACATCAGATGAAGACGCCTCACCAACTGTCACTGCGGTTGTAACCCATAATGAGAAGACGAGACAGATTAAGAAAACCTTGGAGGAAAAATTCAATATTGTCGTTGCCGGGGGTCAAAAGAAACTAAAAGGAGAGATTTTCAGGATTGGGCATATGGGCTATTGTACGCCCTTTGATGTTTTAAAAATCTTAAACAGCATTGAAATGACACTTCATCAACTAGGTAATCACAATGCTTTAGGAACTGCAACGACAAGAGCTCAGGAGGTGTGGATCAAACATGTATAAGGTGCTTGTAACAGATACCATCAGTGACAGCGGATTAAAAAGCCTGATTGATCATCCCCATTTTCTGGTTGATCAGCAGCCAGGCTTACAGTCTAAACAGATTTGTGAAGTAATTGGGAAGTATGATGCGCTGATTGTCCGCAGTCAAACTCAGGTTACCGAAGAGATTATTCAGCATGGTGACAGATTGCGTGTGATTGCCAGGGCAGGTGTGGGTGTTGATAATATCGATATCAATGCCGCAACCAGAAAGGGAATCATCGTCGTTAATGCACCTGGTGCCAATACAATTGCTGCCACAGAACATACACTGGCCCTGATGCTTTCGTTAGTCAGAAATATTCCAAGTGCACATCTGCTAACTTCTGAAGGGAAATGGGAACGAAACTCATTTAAAGGAATCGAGCTTTACAAAAAGACTCTGGGTATCATTGGAATGGGCAAGATTGGAACTGAAGTCGCCAAGCGTGCAAAAAGCTTTGGAATGCATATTTTGGGATACGATCCATATCTGACAGAAGAAAGAGCCAATAAATTAGGTATAGTGAAAGCTAGCCTTGAGTTAATCGCTGCAGAATCAGATATTATCACTCTTCATACTCCGCTCACTGGAGAAACCAAGGGGCTCGTAAATGATGATTATTTGAGCAGGACAAAATCGGGCGTCAGAATCATTAACTGTGCGCGTGGCGGAATCATCGATGAGAAAGCTCTGCATAGAGCCTTGCAATCGGGACAGGTTGCCGGAGCTGCACTGGATGTATTTGAAAAAGAACCATATATCGACCCTGAATTGCTTCAGCATCCCCATATCATTGTGACTCCCCACCTCGCTGCTTCAACGGTTGAAGCACAGGAAAAAGTTGCCGAAGAAGTCAGCGACGAAATCATTGAAATTTTTGAAACACAAACGATTCGCCATGCGGTCAATATGCCGCAAATATCCGGGGAAGCTCACCGGAAAATACAGCCGTATTTACAGCTTGGCGGGCAGATCGGACAATTAGCAGTGCAATTATTAAAGCAAGCTCCTGATAAGATTGACATTAATTATTACGGCGAATTGGCAGACGAAGATACCGACTTGCTGACACGTACAACGATTAAGGGTCTTCTATCCTATCATTTTGCTGAGTCTGTTAATCTCATCAATGTCTTCCATCTATTAAAGGAGCAAGGCGTTCCGTATACCGTACAAAAGAATGCAACAAACAAGGGATTTGCCAACTATATGGAACTGACCCTCTCAAAGGATAATGAAATAGCGTCTGTTGGTGCAACTGTTTTAAATGGTTACGGTGCAAGAATCGTGAAAATGAATCACTATCGTGTCGATGTCCGGCCAGAAAGCTTCCTTTTATATATCAAGCATCAGGACATTCCTGGGATGATCGGGAAAGTAGGCTCCATTTTAGGAGAGTACCAGATTAATATTGGAACCATGCAGGTCGGAAGAACATCTATGGGAGGAGAAGCGGTAATGATCCTTACCCTGGATAAAAAAATAGAGGGTGATGTCATCCAAGCATTAAAATCAATCAAGGGGCTGGAAGATGCACAATTACTTGAGCTAAATACAAGTGAAGCAAGTATGAAGCTAGTTTCTTTTTAAACAATAGGAAAAGGGTCGGCCAATACGTTCGGGACACCCTAATTATTAATCACTTTTTTCCAAAGTCTTTAATAGACCTTTCAATTCCAATACGTTATCCAAAATATAATCAGCACGATGCTTTTCGAAATCTCCCCTTGCATCCTGACCGGACAATCCGGTTAAAACTGCGGCAAACCTCGCCCCCATTTCCCTTGCAGCCAATAAATCAGCGAGAGAGTCCCCAATAATTAAAATTTCTTCCGCCTCTTCCATTGGCAATTGGGTGTTAAGACAATCAGCAGAAGAATAATCTTTTCCTAAAAAAGCCTGGACGTATGTATACGGATGCGGTTTGGAAAACGATTTATCCATCTTTACTTCTTTTTGTGCTTTCAGGACTTCATCAGCCGTAACCACGTCGCCAAATCAAAATGCCTCAGCCAATCCAGATGCTCAAAGGGCTTAATTGTTTCAAGCTCTGGCCTCTCCGGTTCCGATGCCAATAGAAAAACCATTACTTATAAGCCACATAAATAGCTGATTAATTTCTTCTCGGTCACATAAGGTTTTCTCGTCTGCCAAAAATCCTCTTTTCCCTAATTGAACTGAAGGCCTTCCAGTAGAATCAAAAACATTTTCATCACCTACATACCACTCTTGTGATATATGTTCGCATATGGACCATAGGGTTCCTTTTTTCTGAAAGATCGTTGTTTCGAATCCAAAATTTTCTTTTACTAAATGGTCCAAGAATATAAATAACTCTTGCTTAGCCCCATTTAATTTTTGAAAGTCTTTATGGAACAGATCAAAGTCGAAAGTAACATGATGTTTTTTTAATAGCTGCCCAATTTCACGTAACGTATCTCTGGTAATATCCGTTGTTAACCATCTGTTAATCTTATGGGCTTCCGCTTCTCTAATTTGGGATAAAAGATGAATGAGCTGGTAACTAAAAGTTAGAAAAATCATATCCCAGTTAGCATTAAGGCCTCTTGATTTTAAAAATTTCAAAACCCGATCATTTTCGAATACCTGCATTCTTATGACTGCTATTTCGGTTGGGTCAAAATCAGTTTTAAACTTTTCAGGCATTAAACCCAAATAGTTATCACTCACCAACAGCTCCCAAACCGTAAGTGCGGATGCGTCAAAATAATGATCCTCGCTCAAAAGGACTCCGTCAACATCAAACAAAATGGTTTTAATCATCTAGCCATCCCCCTCATTCCCCCACTTTATTATTCATTAGTTTATCATAATAAAGCGGTATTCTATAAACGTCTAGGCATATCAATTTAAATAGTCTCTTTTTATATGGAATTAAATTTTAATATAAAAATATTAATATAAGTAGATGGCCTGCCATACTAGTCTCCCTTTTTAAATCTAAGGAGGAAATCATGGATTTCGATAAAATCATGAAATGGATGGAATTAGCGAAGATGCAGCAAACATCCGATTTTTGGAATGCCTTTGCTGACCAATCCTCCTTTAATCAATTTATGAAGGAGGATGGTAATATGGGCTCTTCTTCTGAACCTGAAGTTAAGAAAGCGCCACACAACAAGTTCCCTCCTATCGATATTTATATGACGGAAACGGACATCATCATAATGGCTGACCTTGCAGGATATTTGAAAGAAAATCTCCAGGTTTCTATTTCAGGAGCGAAGCTATTAATAAAAGGAACAATGGCAGCCTTTATTTCTGGTCAGCCCATTCTCCAAGAAAGAATTGGCGGAGAGTTTCAGCGTGTTGTTGATCTTCCCGAGCCAACTGATATTTCCCAGATTCGCGCTAAATTTGAAAACGGGCTTTTAATCGTTTCATATAGAAGGATTTTTGGAGTGGAAGAGCATGTAAATATCGAATGAACGATAAATTTCAAACGATGAATGAGTCAAAACAGGATTGAATCCCCTCTAAAAAGTGGTGATAAATAGTGTCAATTAAAGGACTCTTCGGTCAAAAATACAGTGAAAATAAAACAATTAATATTGAAGAATTCGAACAGCAGATTAGAAGAATAAACACCCTTGAAGTTCATGTAAATCGTTTGTTAAAACTTGAAACAAAGATAGGTCCTATATCATCTCTCAAGGGCGGATGAAATCCGAGAACAAGTCCACGATGGAGCAAAACACCGAAGATGAAATTCTAAGCCAGATAAATTCTTTGAAACTTAAACTGGACAACTTAACCCAAAAGGTTAACTCAACGGAATATATTACTTTTCAGCGCCATGAGAAACAAAACAATCAGCCTTATTTCAATCTCGGGTCTCAGGCTGAAAAAAACACGAGGAATGACAGTAATGAACACATCGAGCGTTACATAGACAGCATGATAGGACAAAAACTTTCTCCTTTTATGAAGCACGCGGAGTATTGTAACGAAAAATTAATTGCTTTAGAAAAAAATATTGCCCTAATTAATGAAATACAATTGGACATGCTTAAGCGTGCTGCAGCCATTCAGGAGGAATTATCAGAACTTCGGGAACAGCCCGTAAAAAATGGAGATTCAGACAGTAAACAAACCATCGTTTTAAAAGAACTATATATTGATAAATTTTTCCTGGATAAATACGAGCAAAATAATAATATTGCACAGATAGGCATTAAGGAGTTAAGCGGGGCATTAAACATTGGCGCTACTTATGGGAATGCTGCATTGCCGGGTGAAGCTTCGGCAGAGTTTAAAAAGGAAATGGAAGAACATAAACTTAAATCAAAAACAGCGAAAAAAGAAGCCGAGGACACCACTTCATCCGAAGAAAGTTATTCTGATTCTTCTCCAGAGGGAGAAATTTTTTACACTGATATTCCTATTGAGGACCCGATGGTCGACGATAACAATTAAAATGGAAGATCTGCTCAGAATGAACATCTTTCCCTTTTTACTGAATAAATATTTAGGATATAAGGTATTTTATTACGTTTAATTTCTAAAATGAGATTTGCTTTACAGTCAAAGAAGGGAGAAATTCTTTTTATGTTTATTCCCACTAATGTCAACATTTCTAATATAAAAATAGGAAACTCGGATCATGACGGCTCCGTTTCTTTTGGTTCAAATATTATTACAAACAGAAATGTAAGTGGAAAGAAAAATCAGGGGTTTGGGCAGCAAAATGCTGATTTCTGCAACTTATTTTCCCCTATTCAATCGATTTTAGATAATGATGAAATTGACGCATTGGCACAAAAATTAAATCCGTAATACCTTTTCTTGGTCAAACTAAAAAAGATAGGAGTGAAGTGTATGATAATCGCGCCAATGGCCGTAAATTTTTTAGGGATAAAAGTAAATACGCTCGATAATTCATCATTGGTCAGTGTGGCGCCAACCTATTTATTGACCAATTGATTTCTTATAAGCGGAACCAGGGATTTGGGGAACAAAGCGGTGACCTATCACCTATAAATATTTCCGTTTCATATATTTTTGACCCTGATGTTAATGACAGCAATACAATCAAAAATAGCGTCATTTAGCCAAAGAGCTTTTCAAAACAAGGAGGAAGACCATGGCGGCTCCAGTCCCTTACATTAATATTAATATCTGTGTCATTAAAATTAATTCCTTTGAAAATGCTTCAGCTGTGAATATTGGCCAAAATTTATTGGCAGAATGGCATAATTCAGACAAAAAAAATCAAGGCTACGGACAGAACTTTGGAGATGACAGCGGGTTTATCGGCAATAGAAGCTTAGTAGATGACAGAGACCAGATTGATTCCGCATCCTCTTTTGAATCTGGCAGGATTCCGACATTATAGGAGGAATGTAAATGATTTTTGCTCCAATGGTCGTAAACCTTTTGGCCTAAAAGTCAATGTCCTGGACCATGCCTCTGTCGTGAACATGGGCCGAGTCAGGTTATTGACCAGTTTGTTTCATATAAACGAAACCAGGGAATAGGTGAACAAAATGGAGACGGTTCTCCAATACTTCTGCCTGTGACGTATATTTTGGATCCGGATGTATCTGATAGTGCAACCATAAAAAATAGTTTTATTTAATTTTAATTATGACGATTAGCCAAAAAAAGGACGTATGCCAATGCATACGTCCTTTTTGGGGTATATTATTTAAACCAGCCTTTTTCCTTTGATTGCGTAATGGCTTCGATACGATTTGTTACCTGCAGTTTATCCAGTATCGTTGATATATAATTTCGTACCGTACCTGTGGTTATGCTTAGCTGGCTTGCAATTTCCTTTGTATTACGGCCGTCGGCAATCAGTTCAAGAACGTCCATTTCGCGCTCGGTCAGAGGATTTTCTTCGCTATAAACATCATCCATCAATTCTGGGGCATAAATGCGTCTTCCAGCAATAACATTGCGGATTGAGCTAGCCAATTCCTCACTCGGGCTGTCTTTTAATAAATAGCCGCGAACACCTGCTTTTAAAGCACGCTGAAAATATCCTGAGCGGGCAAAGGTTGTTAAGATAATGACCATGCAGCCACATGCTTTTAACTCTTCGGCTGCCTCAAGGCCCGTTTTGCCAGGCATCTCAATGTCCATTATGCATATATCCGGCTGCAGCTGCTGCACCAGCTTGATTGCCTCCTCGCCGTCACTGGCCTGTCCAACTACTTCCATATCATCTTCCAAATTGAGTAAAGAACCAAGAGCCCCTAATAACATCCGCTGATCCTCTGCAATAACGATGCGAATCATCCAAGATCCTCCCTATTTGACAGTCTGACCACATTCGGAACTTTTATGATTAACGTTGTTCCTTCCTGTTCCAGGATTTCCAGGCTTCCATTAACAAATTCGAGCCGTTCTCTCATCCCCATCAAACCGCTTCCCTTATTGAAATCAATTTTTTTCATGGCAGTATTTCCATTATCCCGCACAGTAATGGCGCTTTCACTAGCCGTTTGCTCAATGGTTACGTAACAGGCTGTTGCATTGCTATGCTTAACCACATTGGTGATAGCCTCTTTTAAACACATACTCAAAATGTTTTCTGTCAGCAGGGAAACATTTGATATATTCATATCTTCATCCGCCACAAAGTCAATTTGTGCGGCTTTAAGAATTTGCTTTACGTGAACAATTTCATCCTTCAAGCGGATTCCCCGCATTTCAGACACCATTTTCCTCACTTCATTTAGCGCCGTTCTTGCCGTTTGTTGAATATCCTTCAATTCCTCGCGTGCCTGCTCGGGATCCTTATAAATCAGTCTTCTAGCTAGGTCACTTTTCAAACCAATCAGAGACAGCTTTTCGCCAGTGTATCATGAAGGTCCCGTGCTATTCGCTGACGCTCCTCAATCTTAACCAGCTCTGATATTTTTTTGTTCGCATCCTCCAGCTTTTCCTCGAGCTGTCCCCGTTCTTTTTTGTAACGAAGGCTGAAAGGCAACAGTATGACACTAATCCATACGATAATGACAATCGGAACCTGCTTGATAAACAAGTCTTCCTTTAAGACAATTTTAAAATTTATCACTGCAGATGTAGTGACTAAGTGGATAAAATATAAGACCAGAAAAGGAATACGATTTTTAATATTGCCGATAAAATAGGCCAGGAAAAAAGCGAAATAGACATAACTGAACAAACTCGTTAAGGCAATTGAAATGCCGATGAGTAGGCAGGTCCATAAATAGACGGGCCACCCTTTGGAAATGAACGCAAAACGATAAAATACAAAAAACAAAACGGTCAGGACGATTCCGACGATGATTTCAATTGTAGACTCGGATTGGAATATAAAATAAAATGGCAGCATTCCAAGAATGGTCCAAATATATGGAGAAATCCCCGTGCTCTTCACCAATTGCCAATATTTTTTAAACATAATAAAGACCTCATTTAGGAAACATTTGTTAGCCTAATAGTAACACATTAATCGAAATACTCCCCTTATCGGCGTGCAATAAGGGGAGATTTTGTGGCATTTTATATTTCAGGCTTAACCTTGACGGAAAGACTTCTTTTGGAAATTGCTTTAACGTCCTTAAAGGTTACAAAATTTTTCGTTTGCTCATCCCACAGGCGGAACTTTAAAGAGCTAAAGCTTTTCGCCAATGTAATCGTAGGGACATTTTGTAAAGGCTGCGTATTTTCATGTGCTTCTTCTAATTTATAGTTAGGGACCCTTGGGCTTAAATGGTGAACATGGTGATAGCCGATGTTGCCAGTCAGCCATTGCAGAAGCTTAGGAAGCTTGTAAAAAGAACTTCCTTCTACCGCTGCTTTCACATATTCCCATTCCTTATCACCTTCAAAATAACCATCTTCAAAGGTGTGCTGTACATAAAACAGCCAGATTCCGGCAGATCCGGAAATTAAGAAGATTGGACCTTGTATTAGCAAGAAGTTTTCCCAGCCAATTGCCCAGCAAAGCAATCCTACTGTTGCTGCGAGTAAAACATTCGTTAAATAAAGGTTGTTGCGTTCCTTTGTTCTTGCTTCTTTACGGTTAAAACGATTCTTTAATACGAAAACATAAATTGGTCCTAATATAAACATAACGAGCGGGTTACGATACAAACGGTAACCGATTTTTAATGAAAGCGGTGCGGCAATATACTCTTCCACGGTCAGTGTCCAAATATCACCTGTTCCCCTTTTATCAAGATTGCTGCTTGTTGCGTGGTGAACCGAATGATCATGTGCCCATTGATCATAGGGGAAAAGAGTTAATACACCAGTAATAGTTCCGAGAATTTTGTTGGCAGTACGGTTTTTAAAAAATGAATGGTGACAGCAGTCATGAAAAATAATGAAAATCCTTATCAGGAATCCTGCAGCTACAATTTCAAGTGCTAATGTCAGTAAATATGATATGGAAAGGCTTTGGTATGCCAGGTACCATAACACAATAAAAGGAACGATTGTGTTGAGGATCTGAAAAACACTTTCCCTTGTTTGTGATTTTTCATAAGGGGCAACCTGTTTCCTCAAATTCTTTGTGCTTTGTTCGACCATAGTTAGTCAAATTCCCCTTCCATAATGTCGTTAAATCAATTGTATACAATAATATTAGTCCTTCCTAGTAGCAGGTATCATATCCTGGACATGATAAATGTCATATATGCAGTTGGAGCTCCCAAAATAAATTTACCCAAAATTATTGGATTTTAATGCTATAATTTTTAATAAGTTTTATGTTTTGTTCGGGAGGGTCAGATGAGTACTCAAAGTGTAGTTTTGACAGCAACAAGGGGAAAAGGAATTGTATTAGTTCTAATTGCGGCTATTTTTTGGGGAATATCCGGAACTGTTGCCCAATACTTATTTCAGGAGCGGGGTTTTACTGCGGCTTGGCTTGTGGATACTCGACTGATTCTATCAGGAATGATCCTTTTGTATTTTTCTCATCGTGTAAAAAAACAAAATATATGGTCTGTCTGGAAAATAAAAAAATACAGAATCCAGTTAATCGTTTTTGGAATAGTAGGCATGCTCGGGGTTCAATATACATATTTTGCGGCCATTCAGCACGGAAATGCCGCAACTGCGACCGTTCTTCAATATCTGGCGCCGGTGTTAATCACTTGCTATCTATGCCTGCGGGCAAAGTCGTGGCCGTCAAAACAGGAAGTTTTTGCAGTTGGGTTAGCTTTAATTGGTACTTTTCTTCTCGTGACAAATGGTAATATCCATAGGTTGTCGATATCTACACCCGCATTTATATGGGGAATCCTTTCCGCTTTTGAGCTGGCTTTTTATACGCTGTATCCTGGTGGTCTGCTATCTAAATGGGGTTCATTGGTCACAGTGGGCTGGGGTATGCTTATTGGCGGAATTGGGTTTAGCTTTGTTCAGCCCCCTTGGGATTTTCAGGGGCATTGGTCTTTTGCGTCTTTTGGTGCGGTGATTGTAGTGATTCTTCTAGGTACAGTGCTAGCATTTTTCTGTTATATGGAAAGCATGAAATACTTGAGTGCATCAGAAGCCAGCCTGTTAGCCTGTGCAGAACCATTATCGGCCGCTTTTTTAGCGGTTGCCTGGCTGCATGTTCCTTTCAGTTTGATTGAGTGGCTTGGGAGCTTTTGTATCATTGCGACGATTATGATTTTATCGATGGGGAAAAGGTAGAGATGGTGTTATTTTTTGGGTCTGGTAGAGGCGCGTTTTAAAATGGAGCTTGTAGTCGTGCATATCTTCTTATTAGCTAAATAAAGGCTGTCCCAAACCGTCACAATCAAATTGACTTGGGATCAGCCTTTTTCTATGTAGTCTAAGTTCCTTTTTCTAAGCAAAAGTGTTAGACCTATCATTTCTTACCTCCACGACAATGAAAAGTCCCCGATAAAAGGTTTGTAATGATGTAATTTTCAGTCCGTGCTCATGCAAAAGACTAATCGTATCCCTGTTCAATCGGCAGCCATCACAGATTTTTTTCCAAAAGGGTGTTAGCACATCCTGAAGTTTTGATAAAAAAGGATTTTCCATTTTCACATGCTCAAACAATAAGATTCTCCCGCCAGGTTTACATACTCGTTTCATTTCTTCCATTGCCAAATCCACATTTGGAATGGTACAAAAAACAAGTGTTGCCACGACAGTATCGAATTGGTTATCTGAAAAAGGCAGCTTTTCAGCACCTCCATGTACCACTTCAATGGGAACCTTCGCTACACTCTGCTTGTCTCTAGAACGGTCAATCATATGTTCGCTCGGCTCAATGGCAGTAACTTTTGCCGCCACGCTATATAAAGGAAAGTTAATTCCTGTTCCTGAACCAATTTCAAGCACATTTCCTGTAGCGTTATTTAGCAGCTTCCTGCGTACTACACTAAATTTCCGTTTCTCCAGCGGACTCATAAAAAAATCATACCACTTTGCGAATGACCTGCCATATTCCCCACTCCAAATCCTAAATCTATTTAATACCAACATCATATACCATAACTCTCTGACAAAAAAAGACCGAACATGCATCCAGCATGGACGGTCACCGTAATTAAAGAATTTCATTCGTTTCAAGTCGCTCAAGAATGGTCTTCAGGTCCCGCTCAACATGCTGCTTCATTTTCAATCAAGCTGATCGCTCCTTAAAAAAATGGTATATGATTAAATTGACCTTCAATTCTAGTCCACGTATTGCCAGTTAAGGAAATGCCTATAATAAAAATAGATAATATGATAAAGGATGGTTATTTATGCTTTATATTTATAATGATTTTGGGGGCACACATACTACTTCACTGGCGGCTGCCTACCATTTAAGACATTTGCCTCAATCGGAAAGAAAGCTAACTACTGAAGAAATTTTAAATGTGAAATATTTTAATAAATTGACAAAAGAGGATTTTGGAAAGCTTATTTTTCACGGAACTGATGAAGATGGAAACTCCGTTTATACCCTTGGTCGGAAAAGGAATAAATATGTGGTTCCCGCTTTAAAAGAATTGACATTATTGTTTCAAGAAAAATTTCATTTAAATGAAAAAATTGTTTTCTCAAATACTTCACCAACAGTACCCATTACTATGTCATTAGGTGGATTTTTTTCACGTACATTGAAAATTGACTTTATTGGAGTTCCGCTATTAGTTATGGGTGCAAAACAATGTTGTGATAATTTATATAGGCTCGTTGAAAATACAAAGCATATTGGCAGGACTACTTTTAATGAAAATGTAATCACATTAGACAATGAAATGTATAAGTGAGACTTATTTTCAAAAAAAATAAGAGAAAAGGATACCCCTCTCTCAAAACAAATTAACCGGACTAGCCCATTATTAATCCTTCACTTCTGATAAAAATTGTTCAGTGGTCCTATTCTTCCCGATCCTCGGGAAGATGAATTTGCAGGATGCGTCGTGTGCTTCCTGACTGAAGGTGGTCATGGCATCAGTGATAAATATTTGATTATAGCCATATTGAAATGCTTCTCTCGCCGTACTTTCTACCCCGATATTAGTAGCAATTCCACATAGGACAATAGTATCGATGCCTCTGCGGCGAAGCTGTAGATCCAAATCAGTTCCGAAAAAAGCTCCCCATTGTCGTTTTGTGACGACATAATCAGTTGAACTCACTCCAAGCTCCGGTACAAACTCCGCCCAATCGGCAGGACGCTGCACGGCGTTAACTGGCTGATCTGTCGCAGGTTTTAATGAATCCTTTCCGTCATGAAAATCAACTTTTACAAAAGAAATAAAACCATCTTTTTCACGAAAGAGCTTAACGATTTCGGCAGCCTTTTCAACAACTTCTTGTCCCCCAGGCATACTTACAATCCCTTTTTGTAGATCTATGATAACCAATCCAGTTTTTTGAAAGTCGATTTGTTGTGTGCTCATATTAATGCTCCCCTTACAAAAATTTCTCAAGATATTTGTATCTTACAACAATTGTTTTGGAAGATACAATCTTAATAGTTGACCCTAATGAATTTTACTTTAGATTATTACTCTGCGATAAATGCAAATGTTGACATAGGTTTAATATCATGGTTCTTGATCGACTCTTCTAACAAATTCATTTGTGATTTTATTAGTGACTTTAGTTTTGTGGGAATGCCGCTAATATCTTCAAGCCCTGATTGATATTCATTTAATGTAAGATCAACTTCCCATTTACCATCCTGCAGCGCATTTGAAGAAATAGACTGCTCTTTTATTATGCTCCAGCCTGATTTTTCAACAACATCCTTTACATCCGTAGGGGTAAAAAGTGTTCGTACATTTGAAGTGCTATTTTCCTTAAAACATTCATATTGGGCTTGAATTAAGATGGCTAAAAAGTGCGGTAATTGCTCTATCTTGTTAATTCTAGAATCCCATTCTGCGTAACATAATTTTTTTCCCCATCTCCTGATTTTGGTACATACTTCTAAAATCTCTTCAAAGGATTTGAAGTACCAGGAGCAGTGCGATAATACAATGAAATCAAATGAGTTTTCAGGAAAATCTACTTTAGGAGATAATATATCCATTTCAAAATCTATTTTTATCTGCTTTCCCAGCATTGATCGCATTAAATAATCAGCAGAATCACCGAGCGTGATTGGGCTTCCATAACTAGGAGAAGCAATATCGACACCATGGACGAGGCCTTTCCTCTCCAACCAAATATGCAAGAACAGCTGTCGTGTCTCCTTGGCCGCAACCGATTTCCAGCACTCTGCTGCCTTTTTTTATACCCCAGAATTCAGCCAATTTAAGACGATGCTCAGTCTGGGCTCTTTGTATATTTGTATTGTTATCATTTAGAGCCATACATTCAAGAATACTATCTATAATGTTATCATTCATAAACTCACTCCTAAATCTCTTATACATCCATATGGAAAAGAAACATTTCTCCAATGCTTCCCATCACTCTTATTCCCTTATCCTTAAAGCCACATTTCAAATAAACATTTTGGGCAGCAATATTCTTATGGTTCACACAAAGGATGATTTCATTTTTTGTAGGGAAATGTTTTTTAACAAAGGATGGCAACAATAACAGTGATTTTTTGGCTATTCCTTTTCCTTGGCAGGAAGCATTAACTGAGTATGCTCTCAACAGAATGGCATCTTTATTGTCAGAATATTGTCGAACTCCCTCCCACACGTGAAGAACAAAAAAACCAGCGGGTTTATTGTTATATAGGACCACGATGGGATAACGATCCTCTTCTATTTCACATTTTTGTATCGCATCAAGAGGCATTCCAGAATATTTTAATTGGTCGATTGGCAAAAAATAATTTTCTAATTCTGCTTTATACTCAGGTTTATAAAAATCCAGAACAACTGTGCCACTTTGTGCGGGAAGACTTTTCATTCGTATCCCCCTTTCAAAAAAAATTTTATTAGCCTTCGTTGCTTAATTGGTCATGAAAAATGGTCATAGGATAAAAATCTTTATTTATCAATTTAGATACAATTTGCTTTATCACACCGGCATCACGTAAGTCAATATTGTCGGTATTCATCAGATCGGTTACTTTTATCCATTTACTGTCTATAATTTGTTCCTCTTCAATTTTTAATGATCCGCCAATTACTTCGCCTATAAAGTGAAAGAGAATAACCTGATGATTTGAGCTGCTTATGAAATTATAAATACCTGTAGTCTTTGTAAGCTTTACGTCATATCCTGTTTCCTCTTTTACTTCCCTCCTGGCAGCATGAAGAATATCTTCTCTACGTTCAATACGGCCAGATGGAAAATTCCACTTATTTAGGGCTGTAGGTTTATTTTCCTTAATCATTAAAACTTTTTCATCCCTGATAATTGAAACACTTACAACTAAAACAATTCCTTGTGTATTCATTTTTTCTCCTGCTTTTTCATTAATTTGTCCGCTCTACCTTATTCTACTTTTAATCACTAAACCCCTTCTTCAACTATATTGTTTATCTCTCCTCCCTAAATAATAAATATGCGACACTTCCAAATAGAAGTGTCGCTCATAATTAAAATAATAATAATGGTTTTCAATGGTAAAAAAACCTTGATCGTCATTCAACAAAAATAATAATCACCAGGACAGCTGATAATAAAGAAAATAAATAGACAAAGTCTTTCGTTATAATTTTTGTTGTTTGATAATAAGTTCGGTGTCGTGTACCTGTAAATCCACGTGCTTCCATAGCAATAGCAATTCGTTCCGACTTTCGTATTCCTTGAGTAAATAACGGTAAAGAGTACCTTAAGAAAGCTTTCCATCTGTTTTTTTCCTTATAGCTTCTGACTTTATGTGCAGTCTTCATTTGGTTTAGTTCAGATTGAAAGAGTGGGATAAAACGGAACCCTGCCAATAACCCATACGCCCATTTAGGTGAAAGTTTACACTGGTGAATTAAGCTCATAATGAATAAGGTTAAGTCTGTTGTAGAGGTGAATAATAATCCATAGGTAACAAACCCTAACATACGCAAAGATATAGTTAAGCCGTGATTCATACTCTCTTTGGTAATATGGAACCACGCCCATTTCCAAATTGTTT
Organism: Neobacillus sp. PS3-34; assembly: GCF_030915465.1. Classification (GTDB taxonomy): domain Bacteria; phylum Bacillota; class Bacilli; order Bacillales; family Cytobacillaceae; genus Neobacillus_A. The sequence continues at coordinate 4,571,403 of NZ_CP133267.1, forward strand.
CTCCCCCTTCTCCAAATACTGCCATCATCCAAAATATAAGAATAAAAAAGCCTAGATAAGGCAAAAGCCTATTTAATAAGTAAGAGATTCTCCATCCGCCTAAAAAAATGCCGATTAATATTGCAAGAAACCAAATCAAAAAAGTCACTTTAGGATTGGATATGGCCATCAAAAAAAACATAACCAAAAAATGCGATATGAGTTTGCAAGTAGGATTTAGAGAAGAAAGAAATGAGTGGTTAGCATTCATACAATTTGCTCTCCTCCCGTGCATGCATCAACTGGTAATGAAGTGGTGGGATTAATTCACTTTCACGTAAAAGCTGCTGATTCGAAAATAACCGATATGGTGTCCCATGATAGGTCAATTTACCTTTGTTAAAGAGAACTACCAGATCTGAACAGTCGTCAACTAAATCCATATCATGGGTGACCATTATAATGGTTGTTCCTGCGTCCCGTCTCTTTTTTAGGCGTTTAGTGAGTTCTCTAGCTGTTTTTTCATCTTGACCAAATGTTGGTTCATCAAGCAATAATAAGGGTTGATCAAACAATAACATTGTCGCCACACTTAATCGCCGTTTTTGACCTAAACTTAGTGTAAAAGGGTGTGCGCTGTGAAAAGATTCCAATCCAAACTCCTGTAACAGATGTTTTGTTTTTGCATTAGTTAACTCATCAGACTCGTTTCTTTGTCTGCCTCCAAAGGCAATTTCCTCAAATACTGTGTCGGTTATAAATTGATGTTCTGGATTTTGAAAAACAAAGCCTGCTTTCTCAAATAATTCTTGATCCGACCATTTTTTTAGGTCAATTCCTTGAAAGTGAATTTTTCCTTTTTTAATCGGCTCCAACCCGATAAGACTTTTCAAGAAGGTACTTTTTCCAGCCCCATTTTCGCCGACGATGCAAATCCACTCACCTTTATGTATTTTTATATTAATATCTGTTATTATTGCTTGCTTCCCATAGCCAATATCAACATTCTCAGTACTGATCAAAATATTCTCTTTTTTATTTTCTTTTGTTTTTATTACTGACTTAGTTTCTAATAGATTGGAAAGTTTGATGGATAACGGGTGCGAGGCATTGTGAACAACCTCCATCCACTTTTCTGGATATAACTTTGGCCGCCAAATACCAGCTTCTTTCATATGACTATTGAAATGAGCTAGAATTTCATCGGGCTTCCCATCACCAATAATGCTACCGCTCTCATTCATAATTATTACACGATCCATCCATTCAATACATCCATCAAGTACGTGCTCTACAAAAACCATCGTTTGATTTGTTTCGTGAGCTAAGTGATTCAGTAAATCAAATATTTCTTTCCTGCCTAAAGGATCTAGTTGGGCTGTTGGCTCATCAAAGAACAATACTTCAGGTTCTAGTGCTAATAAACAAGCTAATGCCAATCGTTGTTTCATACCACCTGAAAGTGTTTCAATTGGTGTTTTCTTATCTATCTTTAATCCTACTTTATCCATTAAGTCAGAAATCAATTTGTCCATATCACTTCGAGGAATAGAACGGTTTTCGAGACTAAATGCTATTTCTTCATCCACATGAAGCATACAAAATTGGGTATCAGGATCTTGGGAAATGACACCGACATCTTTACAGAGGAATACTTCACCATTTACCTCTGCCTCCATATGCTCAGGAATAATACCGGCAAGAGTGGAAATCAAAGTTGATTTCCCACTGCCGCTAGGACCCACTATTAATACTTTCTCCCCTTTATGTATTGATAAATTAACATTACTCAGTATTTTTTCAGATCGATTATAAAAACGAACAGAAAGATCCTTACATCCCAGATGCATTTCCATTTACGTCTTCCTTTTTCCTTTTTTCCTTCATAATTTCGTATTGTTCCAGAACTCCTGTTTTAGCTAGTGAGTCTACTACTACCTTGGCTAATAAACCACCCAGAATAATACCACTTAATACATGAATGCCTAACGTCACAAAAAATACTTTAGTAGTATAATATCCAAACCCGTTGGCAATTAAGTTGTAGATCATGCTTCCAACTGCTGCAAGTGCTCCTGAAAGCATTAAAGTAAATAGGTTGTAGCGTTTATATCTGAAAATCCCGAATGCAATTTCTGATCCTATTCCTTGAAAGACACCAACTAACAAGGCAGTTAGTCCAAAATGACTTCCAGTCAATAACTCTACGGCAGCAGCTGCAACCTCTGCAATAAACGCTGCCCCCGGTTTTCTGATAATATAGGCGACTATTGGACTAGCGATTACCCAAATTCCAAACATAAAACCAGCACCTACTGGTCCTACAATAGCCGAAATCGGAATCCAAAGCGTAGACCATCCTAAATAAATAACTCCACAGGCCACTGCTAAAATAACAGCAAGAACTACTTCTTTCATTTTCCAGTTCATCTTAATACGCCCCCCATTTTAACAGGCCATTCTTCTAGTCTATACGCCATATCCCAAAACATATATTCAAGCTGACAGCTTAATAAAAAATGTTCTCTCATCTTTTCTTTTTCTCTTTTTGTTGCTTCTTTCGCCACTCATCTAGTCGGGCACAAAGTTTAGTAGTAATGGAATCGGTTCGATTGCCATAAAAACTTATCCAATCATAAAATGGATGCGAGTTATCTGGATTAACATCATTTAATAATTTCCTTCCAATTTCCCAATAGGTCCACGGACAAGGTAATAAGACAGCCAAAATTTCGCCCAATGTTCCTTCGTGAGCAACTGTAAGCATATGACGGATATACTGATGTGCCGATGGAGATAATGAATACCCCTGTAATTCCTCGTAGGAAACACCTGCGATTTGACAAAAGTTATTGTGAGGGTGAATTTCGCTGTTTATAATAAATGAGATTTGCTTATTAAACATGTCCATATCTTCACGATTTTCACACTTTGAAATGGCTATTCCATAGATTCTGATAAACGAACTCAAATACTCAAAATCCTGTTTAACATAGTGAATTAGTTGATCCTTTTTTAGATCTCCATTCGCTATTCCCTGTACAAAAGGATGTTCAAAAATCGCATTAAAGATTGGAGTTGCTTCTCTCCTCAGTTCTGCTGAAAAACTCATATTTTTTCCCCTAATTGGTTATCTAGGAAGACACTAATGGGGGCGAGTATGACGTAGAAACGAAAAAAACCGCTCCAAAATGGAGCGGCAGAATAATAGTATATACTCATGCACGGACTCCACTTTC